>CAZPCA010000084.1:3403-11456 GCA_964584995.1 uncultured Bifidobacterium sp.
ATGATATTCATGAGTCCGATGGAGGCACCCAGCAGGGTGATGATACCGATGATGGTGGCGCTGGTGGTGACAGTGCTGATGGACTCAATGACCATACCGGCCAGGCTGTCGCTCTGGGTGATTTCAAAGCTGTTTTCTTCTCCGGTAGGGTCCTTGCGTATGCTGCGCATGAGCCCGGTGGCTTCTCCGATGGCAGGTTCGAGCTGGGCCAATTGGTCCACTTTGATGGTCGTTGAGTAGGTGGTACCCTCATTGGCATAGTCCTGCTTGACATTCAGCAAGGGAATCAGTACGATTTTGTCGCCCCCCATACTCATGCTGGAACCTTTCTCCTGGAGCACGCCGACCACCCGGTACTTGGCGGCGCCGACACTGACGAGCTGGTCTACGGCAGATGATTTCGGAAAAAGTTTACTGATGATTTCCTGCCCGAGAATGCAAACGTGGAGACCGTTTTCAAGGTCCTGACGGCTGAAATTCCGTCCCTCACTGATTTTATAACCCGAAACGTCGATGTAATTGACATCTACTCCAACGACCGAAACATTCGGATTGGTCTTCTGAGCGCCTGATTTGATGGTGCCCGTCATGGTAGCCATGGACGATACCGAAACCTTGGCGGGAAAATTGAACCTCTGTGAAAAATCCAGTGCCTCCTGGTAGGTGATCTTGGGGTGACGCTTTGCTCTGCGTGTGCGCTTACCCATATGGATGTTCATGCCCGAGTTACGGATGGTGAAGGAGTTGGACCCCATACTCGAAAAGCTGCTGTTGATGCTGCCTTTGAGGGCATCGATAGAGGTCAGTATTCCGACTAAAGCCATGATGCCGAAAGCGATGATCAGTATGGTCAGAATGGTACGAAGCATCTGCGCACGGATGGCAGTGAGGGCTATTCGGATGCTTTCGCCTTGGGTCATGGGTCAAAATTACCGATGTTCAGACGATTTTTGTAAGAAAGGGTGAAGAAGTGATTAATTATCGGAAAAATTGTACTAAATTGCCTTTCTAAACGTATTATTGTACCAGAATATCTATAAACATATCCATATCATCATGAAAAAAATCTTTATCGCAGCTGCCTTCGTAACGTTCTGTTCCGTCGGTTCAGCATTCGCACAGTCTGCAGTACGCGTTGAAAAAGCGGAAGCCATCTCTACAGATCAGCAGGTGCAAAAGGAAACAGCCAAGCCTGCTGCTAAAGCCGGTTCCTGCTGTTCTTCCAAGAAAGGTGCAGATGCAAAATCCTGTTCCTCTGCCAAGGACGAAAAAGCAGCCGGAAAATCATCTTGCTGCCAGAAAGGAGGCCACAATCATGGCCATGCAGATGCCAAAACAGAAGGCACTGAAGAGAAAAAGAACTGATTCACCGAATCACGCTCACAGCCCCGGTCCCGCCGGGGCTTTTCTTTTTATGACACATCCGCTTCAAAGATGAGTCAACAATTCGCCGAGCGTACCAATGCGAATGACATTTTCGTGTGTAGGCGCTGTGTCGTCACTGCAGAGATGCACGGCCTTGACACCGGCATTCAACGCTCCTTGTACATCGGTGTTGAAAGTGTCTCCGATCATCATACAGTCCGCGGCGGAGGCCGCACCGGTAAGGTGGATGGCGTGCTGAAATATAGCGGGGTCGGGTTTGTGACAACCGACTTCTTCAGAAACAATCACCTGCCGGAAATAAGGCGCCAGCCCGGAAGCCTGCATTTTGGTGTATTGAGCTTCGCGGAATCCGTTGGTGATGATGCTCAAATGGTATATGCTGCTCACTTGCTCCAGCAAGGCAATCGCGCCAGCCAAAAGGTGTTTTTTATGGGGAGTGCGGGATACGAACAGCTCAGCAAGATGGTGCACCAGCTGCTCGTCCTCTATTCCGAAATCCAGCAGTGTCTGTCGGAAGCGGTGAAGTCGGACAGTTTCCTTGTCGGTTTTGTTTTCTGCATATAAGTGCCATAACTGCTCGTTGTGCTCGCGGAAAGTCTGGTGGAAGCGGATAAAGTCCGGAATCCCCCTCTTTGCGAGTTCCGTCTCTTCAAACATCTCCTGCAGACTTTCGGCTGCATTCCTGTCGGTGTCCCACAGGGTGTGGTCCAGGTCGAAGAATAAATGGGTGTAGCGCTGTTTCATTCGATCACTTGTTCCTTGAGATCACGTACTGTGGCCACGTGCAGCAATTCGAAAACCGTGGTCATCGCAAGAGACCAGAATACGATCGAAAGGAACATGTACAGGATGATTTTCTTTTTGTTGGGTTCAAGACTATTGGCAACGATGGTGCCAATGGGGATGGACAATATGACCGGCGTGATAATGGCAATGCCGGTAAGCCCATAGCTACGCCATATTTTGACAATGCGCCGGTTTCTCCTGGTGAATACTTTCCTGCGGCGTGCTTCTCGATCGATGTACTCATAATGCACCTCGAGCGGTTCAGGAGTGTCTGTGACGGGATCAGAAAAGCGGTTTTTTTTGCGGGAGAGTTGGTGGTATTTGCGCACAATCCACTTCTCCAGCTGAAAGAATGGACCCGACAGGAAAGTGAAAACAAGCACGCCGAGCAATCCTCCGGTGACGCAATACAATACCGTTTCTACCAGACTGAAATCATAGCGTTGGTCGTAGTAAGCAAACGGAGGTCCCGCAACAAACTTCACGCTGCTGAGCAGAATGACCTGGAGAATTTTCCATAATTCGTTCATGTGCGCTGTTTGTTTTTGGGCTGCCGTAAAGGCCCGGTAAAACGGAAATGGTGTGCTTTAGTTAAGCCTTGTCACCGAAAGCAAGGTCGCCCGCATCACCAAGTCCGGGAACAATATAAGACTGTGCAGTAAGTTCTTCATCGATGGCGCCCATCCAGATGTCAACCGACTCAGGAAGGTGTTTTTTTACATACTCAACGCCCTGAATGCTGCCAATGGCGGCTACGATGTGCAGATGCTTGGGTTTGCCCAGCTCCAGAATAGCTTTGTATGTAGTGACGATGGAAGCTCCTGTTGCAAGCATGGGGTCTGCCAGAATGAGGATGCGACCGTCGAGGGAAGGGCTGGCCATGTATTCCAGTTTGATTTCGAAACTGCCGTCTTTATGGTGCTTACGGTAGGCGGAGATGAAGGCGTTGTCCGCTGCGTCGAAATAATTCAGTATGCCCTGGTGTAAGGGGAGGCCGGCCCGCAGGATGGTACCCACAACGGGTTGCTCCGACATCAGCATCATATTGGCTACACCGAGTGGAGTGGTGATGTCCTGTGGCGCATAGGGCATCACTTTGCTTATTTCCATCGCGGCAATCTCGCCGATACGTTCCAGGTTTCTTCTGAAACGCATGCGGTCGTTTTGTACGTGTATGTTGCGTAGTTCCGCTATGAAGTGATGGATGACAGAGTTTTTTTCGCTGAGTAAGTGTACCATGGTGTCAGATGTATAAGCCTCCGTTGATGTGAAGGATTTGTCCGGTGGTGAAAGCGGCTTTTTCGCTGCAGAGATAAGAAATGGCCGCGGCGAGTTCCTCGGCATGACCGAGGCGGGCGGCAGGTGTATGGGCACGGATGTCTTCGCGTATCGTTTCGTCAACAGAGCTGATCATTCCTGCATCGAAATACCCGGGCGCCACACAGTTGACGGTAATGCCGAAGCGTGAGAGTTCGACTGCCTGGGCACGCGTGAGACCTTCCAGCGCGGACTTGGCGGCAGCATAGGCGGAAGTGCCAGCCAGCGGCCGGTGGGCGACGATGGACGAAATGTGAACAATCCTCCCCGACCCAAGTGTGCGCATCAGTGGGATGCAATACTTGCTCAGCAACCATGGGGCGGTCGCGTTGACGGCGAACACCTCCTGCCAATCGCTCAGGTCCTGTTTCCAGCTGAGGCCGCTGAAGGGAATACCGGCGTTGTTGATCAGGCGGCTGACGGCTCCCATGCTGTCGCTGATGCCTTGCACCATGGCGGCGATGGCTGCTTCATCGGTGAGATCTGCCTGGAAACACATGTGTGGCCCCGATTGCACAGGCAGTGTTGCGCAGAGGTCCCTGGCCTTGTCTTCATCCCGGAAATAATGCAGGGCTATACGGTAGCCGTCTGCGGCCAGTGCTTGTACTATGTGCCGTCCGAGACCTCCGGAGGCTCCGGTTATGAGAGCGATGTCTGCCATGATTCCACACTAACGTTTGATCCAGCGCAGGGCTTTGGGTAAACGATTTACGCGAAGATGTAAATATACACAATCGCTGCTTCCGAAGCCTTGGTAAAAGCGTGCAACGGTTTTGACGGAAGATCCACCGAAGTCCAGCACACATTTTTCGCTGGAATGATGTTGTATGAAATAATCGAAGAGAAAGGCCATCGCTCCGCATTTTTTTGCGGCTTCCGTGCTGAATCCCTTGAGGTAAAGCCAGCGGTTACCGGTACGTAATAAAAAAATCGCCGCCAGTGTTTCTCCCTTTGCCGCGCGGGCAGAAAGGCAAAGGGTTTCACAATGGTCGCTTGCAGCTTGCATGAGGTTTACCAGTCGCAGGTAATCCTCGTCGCTGAATGTCTTCTGCAGTCCGCTTTGGTGGAGACGGAACTGTTCCACGAGCAGCGAGGGGGAGTATCCATGCTGAACACAAACCTGGGCCCGTTCTGCTTTCTTCAGGTTGCGCAAGAGGTTGTCATGGTAGGATTTTCGTATATCCGTATAGGTAGGACTTAGATCCAGCTCCTGGTAGGATTTGGGTTGTAGGCTCCATCCTTCCGGAACAGCGTCATGCCGGGCATGCAAGGCAAAATCCATGTAACGGAACTGTGCCGGTATGCTTTTGAGCATTTCCATCGCTAATGCAGTGTCGAATCCTCTCCTGAACACTACCCCGAAGTGCCGGGTGAAAAAAGGTTGGTAGAGGTAATCGATGCCCAGTTTACTGCGGATAGCAAGAGGTAGCACGGCTTCGTAGTCGCCGTACACCAGCCCGGCCCATTTTTCTGTGGTAGCGTCAAGGTACCAGCTGTGGTAGAAGGCCTGTTGTTGGTTTGAGAGCTCTATGCACTCATCCCAGCGCGCAGTAACAATCTCGTTTCTGTGCAGTAGCCTGATCATAGGAAGCTGTTTTTTTCCGCGCGGAAGGTGGTGAAGGAGTCGTGAAGCCTATGTTGGGAGATGAACGCTTCCAGTTCACGGAGGCCGTATCGGCTGAGCGCTTTAGGATGACCGATCACCACCAGTTCCTTTTTGTCAAGCAACAAATGCTGTTTTCTGGCACGGTTGAGCAATCGGGCATTGTAACCATCCACCGAAACAGTGTTGTAGGTGTAACGGCTGAGCAAGGCTCTGCGTTGACCCGGAGCAGGTACGGGTTGTCCGTCACCGAGTGGTTTATGCTGGTAGGGCCGCATGCGGCCCAATAAAAAGAGCCGCCAGTAAAACAGCGGTGAATTCCGTATCGAACCGATTGGCAGTTCGGTGAAGCCGCCGTCTTTGGTCGGCTGCATCGGGTCATCTTCAAATGTCCAGCGTGAAAAATCGGGTGCCCCTCTGAAATCGTATTGGTAGATGGATGATTGGTAGTGACCATTGGCAAAAACGCTGCTATCTACCCGGATACCGACTTGTCGTAAGGCCGGTTTCAGGCGCTGAAATGGCTCGATGCACCATCCTCCGGCGCGATAAGCGAATACTTCTCCTGTTCCTGTAAATTGTTCCAGTCTTGCATGGTAACGGTGAACAATATCCGTAATGCCGGCGTCGTCGAAGTCAGCCAGCCGGTAGCGTCGGATGTCGCAAATCCATTTTTCTCCATCGTAATGGCTATCCTCCCAGTGCGGATGGATGTGCAGTTGGAGGTCGTGGCCGCGTGCGTATAAATGCTCGAGCTGCCTGCACACGATGGAGTAGTCCTTTTCAAGTTGCTTGAATTGGCGGCGTTGTCGATCCAGTGCAATCAGGTAGCCTACATCCACAAACTGGCAAAGCCGGATGCCGTACTTCTCCGCCATCTCACTCAGCATAGCGGTAGGAGAAACCATGCAACGCTCCGCAGTTCCGGTTTGCGCACCGAAGTATAGTTCATAATCGAACGTCAGGTAGATCTTCATGCCATGCTGTTTCTTTTGACACCCTGTGGAGTATACATCGTGACGCCATTCCGGTTGAACTCCTCCAGCATTACCCTGAATTGTCCTGCGGCATCGAATAGCATTGCTGATGCTTCTCCGATTTTACCGTGGCGGACCACACCTTGTTTTTCGAAATAGGGCAGGAGGTCATCGCAGTTGCGACGGGCGGAGTATTCCGGATTGTGTACCCGGGTACTTACGCTATGTGATCGCCCCTGCGCATCGATCACCTGACAGGGAATCGCATCCGGCATGTAAACGGGAAAAGGAAAGTTCACTGCATCTTCCAAGGTGTGCAAACTGGTTCCGGCTCCGTTCAGGGTAGTGCCGAGCATGAGTATCTTGCCGCCGGCATCCACCAGTTTTCTGAAAGGAGATTGGGCATTGTAGGGGGTAGGTTGACCGAAATGCCCCTCGGTAAGCTGTTCTGCCATTGGACCTTTGGCGCAAACCGGGTCTGTAGGGTGAATGCTGCGGATAACGCCTTGCATGCAGCGGAACGTTTCCGTAATGACACCCATTGCCGATGGGGTGTGCCGCACATCAAAAACAGGGTGATTTCTCAAATAATCCAGGTTTCTTCCCGGTGCAGGAAAAGAAGGCATCAGCAAGGTGCCCTCTGGACCTATCGCAGCTGTCAGGGCCTCAATTACAGTTTCGGCTCCTCCGTTCACGTAGCCGATTTTGCTCAGGCTGCTGTGCACCAACAGGCAATCTCCCGTTTCAATTCCAAGATCCCTGAATTGGCGCACAAGTTCCTCTTGTCCGATTCCTCCTGTTGCCTGCTGCCTTTGGAGCGTTTTTCTTCTGCGATTTTTAAGTATTGAACGAAGTAACTCAAGGGCGCTTTCGGGAAGATAGCGGAGAAGGATACGCGTCAACAGTGCTTTCATCGGGAATGCGCAGATTTATGCGGGTTGCCCTCCGTTGCGTAGGCGACGATGTCTTCATACACTTTGCGCCAACCGGTCCACTCTGCTTTGTCGTTCACGCTTTGATTGTGCCAAAGGGTCACAAAGGTGCCGTTGACTGCCTTGACTTCGTCGATGAGTCGCATGGCTCTCTGCACGGATTCTTCCGGGCTCAGTTTCATGTAATCTTTCATGGTGCCGTCCATCAGCATGAACGGAACAAGGCGCAGTTTCGTGCCCATGTCCATGTCGAGGTCGTAGAAATAGAATGGACTGCATATACTCGCCCTGAATCCGATTTCGGAAGCATACCCCATGGAGTAATCTTCCTGAATATCGTACTCCTGCAGGGTGCGGTAGGTGTCGGGGAAAGTCACCTTGAGGAAATGTTGCCGGCTCTTGACAACCTCCCGTTTCAACACTTTGCTGAGGCGTCGTATTTCTTTACGCACCTGCTCCTTGTTGGAGTTGCTGTAATAGGATGGATGAACGCCGATATCCGCATAGTCGCCGATGGATTTGATCAACGACTGGAAGCTGCGGCTTCCTTCGACGGGAATGTTCTTGTCGAATTCTCCGTAATCGCCGACCAGGAAGAAATAAATCTGACGTAAATGGTATTTCTTGCTGATTGCTAACTGCCAGGCATAGGTGTCGTATGGGTCTTGTTCAAGTCCGGTGAGCACCCGTATCCGTTCCATGATTTTCTTGAAATTCAGTCGGAACAGGGCGAGTCCGAAAGCTCCGGCATGGCGTACCAGTCCTTTTTCCCTGTAGGCATAGGCCGAATCGATATCGAAGGTGGAGATGTAACGGTAATGGTGTTCGGGAAATAGCAGTGATGGAAATTTGCTTTTGAGTAGCTCTCTGAGTTCTGCCGCCCAGATGTTGACCAGTGGTTTGTCAAGGAAGTTTTTCTGAAAGGCCAGGCTCTGCTGCGGACTGAAGCGCATATGCTCGTCTTTTATATGCGGCAGATATTCTTCGTAACGACTTACCAGGTAGAAGCTGGCAGCAAAAACGTCGAAGGGCATCAGGTATTTTGGATGGGT
>CAZPCA010000085.1:0-11353 GCA_964584995.1 uncultured Bifidobacterium sp.
CAACGGAAGCCGAGCCAGTCGGTAGATTGCTCCTGATCGAGGAAGCGCCGCGTACCGGGTGTCATGTAATACACTCGGTCTTTCCAGGAGCCACCTTTGATGACACGCGCGCGGTCGTCAATCAGAGTAGAAACCGCTGAATTGTAAGAGGCGTAATCAGGCTCATCGCCGTCCGAATAATTGATATTGTCGGCTTTCTGGTAATTGCGGCGTGTGGCAGCTTCCTGCTCGGTTACGTCGCGTAACTGAATGCGACCCAAGGTATCTTTTTCAGCCACTGCCCCTTCTTCATCCGTAATCTGGGTTTTGTAAACATTACCACGGAATGAACGGAAATCGGTTTTATCCTCGTGAGAAAGAGGACGATAGACATCCATCACCCATTCTGCCACGTTACCTCCCATGTTGTATAGACCGTAGTCGTTGGGAACGAAGCTATAAACGGGCGCTGTGATATCGGCATTATCGTTCAAACGTCCAGATACACCCATATTGTCACCGCGTCCGCGCTTAAAGTTGGCGAGCATCTCACCCTGCCATTTGTCTTCAGCGTTACGTACTCCGTGACCGCTCCATGGGTACAATTTACGCTCGTTCACGTTTTCATATACTGTATTGCCAATCAGTGCCAAGGCGGCAAACTCCCATTCCGCTTCGGTGGGCAGGCGGTAGCGCGGTAGTAGAATACCATCTTCCATCCGCACCTTTCTTGTATCGATATTGGGATTCAAATCCTGAAGAGGACTTTTCACCAAACCTTCGTACTGGCCAGCCAGGTAGGCGTCCGTATTGAAATTGTCTTCGTTCACCTGAGCAGGATTGACCCTCAAGATACCTTCGCGGATGAGGATTTTCTCGTTCACGCGATCGGTCCTCCATGCGCAGAAATCATTGCATTGCAACCAGTTAACACCTACAACGGGATAATCCTGGTACGCGGGATGACGCAGGTAGTGCTCCACGTAAGGCTCATTGAATGCCAAGCGGTCACGCCAAACGAGGGTATCCGGCAAAGCGCGCTTTTGCACTTCGGGATAATCGGTCCCGAAAACACGACCGAGCCAATACAGGTATTCGAGCCAGTAAACATTGGACACTTCAGTTTCGTCGAGGTAGTACGATGAAACCGTCACACGACGGGGAATATTGTCCCAATCCTGTACCACGTCCTGTTCGGTGCGGCCCATCACGAAGGTTCCACCTTCTATGAGGACGAGCCCGGGACCTGTTTCTTGTTCCGTATACGGTACGACTTCGAAGCCACCGTTCCGCTCATCGTTGTAGTTCCAACCTGTTGACCCCGATTTATCGTAGTTGTTACAGGCTGTAAAAACCATCATTCCCAGTCCTAGAACGGGAAGCAAATGATTTTTAATGTTCATGGGTTTCTGTATTTTGGATGACAAATATGCGAAATAACTAAAAACTCGGGCAACTTATTGCGCGGAATCGTTTCTTTTTAGGACGGCACTCAAACTGGAGCCCTACGCTCAATTCATGAGATCCTCCGGTGGCATTACTTAAGGCTGAGACAGTTACGTCATAACTGTACCCGAATTTGAAGATGCCTTTCTGGAGTCCGACGAGGGCGATGAAACTATCGCTGGACATGAATTTATCTCCACCGAAATTACCTCTGTACCAAAGTCCGCCAACAATAGGTGAATGGAGGATATACATACCGAGGTTGAGCTGGTTGAAAGAACCTTGTTGTTGGTATAACACATTGGGAGAGATAAACGTACCTTCATCGCGGTTAATACGCCCTCTTGACCCTCTGCTGTAAGTATCGCCAATGGGCAACATGGCACCGAAATGGGCGGTGTATTTTCTGGGCAATTTGGAAGTACCCTTCACGATGAATGCTTCGTCCGGTTCAGTCAGGTGATGAACGGCGAATCCACCGTACACGGTATTGGTATATCCGATGACTCCCCCACTGAAATCCATAAAGTTGCGTGACTCGTTGGGACGAATCTCCTGGGTGGGATAGACAAAGCCGTAGCGGGGATCTATTTGATCTCCAAAATTCAATTTGCTGAAATCCAATCTTTTCTGCACATAAGTGGCCTGAAGACCAAAGCGCATAGAAAATTTGCGGTTTACATTCAGCTGGTAGGCATACATACCTCCGATATTGGTGGTTGTAATCGTACCTTCGCCTGCCTTGTCGTTCAGGAACATCAATCCGATACCGCCATTGATGGCATCAAAATGCTGATCATAACTCGCACTGGTGGTGATGTAGGTCTCTTTCAAGGCCGGCCACTGGTTGCGGTAATTGATATTGACACGCGGGCACCGGGCCGATCCTGCGAATGCGGGGTTCAGGTACAAAGGATTCGCATAAAACTGCGTGAATTGGGGATCCTGTGCATCGGCGGCGACGGCGGTAAGTATCAGGAAAAAAAGTAGGACACGTTTAAGCATGATCGGATGTTTTGACATATTTATACGGAGAAATCTAAATTTGTTTCGCTTTCTGCGTATGAAATTTGCAATATCAGTGGTAGGCGAGCGTTTAATTTGGATTTTTGATCAAACTTCAAAGATGCAAAAATCGTTGTTACACTTAGGACAAATATAATTTTTTTAGCCGAATCACCGTACGATGAAAAATACAGGAGTCAACCGCTTCACTCTTCGGTATCACTTTACCTCACTTCTGCTCCTGCTATTAGTATTGGGAACAGCCGAAGTTTTCTCCCAGAAATCACCTGCCGAAACCTACTCCTTGAAGTGGAACAGTCCCGTGACCATGGAAAATGGTCAGCTGCGTCTGCATTTCGAACAAGCGCAGTATCTTCCCGATAGCGATTTGCTACCCGTTTTCATCCGGAAATTCGACAACAAACTGCGTTCTGTGAAGCTTCTAAACGCTGTTTTTCAACCCCTTGAAACTTCCGAACAGTTGTTGGCACAGGGGATTTCCAATGCAGAGCCCACCCTGGTTTTGCATGAAGGTGTTGAGCAGAAGAAGTCGGTTGCTGTTGTACACCTTCTGCCATTCCGGATGAATACAAAAACGGGCAAAGTAGAGAAACTGGTTTCTTTCCAATTCAGCATTGAATCCGCCACTGATCCGACACCGGTTCGGACATTCACCACTTCCCAAAATTTCGCAGCCAACTCTGTGTTGGAATCCGGCAATTGGTACAAAATCGGAGTTGTGCGCGACGGAGCGTATAAACTAGGCTATGACTTCTTTCAAAATGCCGGCATTCCCGGCTCGGAGATAGACGTACAGCGCTTTCGACTTTTCGGCAATGGAGGCGGTATGCTACCACAAAAAAACAGCACTTCGAGAAATGACGATTTGCAGGAGTGCGCCATTGATGCCGTTGACCAAAACAACAACGGAAAATTCGATGAAGGCGATTATTTTCTCTTTTACGGACAGGGGCCTGACCGATGGACCTATTCGAGTAGCGAAGCGCAATACATTCACCAAAAAAATAACTTCAGCGATACCACTTATTATTTCTTTCAGACACAAAGTACTCAACCGGGACTCCGCATCAATAACCAGACTAACTTGCCGCCGACGGGAAGTGAGGTCACGGTTGCCTCGTTTACAGATTATCAATTTCACGAGGAAGATCTGCGCAATTTCATCAAATCAGGAAGAGAATGGTTCGGAGAAGTGTTCGATGTTTCCCTTAGTCAGCGCATCTCCTTCCGCTTCCCCAACCTTCTGCCCTTTCCGGTCAAAATCAAATCAAGTGTGGCTGCCCGTACAGCCACGAGCTTCTCGAGCAACAGCCAGTTCAAAGTATTGTACAATGGTAGCCAGGTCCTAAACCATGTCGTTGCAAATGTAGGAACCAGCTACACGGATGACTTCGCCCGCACCTCCGTGTTGAGTGGAAGCTTCAACGGCAGCGGTTCGGACATCAACATCGATTACAACTTCGTGCCCTACAACGCTTCGGCAACAGGTTATCTAGACTATGTAGCCTTAAATGCGACCCGCGCCTTATCGCTGAGCGGAGACCAATTACTTTTCAGGGACCGCGATTCGACCAATTCCTCCACACAACGAAATTATATTATTGGCAATGCGCGGAGCGGCCTCGAATTATGGTCGGTCAGCAATCACAACGCTGTTGCTCGACAGCCATATACCTTGACCAGTAACCAGGCGCAGTTCATCCAAAATCTCAGTGCTGGGACTATTCAGGAATATCTGCTCTTTGACCCGGCTGCGGCGTCCACCCCGCAATTTTTCGGCAAAATTACCAACCAAAACCTGCACGGCTTGGGGCAGGCCAACTACCTCATCATCACACACCCTGATTTTCTCAGTGAAGCAGAGAGACTGGCTGAATTTCACCAAGACAATGACAATTTGAGTAGCCATGTAGTGACCACCTCACAGATTTATAATGAATTCTCCTCAGGAGCACAAGATGTCACCGCTATCCGGGACTTTATCAGGATGTTTTATGAACGCGCCACCTCCCCTGCCGAGCTACCGCGCTATGCTTTGCTTTTCGGGGACGGATCCTATGATCCCAAGAAACGCCTGGGGGGGAATACTAATTTCATCCCGTGCTACCAGAGCGAGAATTCTGTTTCCTTGCTCATATCTTATACCTCTGATGATTTTTTCGGTTTACTTGACCCTAATGAAGGGCAATTGACGGGTCCGGAGCTGATGGATGTCGGCATCGGTAGAATTCCGGTCAGAGATCTTTCAGAAGCACGCGAGATGGTGGACAAGGTCATCACCTACTCCACTGTAGGGGTCATCAACGATCAGACCTATTGCGCAGGCAGTAACAGTACACGGCTGGGAGATTGGAGGAACACCCTTTGCTTCATAGCCGACGACCAGGATCGAAACCTGCATCTGCGGCAGAGCGAAAGGATACTGGGAATCGTCCAGCAAAATCATCCGGTCTACAATATCGATAAAATAAACTCCGACGCATACCAACAGGTTTCCACCCCCGGCGGACAACGCTACCCGGACGTGAACGAAGCCATCAACAAACGTATTGAAAAAGGCGCATTGCTCATCAATTACACGGGGCACGGCGGAGAGTTAGGCTGGGCTTCTGAATCCATCCTGAACAACGACATGATCAACAGCTGGAGAAACACCAACAATATGCCGTGTTTCATTACCGCCACCTGTGAATTCAGCCGCTACGACGACCCCCAGCGCACCTCTGCAGGCGAGCTGGTGTTGCTGAATGGCGAAGGAGGAGGAATTTGCCTCTTCACCACGGTACGTCTTGCCTTTGCCATCGACAATGAGCTCATTAATTCCGACATGATGACACACTTTTTCAGTCCCATCAACGGAGACATGCCCAGGGCGGGTGACATTCAGCGACTGGCAAAAGCCGACAATCCTTCCAACAGAAATGTGACCTTGCTTGGAGATCCGGCATTACGAATTGCCTATCCAAAATACAAGGTTGTCGCCACTTCCATTGAGGAGAGCGACAGTGGATTGCCCATTGATACGATTTCCGCACTAAGCAAAATCACCATCAAAGGAATTGTCACCGATCAGACGGGACTTCCGCTCAGCAATTTCAACGGGATTGTTTTTCCCTCCGTTTACGATAAGCAAAGCAAGGTCTACACGCTGGTCAACGATGCTTCAGGCTCAGACATCAGCGTACCGGACAGTTTTCTCATCCGCAAGAACATCCTCTATAAAGGAAAATCAAGCGTAGTCAACGGAAATTTCAGCTGCAGCTTTATCACGCCGAGAGACATCGCCTTCCAATACGGCACCGGCAGGATCAGTTTCTACGCGCACAATGGAACAGATGATGCGCAAGGCCACAGTGATGGCATCGTCATCGGTGGAACATCCGCCAATCTGCTCAACGATCAGAACGGACCTGAAATCAAGCTGTACCTGAACGATGAGAACTTCGTACCCGGCAGCATCACCAATTCCACGCCGAGCATTTACGCCGTCATGTTCGACTCCAGCGGCATCAACACTGTCGGCAATGGTATTGGACACGACATCACTGCTCGTATAGACCAAGGATCCGACAAGCTGTTTGTGCTCAATGACTTTTATGAATCGGACCTCAATTCCTACCAGCAAGGCAGGGTTCGGTATCAGCTGGACGACCTGAGCGAAGGACCGCACACCTTAACCCTCAAGGCTTGGGACATCAACAATAACTCCAGTGAGTCCACTACCGAATTCATCGTGGCCTCCTCAGCAGAACTGGCGCTGGAACGGGTCCTGAATTACCCCAACCCCTTCACCACCCGCACCCAGTTCATGTTCGAGCATAACAAACCTTGCACCGGCATGGCCATACAGGTACAGATTTACACGGTGAGCGGGAAACTGGTCAAAACCATTGACGCCTATCAGGTTTGCGAAGGCTTCAGAAACATTCCCGTGGAATGGGACGGCAAAGATGATTTCGGCGACCCTCTGGCAAAAGGAGTTTACGTTTACAGGCTGAGAATCAGAACGGCAGAAGGAGAAAGCGCCCAGAAAATGGAACGCCTTGTGCTTCTTCGATAGTGGCCGTGCCGCACAATAATCCAAGGCATTATTCGTTATATTTGTCCTCCTTAAATGCCTTCAGTTCGCTGCAGGCCGGGAATTTGAATCAATAAATTATGAATACTTCGCTTAAGAAAACCTTCGGTTTGCCCGCTGTCCTGTTCCTGTTTGTGAGCAACTCGTTTGCGCAAAACAGCAACCTTCTGGGACAAATAAACACCATTACTACAGCAGTTCCTTTCGCCATGATTTCTCCGGATGCAAGGGCCGGCGGAATGGGTGACCAGGGTGCAGCTTCCGCTGCAGATGTAAGCAGTATTCACTGGAATCCGGCTAAACTGGCCTTTGCCGATAAACCCGTCAGTTTCGGTGTCTCCTATACGCCATGGCTTCGTGCATTGGTGAACGATATGTTCATCGCCTATTTATCCGGCTACAAAAAGATGAAGAACGACCAGGCCATCGGAGCAAGTCTCCGGTATTTTTCACTGGGGAATATCACGTTCACCGATGTGAACGGAAATACGATCCGGGATTTCAAGCCAAATGAATTCGCCTTTGATCTGGCTTACTCCAGAAAGCTGAGCGACTATTTTTCAGGCGGTATTGCTCTGCGCTACATCCATTCCAACCTTACGGGTGGCACTCAGGTAGAGGGGCAGGATTCCAAAGCGGGCAACACCGTTGCCGCTGATGTATCCGTTTTCTTTCAGAAAGAAGTGGAAATCGGAAACAAGGACGCTATCCTGACCAGCGGCGCAAACATCTCCAACATCGGCGCTAAAATCTCCTATACCGAATCGGGAGTCAAGAATTTCATCCCCACCAATCTGCGTCTGGGCACCGGCCTGAATTTTCTCTTGAACGATTACAATCAACTGGGATTTATGCTGGACTTCAATAAACTTCTGGTTCCCACCCCACCGGTCTACACACAGGACACTGCCAACAGTGCTGACAACCTGATTCTCTACGGAGAAGACCCCAATGTCAGCGTTGCTCAGGGGATGTTCCAGTCTTTCAGCGATGCCCCAAACGGCTTCAAAGAAGAATTACAAGAGGTGAACATCGCCTTCGGCCTGGAATATTGGTACGACAAGCAGTTCGCCTTCCGTGGAGGATATTTTTACGAGAACAAACTCAAAGGAAACCGTAAATACTTCACACTGGGTGCCGGTCTTCGCTACAATGTATTCGGCATAGACCTGGCATACCTCATTCCCACCGATCAGCGTAACCCGCTGGAAAATACCCTTCACTTCACTCTTACTTTTGATTTTGATTCCGGGGGAGGAAACTCCAAGGAGGACAACGAAGAATAATCCGATGGGAATACGTGTCGGATTCGGCTTTGATGTGCACCAATTGCAGGAGGGCCTGGATCTTTTTGTTGGTGGCGTGCAGATTCCGCATAACAAGGGCGCCTTGGGACATTCGGATGCCGACGCACTCATTCACGCCATTTGCGATGCTTTATTGGGAGCTGCCGGATTGAAAGACATCGGATATTACTTTCCCGACACCTCGGCAGAATTCAAAGGAATCGACAGCAAGATTCTCCTGCAACGTGTTGTAGGTCTGATCAAGGAAAAAGGTTATTCTGTCGGGAATGTCGATGCTTCACTTGTGCTCGAAAGGCCTAAAATCAAACCCTATATTGACGACATGCGAGAGGTCCTTGCTTCCATTTTACAGGTCGGCATCGACGACGTCAGTATCAAGGCCACAACAAACGAAAAGATGGGCTATGTAGGAAGGGAAGAGGGCATTGCCGCCTACGCTGTCTGCCTGATTCAAAAGCAATAGAACGGGGGTATTCTATTCAGCTCACCCTGCTGAAATTTTCCGATTCCTGCTCGATGACCCTCAATTGATGCGCCAGTACAGCGTGTTCCGGTTTTTGCAAGTTTTCATCCTCCGCCAGCACATCCATGGCTGCCTGTCTTGCCAATTCCAAAATGCGTTGGTCGGTTGCCAGGCTGGCAATCTTGAATTGCACCACTCCGCTTTGCTGCGTACCAGCAATATCTCCGGGTCCCCGTAGCTCCAAATCCACCTCGGCAATTTTGAAACCGTCGTTTGTCGAGCACATGGTCTTCATCCGAAGACGCGCATCGTTTCCAAGGCGGGCTCCGGTCATAAGAATGCAATAGCTCTGCTCCGCTCCGCGTCCAACCCTACCCCTTAACTGGTGCAACTGAGACAAACCAAAGCGTTCAGCGCTTTCTATGATCATCACTGAGGCATTGGGCACATTCACCCCTACCTCTATGACCGTGGTCGCCACCATGATGTGCGTTTGCCCCTCCTTGAAGCGGTTCATTTCAAAATCCTTATCTGCGGGCTTCAATTTACCGTGCACCACACTCACCTGATAACGGGGCTGCGGAAACTCATGGCAGATGGCCTCATACCCTTGGATCAGGTTCATGTAATCCATTTTTTCGGACTCCTGGATCAAGGGGTAAACGATATAGATCTGCCGGCCCTTTTCTATTTCTTTGCGAATGAATCCTAGTACAGCCAGCCTGTTCTCTTCCGTACGGTGTACGGTATTGATGGGCTTACGGCCCGGTGGCAGCTCATCGATGACGGATGTGTCGAGATCACCGTACATCGTCATAGAAAGGGTACGAGGAATGGGCGTGGCCGTCATTACCAATACATGCGGAACCAGTTCTTCCTTTTTCCACAACCTCGCCCGCTGCTCCACGCCGAAGCGGTGCTGTTCATCGATGACCACCAGCCCAAGATTTCCGAATTGCACGCGATCCTCGATCAAAGCGTGTGTCCCGACAAGTATGTGCAAACGACCCGCAGAGAGCTCTTCCAATAGATAGCGACGATGCGCGGCTTTGGTGCTTCCGGTCAACAATCCAACTTTTACATCCATACCGGCAAGGGATTCGGAAAGCGACTGAAAATGTTGAGACGCCAATATCTCCGTCGGGGCCATCATACAAGCCTGGAACCCATTATCGATCACCATCAGCATGCTCAACAGCGCCACCATCGTTTTCCCGCTGCCCACATCGCCCTGCAGCAGGCGGTTCATCTGCGTTCCACTGCCCATATCCATACGGATTTCACGCAGCACCCGTTTCTGCGCCTGTGTCAATTCGAAAGGAAGATGATGATTGTAAAAGGTATTGAACACATCACCGATCTTGCCGATAGGCTTACCGCGCAAGCTCTGCTGACGGTTCCACTTCACCCGCAGCAAACGGAGTTGCACATAGAACAATTCATCGAATTTCAGGCGGTACTGGGCCGCCGCCAGCGCCTGCTCGCTGGCTGGAAGATGTATGCCATAAAGTGCATCTTTCCGGGCCATCAATTTATAACGGCTGAGTATATCCGCAGAAAGTGTTTCGGCCACCGGTGCTGTCATGCCCGAAAGCAGCGTCCTGATCAGCTTTTGCAGGCCTTTGCTGTCGAGGCTCCTGGTCCGGCATTTCTCGGTAGCGCTGTACACACCGGTGAGCGCTCCTCCGGGCTGCCGTTCGGCCATAGCGGACAATTCCATCTCCGGATGGATCATATTGAAACGTCCGTTGAAAAATCCGGGACGGCCGAAGACAATATATTCCGCATTCGGCTTCAGCGATTCCTTGACCCATCGAATCCCCTGGAACCATACCAGCTCCATGGTACCAGTTCCGTCGCTAAGGCTGGCCGTCATACGGCTGGGACGTTTGCCCCCATGAACGGTGATTCTACTCAAAACACCCTTCACCTGTACATAGGGTAAATCTTCTGAAAGACCGGCAACAGAATGAAACTTGGAGCGATCCACATAACGAAAGGGGAAATGTTGCAGCAGGTCACCGAAAGTATCGATACCCAGTTCCTTCCGCAGCACCTCGGCACGCTGAGGGCCTACCCCCTTCAGGTATTCAATTTTCGTCTGTAGAAATTCTCCGGAAAGCATCTGAACAAAAATAATGAAGGCGGAACAGTCCGACCATATCCTGTTGAAACAAAAAAATCCCGCTTAAAAGCGGGATTTTCACGTTTTCGGGCAACAAAAAATTATTGCACTTTTTTAACGTTCACAGCATTGAGGCCCTTTCGACCCTCGATGACTTCATAGCTGACCAGATCGTTTTCACGGATCTTGTCAGTCAGACCGCTGTGATGCACGAAGATTTCCTTGTTGGATTCGTCCTCGACAATAAAACCATATCCCTTGGCCTCATTGAAGAATTTTACTTTACCTGTTTTCATTGAAATAAATAGATGATTGTATGTTGAACAAAGTTAATTAAAAATAAATGCCAAACAAATTTCAACGATTTTTTATACACAAATTTGCAGGGAGCGGCATCACCATTCAGCAATAGATGATCCCCACAACAAGCAAACATCTTGGAAAATGAAATACAACATAGAAGGCAAATGGGTGGATATTGAATCCCGCAGCATCAAAGAAGGACGTTTCGTCATTGAAGCGGGACGCATTTTGGAATTCGAAGCGATGAAAACCGAGTCTCAGGTATACCTGCTACCCGGATTTATCGACGCACATATTCATATCGAGAGTTCCATGCTGGTGCCATATGAATTTGCGCGTGTGGCATTGACACATGGAACTGTTGCCACAATCAGCGACCCCCACGAAATCGCCAACGTAAACGGTCTGGAAGGTGTGCACTACATGCTCGAAAACGCCCGCGACGCCCGGTTGAAATTCAACTTCGGTGCACCCTCCTGCGTCCCGGCCACCAATTTTGAAAGTGCCGGAGCCGTACTGGGAGTCAAGGAAGTGGAATCACTGCTACAAAGAGATGATATCCGATACCTCAGCGAGATGATGAACTATCCGGGAGTACTTTTTTCGGATCCAGAAGTAATGCAGAA
>CAZPCA010000086.1:0-11172 GCA_964584995.1 uncultured Bifidobacterium sp.
CGTCATCGCCTCTTCGAAGCATGTGGGCGACAATTTCCTCGCCGACAAGCGCGTTCCGCTGGTATCGGTGACCGGCTCCACCCGCGTCGGACGCAGAGCGGGCAAAATCGTCGGTGAGCGCCTGGGCCGCTGCCTGCTCGAACTGGGAGGCAACAACGCCATCATCATCAGCGAAAAAGCAGACCTCGACATGGCGCTCCGGGCCGTAGTGTTCGGTGCAGTAGGCACGGCCGGTCAACGCTGCACGAGCACCCGTCGCCTCATCATCCACCAGAGCGTATACGGGCAATTCACTACCAAGCTGAAGGCAGCGTATCAACATATTCGTATAGGGCATCCGTTAGATGCCTCCACGCTTGTAGGTCCGCTGATTGACAACGGCGCCGTAAAGGATTTCCAAAATGCGATAGAGGCGGCAAAGAAGGAAGGAGGCCATGTACTCTGTGGCGGAGAGGTATTGTCCGGGGCCGGCTACGAAAGCGGCAATTACGTTCAGCCCTGCCTCATCGAAGCACAAAACCATTACCACATCGTACAGGAGGAGACATTCGCCCCTATCCTGTACCTCATGAAATACGAGACCGTAGAGGAGGCCATCGCCTTGCAGAACGACGTTCCGCAGGGATTGTCTTCTGCCATCTTCACCCGCGACATGATGGAAGCGGAATCCTTCCTGTCTCACGAAGGCAGTGACTGCGGCATCGCCAACGTGAACATCGGCACTTCGGGTGCCGAAATCGGCGGAGCGTTCGGCGGAGAAAAGGACACCGGAGGAGGAAGGGAGTCGGGCAGCGATTCGTGGAAGGTGTACATGCGCCGACAGACCAACACCATCAACTACTCCAAGGAACTTCCGCTCGCCCAGGGTATCAAATTCGATATCTGAGCAGGGCTTCCCGCCAAAGGAATAACACCAAGCCCGGTAATTATTGCCGGGCTTTTTTGTGCATGAACCTGAATAAGCATGGAGGCAACAGACACCCTCCTGCCATGCCGGTCCTCCATAAATTATCAGCGGATAACATAAACCGGAGTGCGTTTATTGGCTAATTTTGGAAGTGAAGTACAAACTGCAAACAGCGTCCCATAGAAGGCAACCAATACTACGAACCATCTGCCTCTCATCCGAAAAGCTGTTGCACATTCAACCGGACCATGCTGAAGATCGACATTCACACCCATATCATTCCCGAACACCTGCCCGACTTCAGTAAAAAGTACGGCTACGGAGGCTTCATTTCTCTGGACCATCACAAGCCATGTTGTGCGCGCATGATGATCGACGACCGGTTTTTCAGGGAAATACAGGACAATTGCTGGTCGCCTGAAACACGCATGCGGGAATGCGACCATCACCGGGTAGACGTGCAGGTACTCAGCACCATTCCCGTGATGTTCAGTTACTGGGCCAAAGCCGAAGATGCGCTCGACCTCAGCAAATTCCTCAATGATCATATTGCCTCTATCGTGCATGCATATCCGAAAAGATTCATCGGACTCGGCACAATCCCCCTGCAATCCCCCGCCCTGGCCATACAGGAATTGGAGCGCTGCATGCAGATCGGATTGAGGGGTGTACAGATCGGTTCACACGTGAACGACTGGAACCTCAGCGCACCGGAGCTGTTTCCCGTTTTCGAAGCGGCGGAAGCCCTTGGAGCCAGCATCTTCGTGCATCCCTGGGACATGATGGGCAAGGAGAAAATGAGCAAATACTGGCTGCCCTGGCTCGTTGGAATGCCCGCCGAAACTTCGCTGGCCATTTGCAGCATGATCTTTGGCGGTGTATTCGAACGCTTGCCGCGACTGAAAGTCGCCTTCGCGCATGGCGGCGGCTCCTTCCCCTCCTCCATTGGCCGTATCGAACACGGATTCAACGTACGGCCCGACCTGGTGGCGGTCGATAACCCTGTGAATCCCCGCAAGTATCTACAGCAATTTTATCTTGACACGCTGGTACACGATCCGATGATGCTCGATTTCCTTGTTCAGTTGATGGGCGCTGACCGCCTCGCACTTGGAACGGACTATCCGTTCCCGCTGGGAGAACTGGAACCAGGAAAACTCATCGCTTCGATGCCCTATGAAGATACTATCAAGGAAAGGATGCTGCACGGCACAGCGCTCGAATGGCTGGGGCTGGATAAAAAGAACTTTAGCTAGGAATTGCAGGCATTTACTCTTTGGCCTTGTATAGGCCCAGTACTCTCACACAATCATCTCTATTTTCCCTTTCAGAAAGTTTGATTGCACACGTACACACAGCAGCAGCTGTAGATCTGGCTTCTGCAGTCAGCTAACTTACAGCGTGAACACCCGCGAAACATTGAAGCCCAAACGGAATCCGCCGTCATCCCACCGGGTATCGGTGTACGGTAGAAACTGGTTTTCTGAAAGACCGAATGAGTTGGTCAGGTGCATTTGAAAAACGTGCCCTCCTGTCTCGATTTCGAAACCCAGTCCGAAGCTATCGTAGTAATTGCGCGCTGAATAATCGTTGATACGGTACGCATACTCTGCCGTAAGTGCGAAGCTACGGGTGACTTTACACCGCAGGGCCGCTGCCACTCCGTAGCTATCATTCTTGTCGAGTATACTTTCCACCTGATTCCAGTGTGCCAGCCAGGGAGCGATCTGCGCTGAAACACGATCGTTGAATTTTCGGCCGATGATCACCTGATGAACATACGACATCCTGCTGGAAAACTCCTGGTAGCGGTCGAAGCCATTGAACTCCCTCTGAGGGTCTTTGGCAACAGTGCAGTAAGCTCCTGAAAACAGCGTTACGCTGATGGGTGCTCCGCCGCCTTCTTCCTGACGAACCAATCTGTATTTAAGGAAACCATCGAGCATCTTCTGGTAACTGCTCCTGCCGAAACCAATCATCAATCGCCCATCGTAGGAGTACTCGAGACCAAGTCGGATGCTGGCACCACCATCAATACCCCAAAGGTTTTCGAGTCCAGTATTCACTGTGCCGAACCTGTGCGATATACGGAAATCAAGGGTACGCTTCCCGACCGTTTCAATGGTGTGAAAATTGATCAGACGGGTTGTCTTGAAGGTCGCCAGTACGGGTTCCCTCTTGGCCACATCGAGCTCCTGTAAAATTTTTTCGGCATCGTCCTGTGCAATCAGTACAACTGGGCAACACAGAATGATAATTACCAGTTTAAATACATTTGAAAACATATATCCATCAATTATTGGGCTTCCCCTGATCAATCCATTTCTGAACGGTGGCAATGCATACATCCGACAACTTACCGCTTCCCTTGGGCATAGGAGACGCACCGCTTTGGTGACGGATGGATTTCATGAATTGTTCTCCTGTAGCATCGAAAACATCTGTATAGGAAACTAAAGGAATACCGCTGGAAGGATTGGATCCGTGGCAACTGTTACCGGAAACCCCGCAGCTCGCACTGAGCAGGGGCTTGATATTGTCCTTGTAAGAAACCACTCCGGAGGAATCACAATACGCAGGCTGTCCAAAATTCGGATTCAATTCTTCCGCACTGTCGTAAGTACAGGCAGAAAATACCGCCAGCAAGGCGACTATTAGTATACAAAAACACGCTTTCATCTTACCGTTCATAAACATCGTTGACTGTAGTGAGTAACTTGAGGGATACTCCCAAAGAAATAGTAACGTATTCACCACTCATTTTGTTAAGCAACGCGGGAGGCATGTTAGCTTCGAACCGGATACGCCACGCATGCAATCGATTAAAGTAACTTACGCTATCCACCGACTTCCCCGCATCCTTCTGATACCCGACAATACCAAGCCGGGATACCGCAGGGACTTGGAAAACGAAAAAGACATAAAAACCAAAAAGGAGATATAGACTTCTCATGGAGCTGATTCCAAAAGTACAAATAGGCTTCTAAAACGGAGTTGGATTGGAAAAATTCATTATTTATTTTATTATCAATATATTATAAAGTTTGGTGTCCGGATTTCAGGGAGAAATAACAATAGCATTATAGTTCTTCATTGCTTAATTTTGTCACTTAGAAGATAAAAATGAGTGATGCTCTTTACCACGAGTGCGGAATCGCACTGGTACGCCTCCTGAAACCCCTGGAGTTTTATCGCGAAAAATACGGTACGGCGCTTTACGGCATCAACAAGCTTTCGCTGCTGATGGAAAAGCAGCATAACCGCGGACAGGATGGAGCAGGTGTAGCCTGCATCAAACTGGATATGCAGCCGGGCGAGAAATATATCAACCGATTCCGTTCGGTAGAAAAAAACGCGATTGCGCATATTTTCGAGCATATCAACGCACCTTTCCGTGCTATCCAACAAAATCAACCGGACAAAATGCAGGACACTGCATGGCTGAAGAAGAACGCTGACTTCGCCGGTGAACTGCTGCTGGGACATCTCCGTTACGGAACCTTCGGTGGCAATACCATTGAAAGCTGCCATCCCTTTTTACGTCAGAACAACTGGACGACACGCAATCTTGTGGTGGCAGGCAATTTCAACCTGACCAACGTGGAAGAGCTCTTTAACAATCTGGTTGAAATCGGACAGCACCCCCGTGAAAAGGCGGATACGGTGACTGTTATGGAAAACATCGGACACTGGCTGGACGAAGAGAACGACCTCTTGTATTACCAGTACAAACAGGATGGCTATTCGAAAAAAGAAATCAGTCCGATCATTGCGGACAAGCTGGACATCGGCAACATCCTCCGACGCTCCTCCAAATACTGGGATGGAGGCTATGTGATGGCGGGACTCATCGGCCACGGTGATGCCTTCATCTTGCGTGACCCTTCCGGTATACGACCGGCCTGGTACTATGCTGACGACGAAGTGGTGGTGGTCACCTCCGAGCGACCACAAATCCAAACGGCCTTCAATGTGCCGGCAACAGCCGTGAAGGAAGTCAGTCCCGGGCATGCACTGATCATCAAAAAAGATGGCCGGCTCTACGAAGAGAAGGTCCGCGAACCGCTGGAGCGACGTTCCTGCTCGTTCGAACGGATTTATTTCTCCAGAGGCAGCGACGGGGATATCTACCGGGAACGGCAACAACTCGGCAGGAATCTCTGCCCATCCATTCTGCAAACCATCGACCGTGATCTCAAGAACACGGTGTTCTCCTACATCCCCAACACCGCTGAAGTGGCGTTTTACGGAATGATGAAAGGGATGGACGAATACCTGGGAGAAGTGAAGAAGCAGAAAATCCTTGCTCTGGGCAGTCCTCCTGATGAGCAGAAGCTCGGCGAAATCCTGGCCATCCACACACGGGCGGAGAAAATTGCAATCAAAGACGCCAAGCTGCGCACCTTCATCACCAACGATTCTGACCGCAGCGACATGGTTGCCCACGTTTACGATATCACGTACGGGACGGTCCGTGCAGGCATAGACAATCTGGTCGTGATTGACGATTCGATCGTTCGGGGAACAACGCTGCGCAACAGCATCATCCGCATGCTTGATCGGCTGAACCCAAGGAAAATCGTAATTGTATCTTCGGCACCGCAGATCCGTTATCCCGACTGCTATGGCATCGACATGGCGCGCATCGGCGACCTGATTGCATTCAAAGCCGCCATCAGCCTACTCGAGGAGCGCAATATGGAATCTCTCATAGATGAAGTCTACGAAGGATGCAAAGAAGAACTGGCGAAAGGCAATGAAGCGCTGAATGTGGTGCGCAAGATCTATGCTCCCTTTACTGCGGAGGAAATATCCGGGAGGATTGCTCGCCTGGTCACTCCTCCAGGTTGCCAGGCCGAAGTCGAAGTGATTTTCCAAAAGATTGAAGACCTCCACAAAGCCTGTCCGGGACATACCGGTGACTGGTACTTCAGCGGCAATTATCCCACTCCGGGAGGCAACAGGGTGTCTTGCCGTGCCTTCATCAACTTTGTGTCGGGACTCAACGAAAGGGCCTACTGATTTTTTCAGGCGCCAACGGGATGCCAGGTCGTTTTGATCTCCTGTGCAGCCATGATATGGTAGGGTGAGGGCCTTTGCGCCTCTGAGAAATCCAGCACACGCTTCACATTGAGAGCAGCATTGGTTTCTGCCTGCTTACGTTCCTCCTGTGTCAGATCGGCGAAGCCCACGCCATTCACGTCCATGTGCGAAGAGGCATGACCGATGAGTTCTTTACGGAAACCTGTCAGGATGTTGACCACACCGGCAGGTACATCGGATGCATGCAGGACCTCTGAAAAATCAACAGCAGTGAGCGCATATTTATCGGCCGCCAGTACCGTACAGACATTGCCCCCCGCCAGTACCGGCGCCAGCATCGCCACCCAACCCAGTAATGCCGATGAAGCAGGAGCCACGAGGGTGACTACGCCCAATGGTTCTGGATAGGAGAAATTGAAATGACTGCTTTCAACGGGATTCACTGCACTGAAAAGCTGGATGTATTTATCGGTCCAGCCGGCATAATGCACAAGCAGGTCTGCCGCAGCAGTCACCTCCTTCTCCGCTTGCACTGCGGAAAAACCCTGCCGGACCATGAGTGCCGTGAATTGCGCCCTGCGATCTTCCAATGTCTCCGCAATGCGGTAAAGTATCTGCCCCTTATTGTAAGCTGAACGGGACGACCATCCCGGGAACGCCTTCCGGTTCGAAACGATACTGTCGCGGAGATCCTTGCGCGATGCCCTGCAGGCATTGGCTATGAGTAGGCCCGCCGCATCCAGCACAGGATACACACGCCCCGATTCGCTGCGCGGGAATTTACCGTCCATGAAAAGCTTATAGGTTTTTCTGACCTCTATTCGTTTTTTCGTTACTGCATTGGCGTTAGCAGCCGATTGACCCTTCACTGTTTTGCTATCTGTTTTTTTTGCGGACATGTCGGTTTGTGATTACATGAGTTTAACATAGGGCGCAAGACCATGCAAGCCCCCTTCTCTGCCTACCCCGATTTCGTTGAAACCACCGAATGGACTGGTCGGATCGAATTTGTTGTAGGTATTGGCCCAGAGCACACCGGCATTGATTTTCCCTGTCACCTGGAAGATTTTTGAACCCTTATCGGTCCACACACCGCCGCTGAGTCCATACGGGGTATTGTTGGCTTTTTCAACCACCTCGTCCAATGTACGGAAGGTCTGCACGGCCAGCACAGGACCGAAAATCTCTTCCTGTACTATCCTGTGCGACTGAGCTACACCCGTGAACAATGTCGGACGAAACCAGAATCCTTTGGCAGGGAGTGCACAATCAGGCTGCCAGCAATCGCCGCCTTCACGCATGCCTGCATTGACAAGCGATTTTATTTTGCTGAGCTGGGCCTTTGAATTAATAGCCCCGATATCCGTGTTTTTATCGAGTGGATCCCCTACCAGCAGCGTCGCCATACGGTCTTTCAGTTTACGCAGCACCACTTTCGCCACACCCTCCTGTACGAAGAGTCGGGAGCCCGCGCAGCAAACATGGCCCTGGTTGAAGAAAATCCCGTTGATGATTCCTTCCACTGCCTGGTCGATAGCGGCATCTTCAAAGATGATATTGGCCGCCTTGCCACCGAGCTCGAGTGTATATTTCTTCCCGCTACCGGCCAGTGAACGTTGTATCAGCTTCCCCACTTCTGTTGAACCGGTGAAGGCCACTTTATCGATACCGGGATGATTCACCAGGGCAGCACCGGTAGCACCGGCACCGGTAATGATATTGACTACTCCCGGAGGAAGATCCGCCTCCGCCAATATCTCTGCCAGTTTGAGGGCGGTGAGCGGCGTGGTCTCCGCTGGCTTCAACACCACTGTATTGCCACAAGCCAATGCAGGTGCGATTTTCCAGGCTGCCATCAGCAGCGGAAAGTTCCAGGGTATGATCTGACCGGCTACGCCACAAGGCTTCGCTGTACGACCGGGGAACGCATAGTCGAGTTTATCCGCCCAGCCGGCATAGTAGAAAAAGTGTGCAGCGGCCAATGGCACATCGATATCGCGGCTTTCCCGGATGGGCTTACCGCCGTCCATGGACTCGATGATCGCGAGCTCTCTGGCCTTTTCCTGTAAGATGCGCGCAATGCGGTAAAGGTATTTGCCCCTTTCAGCTGCAGGCATGACAGACCACACTTTCTCGTAGGCGTTCCGCGCGGCGCGAACCGCTTTGTCGACATCTGCAGCACCCGCCTCGGCTACCGAGGCCAGTTTCTTTTCAGAGGCCGGATTGATTGTATCGAAATATTTCCTGCTTGCGGGTGCAACGAACTTACCACCGATGAACAGATCATAACGGTCGCGTAATTGGATATGTTCAGTGCTTTCCGGAGCCGGAGCGTATGACAAGGCGGCGGAAAAATTAAGCGGTTTGACTGTTCCAGGTTTCTTCATGCACGGAATTTTCTACGAATTTAATCATCCTGAGGTCAAGGGAAAGTGCTCAGGACATTTTTACACCAGGAAGTTCAGTGCATGAGTTCGGCAAGCACTTCGTGAGATCGTATACTGTAGCCCTGCGTATGGTGTAATTCGAAGTATGTAATGACAGCACGGAGTATTTCCCGTCGGAGCGTTGCCGGCATCTTCAATCGCTGAACTTCGCCCAAGGAGGCCTCCAGCACCTGATCGAAAATTGCAGCAGATGATGCATCCATGTAAAAAGGATGCATCGGTGCAGACTCCCTGAACACGCCTTCTTTCAGATCAAAAAAAGGAGTGGAGTTACTGTACCGCCCACCCGGATAAAATCCCAGGTACCGGCTCAGCTGCATACAAAACACCAAATGAAAACAGGCCCCGGTTTCAGCATGCACATCGAGCATCTGCACGCTATGGTCGATAAAACCGAATAGGTCCGGGTTGGCTTCTTCCTCCCGCACACTCCTGTAGATGACTTCCGCCATGAACATGGCCAGCGTCGTCTTGACCGTATCATAGGGAATGCTCACCAATGGCGGAGAAGGAGACACATCACTCACCCGATGCAAACCTCCCGCCTTTTTAAAATAGGCTACTGTTTCGATGAGGCTTAAGGGTTGAAACAGATTATTGGCGAAGCGTGCCTTCTGCTTCCTGACTCCGTTCACCAGAAAGCTCTGCAAGCCGTGCGTTTCGGTGTACGCTTTGACGATAATACTGGCTTCTGCATACGGTGTCACATCGAGCACGATCGCCCTCGTCTTGTGCAACATGTGCGCTACCGTGATAAATGTTCTGGTGTGTGCATTGCCTGCATGTTCATCAGGTCAAGGCCGATATCCTTGCGGTAGTACGCGAAATCAAAATCAATGGAAAAGGCCGCCTGGTACGACTGCTCTCTGGCTGTTGCGATGTCCTTCGCCATCGATGTGAGTGCAAGGACCCTCCCTCCGGCTGTTAGCACTTCAGCATGTTGCTGAGTGGTGCCTGCGTGAAATACCAGCGTATCTCCTGCTTTGTCAAGATGACGAATCGCAAAGCCCTTCTCATATGAACCGGGATAGCCGCCGGATACCATCACCACTGTAACTGCCGTACGCGGGTCCACGTCCATTTCTTGTTTATCCAGCGACGTAGTCGCGACCGCCTCCATCAACTCTACGAAATCAGTACGAATCCGTGGAAGCACCACCTCCGTTTCCGGATCACCCATACGGCAATTGTATTCGATCACATAGGGCTCACCGTTCACATTCATCAAGCCGATGAAAATGAATCCGCGGTAGGGAATATTGTCTTCCGCCAGTCCCTTCACCGTGGGTTGCACGATGCGTGTTTCCACTTTATGCATGAAAGCGGTATCGGCGAATGGCACCGGACTAACGGCACCCATACCCCCCGTATTCAGACCCGTATCGTTGTCGCCAATCCGTTTATAGTCCTTGGCTTCAGGCAGGATTTTATAATGCGTCCCATCGGTCAATACGAATACGGAAACCTCCACACCGTGCAGAAATTCCTCGATCACCACTTTCTCCCCTGCCTGACCGAACTTGCGGTCCTCCAGCATCGTTTTCAATTCCGTCTTTGCTTCGGAAAGGTCCTCCAGAATCAAGACACCTTTTCCCGCCGCCAGCCCATCGGCTTTCAACACATAAGGTGGCTTTAATGATTCGAGGAATGCATAGCCCTGCTGCAGGGTCTCCCGGGTGAAAGTTGCGTAAGCAGCCGTAGGAACTGAGTGCTTCATCATGAAGGCCTTGGAAAAATCCTTACTTCCCTCGAGCTGTGCACCGCTGGCCGTTGGGCCGATCACAGCCACCTGACTAAGATGAGGATCGCTCTCAAAAAAATCGACCACGCCTTTCACGAGCGGTTCTTCCGGCCCTACAACGACCATGTCAATGCCGTGTGTCAATACAAACTCCTTCAAGGCGGGGAAATCTAGCGGTGATAACTGCACGTTGGTACCGTGAAGTGCGGTACCCGCATTTCCGGGTGCGATGTACAACCGGGCACAGCGCTTACTCATCGCCAAACTGCGGGCGAAGGCATGCTCACGGCCGCCGGAGCCAAGTAGGAGTATGTTCTTCTGCTGCATCACCAGGTTGGTTTTATTCCCATGGAATGGAACATGAAGGCATACGTATCGGATAGCTCCTCGATGGTCTTGCTCAAGGGCTTCCCTGCACCGTGTCCGGCCTTGACATCTATGCGAATGAGCACCGGATCCGTCCCCTTCTGGTTTTCCTGCAAGGCTGCAATGTATTTGAAAGAGTGCGCAGGTACCACGCGGTCATCGTGGTCGGCGGTGGTCACCATCACAGCAGGGTACTTCGCCGGTCGAACGTTGTGCAAGGGCGAATAATTGTAGAGGTAGCGGAAATACTGCACACTATCGCTGGAGCCGTATTCAACCACCCAGCCCCAGCCAACGGTGAACTTGTGGAAGCGCAACATATCCATCACGCCAACGGCCGGGAATGCCACTTTGAACAATTCCGGACGCTGATTGACCACAGCACCGATCAACAATCCGCCGTTGGATCCACCCTGTACGGCCAGGTGCGCAGGAGAGGTGTACTTCTCAGCTATCAGGTATTCGGCAGCAGCGATGAAGTCGTCGAAAACGTTTTGCTTGTTCAATAACATTCCCGCCTTGTGCCATTCTTCCCCATACTCACCGCCTCCGCGCAGATTCGCCATGGCGAAGACCGCTCCCTGCTCCAGCATGGCCAGCCGTGCCGCACTGAAACCAGGGTTAAGGTTCACATTGAATCCGCCGTAGGCATACAGCAATGTGGGATT
>CAZPCA010000087.1:0-11008 GCA_964584995.1 uncultured Bifidobacterium sp.
CAAACTCTCCATTGTAATTAATGTTTGATTCCGTGTTTGACGGAAATGATTTGCTCAGATTTCTACTCATCACGAGACTTAGCTCGTGAAGGGCTTGTTATTTCCTTCCAATCCTTCAAAGAACGTTTGATTCAACAGTGCCACGCTTGACACTTTATAACTAAGTTGATTCAATCTGCTTAAGAACTTTTCACTTTCGCCGCCTCCGTTGAGGCAGCTTCCCCGTTTTTGGGAGTGCAAAAGTAGTAACACTTTTTTAACTCACCAAATTTAATTTCACTTTTTTAAGAACTTTTTTCACGAGTCCCTGCGGATAACCGCGAAACGGGAGGGCAAAAGTAGTACAGCATTTCGCTTTGACAAAGATTTTAGCCTGATTTTAGCTTGAATCATGCTACATCATTGATTATTAATAATATAATTTACAAAGGCGAGCGGTGCTATTCTCCAATAACCATCAAGAAGCCCCGGATATATCACTATTACCGCCCCGCAGACCACTCTTAAGCCCCCCACGAAACTCCATCTGACTATCTTAGCACAATCCAATCCACACCCTATTTACACCCTATGAAGGCATTACTGGAAGCCATCCACGTTTCAAAGTACTATGATAAGCATACCGCATTGGACGATGTATCGATGTCGATACCAGAAGGCTCCGTATTCGGCCTGCTGGGCCCCAATGGCGCTGGAAAAACATCCCTTATCCGCATTATAAATCAAATAACGGCACCCGACAAAGGTGAAATCCGCTTCAAAGGCCAACACCTGTCCCCCACTCATACAGCAGACATTGGATACTTGCCCGAAGAACGAGGACTCTATAAAAAGATGGAAGTAGGGGAACAAGCCCTTTATCTGGCACAATTGAAAGGCTTGTCCCGTGCAGAGGCCATGAAAAGATTGAAAATGTGGTTCGAGAGGTTTGAAATACAGGGCTGGTGGAAGAAAAAGGTAGAAGAGCTTTCAAAAGGCATGCAACAAAAAGTACAGTTCATTGTAACTGTAATACATGAACCTGCGCTGCTGATCCTTGACGAACCCTTCACCGGCTTTGACCCTATCAATGCCAATCTCATCAAGGACGAATTGCTGGCGCTGAAAGCAAAGGGAACGACCATAGCTCTTTCAACGCACAGAATGGAGTCGGTCGAAGAATTGTGTACGCATATAGCGCTGATCGATAAATCAAAAAAGCTGCTGGAAGGCCCGGTCAGGGATATAAGAAGCTCTTTCAAAAGCGACCTATTCGAAATTGAAATAGGAACAGAGAACACCCCTACTGCCGAGAACATCCTACTCCGCCATGAAATCATTGACAGAACTACACATGGCGATAGTATTGCGTATAAAATCCGCCTGAAGCAGCCGGCAGATACCCAGCAACTGATCCGCGAACTGCTGCAGGAAACAAGGGTCCACGGCTTCAGGGAACAAATGCCCGCCATGAACGATATTTTCATCCAGGTAGTTAACTCCCATTCGACACACGCACTATGAATAAAATAAGCCTCATCCTTCAACGCGAATACATCACCCGCGTACGTAAAAAATCATTCATCGTGATGACCATCATCGGGCCTCTGCTGATGGCACTCACCATCACGGCTCCCATCCTGATCCAGAAATTCACCGACAGTTCGTTGCACCGTATCCTCGTGATTGATCAGCATCCCGATATTTTCCGTTCCTCCCTGCCCGGCAACGAGGAAGTGATCTTTGAAGCCTCAACAACCCCTATAGAAGAAGCTAAAAGAAGTTTCGATCCTGATAAATACTACGGCATCTTGTATGTGCCCGCGGATATCGTGAAAAACCCGGGAGGCGTGACCTTGTTCACAGAAAAGCAGGCCAATATTACCGTCACCAGCTACATTGAGGGCGTATTGGAAGAGCAAATCGAAAACGACAAACTGAAGGCAGAAGGGATCGACAAAAAAATTCTGGAATCGATCCAAACGCCCGTAGACCTGAAAACCCTTACGCTGGAAGGACAGGAAAATTCCGCTGAACTAACTACACTGGTTGGATTCCTGGGAGCTGCGCTGATCTATTTTTTCATCTTTCTGTATGGTGCACAGGTCATGCGGGGTGTGATTGAGGAGAAAACTAACCGCATCGTTGAAGTGATCATCTCATCGGTTAAGCCCTTTGAACTGATGATGGGAAAAATCATTGGGATCGCCCTCGTAGGTTTGACCCAGTTTCTACTCTGGATCGTATTGACCTTTGGCATTACAACGGTGGTTTCCACCGTATTTGTAGACAGTGCACAAAATGTACAATCGGTTGCTCAGCAAATCCCATCGGCGGGAATGTCGCAGGATGCTCTGCAGGAATTGGGAGCCACACCACAGGCCAAGGAAAGTGCCGTAAACAAAATTTTCAAGCAATTGTCGTTTATCAACTTCCCACTCATCCTGGGCTGCTTCATGATTTATTTCATTGGGGGATATCTTTTATATAGTGCGTTGTTTGCCGCAATAGGAGCTGCTGTAGATAACGAAACAGAAACACAGCAGTTCATGCTCCCTGTTTCTCTGCCATTGATATTGTCGTTTCTGATCTCGCAGGCGGTGGTGGAAGACCCCGATGGATCTCTGGGGTTCTGGTTCTCAATGTTTCCCCTCACCTCCCCCGTTGTAATGATGGTGCGCATCGCATTCGGGGTTCCGGCATGGGAACTGGCACTCTCCATCGCCCTGCTGGTGGGTGGATTTATCGGCACCACCTGGATGGCAGGCAGAATTTACCGTACCGGTATTCTGTTGTATGGAAAAAAGGTGACCTATAAAGAACTCTCGCGCTGGCTATTTTACAAATGATAAAGGGGGCCAGGGAAATTGCAGTGATCGATTGCGGAACCAACACCTTCAACTTACTGATCGCCCTTGACCATCAGCAAGGATGGAAGTCTGTGGTGAGAAGAAAAAAGGTGGTCAAACTTGGAGCCGGCGGCATCAAAGCAGGAATAATTGCACCGGAACGCATCAAGAAAGCGATAGAGGCACTCAGGGATTACCGCCATGCACTGGACGAACGCGGTATCACCACTTATCGCATCACCGGAACAGCCGCCCTACGGGATGCCCGCAACGGCCCCGAGGTGTTATCGCAAATCAGGAAAGAGACCGGCTTCCGGATCGAGTTGATCAATGGTGACAGGGAGGCGGAACTGATACGCAAAGGAGTGGCTCAGGCGCTTGCTCTGGGAAGCGATGTGTCCATGATTATGGATATCGGTGGAGGAAGCACAGAGTTCATTCTCTGCAACAGCGATGAAGTCTTCTGGAAGAAAAGTTACCGACTGGGGGCAGCTCGACTACTGGAAGAAATCCATCCATCCGACCCTATCAGTGCCGATGAGCAAGGCCGACTCCAGGATTTTCTTGAAGAAGAATTGGCAGATCTTGCATCGGCCTGCAAAAAACACCGGCCACAACGGCTGATCGGCTCCAGCGGCTCCTTCGATACATTCGCTGCTATCCTGCGAAAGAAGGAATGCCTGCCTCCCATCAGACGATCACATTATTGTTTCGATTTGAATGCCTACCATCGCCTGCATAATGAATTGGTGCATTCCACGTATTCGGAAAGACTTAAAATCCCGGGAATGCTACGGATGCGCGCCGACATGATCGTGCTGGCATCGCTATTGCTTACTTTTGTGCTGCAAAAAACCCGCATTGGCAAACTGGAACTTAGCACTTATGCCCTGAAGGAAGGCATACTAAGCGAAATGCTTGCCGAATGACACTACTTATTTCTCATGGCGAAAATCCTGATCATTGACGATGAAAGAGGCATCCGGAACACCCTAAAAGAAATCCTCGAATACGAAGGACACGAAGTACAGGATGCAGCAGACGGAGAAGACGGACTGAAGCGGATTGAAGGGGAGAAATTCGATCTAATCCTATGCGACATCAAGATGCCTAAGGCGGATGGCATGGAAGTGCTGGAAAAGACGATGGAACTGCAGTCAGAAACTCCGGTAATCATGATTTCAGGACATGGAACGGTAGAAAATGCAGTGGAAGCCATCAAAAAAGGAGCTTACGACTTTATTGCCAAACCACTCGATTTGAACCGGATGTTGATCACGCTCCGCAACGCCCTGGATCGTTCGTCGCTGGCGCGCGAAACCAAAACACTCAAGCGCAAAGTGAATCGAGGCTACGAAATGATTGGTGACTCAGCACCCATGAAGAAAATACGCGATCTGATCGGAAAAGTGGCACCCACGGATGCGCGGGTTTTGATTACAGGCGAAAACGGCACGGGCAAAGAGTTGGTCGCACGTTCGATTCACGACCAAAGCAACCGAAACGGTTCACCCTTGATCGAGGTAAACTGCGCCGCAATTCCTTCTGAGCTGATAGAAAGTGAATTGTTCGGTCATGAAAAAGGCGCCTTTACCTCTGCGGTCAAGCAACGCATAGGGAAGTTTGAACAGGCGCACAACGGCACACTTTTTCTGGATGAGATCGGCGATATGAGTTTGTCGGCCCAGGCAAAAGTGCTCCGCGCGCTTCAGGAGAACAAGATAACGCGGGTAGGGGGAGAAAAAGAGATTTCGGTGAATGTGCGCATTTTAGCCGCCACCAACAAAGACCTGAAAAAGGAGATTGAACAACATACTTTCAGAGAGGACCTCTACCACCGGCTCAGCGTAATCCTCATTCAGGTACCATCGCTGAACGAACGCAGAGATGACATCCCGAAGATTGCAGAACATTTTCTCAGCCAGATTTGCGAGGAGTACCGCATTCCAAAAAAGTCGCTTGGCAAGGGCGCTGCAGACTTACTGAAAAAAATGAACTGGAGTGGCAACATCCGAGAATTGCGCAACGTCGTGGAACGCCTGGTCATTCTCAGCGGAAAAGAAATCACTTCCGAGGATGTGACCAACTTCGCCGCAAAGTCAATCGATTGAGCCCGACCAGTATATCAATGCTGATGTCCGCCCTTCTTACAGCAATCGGGTAAACGCTGATAGGCCTTCTTGTCTGCCGGTATCGCATCCGCATCATAACCAATACGACTTACCGCCAGCCTCAATTTATCCGGATTTGTTTTTTCCGGATTGTAAATCAGTGTCAAATTTTTTGTGGACAAGTCAAGCTCGGCGCTCTTCACCCCCCTTTCGTAGCCCATGTTTTTCTCAATTTTAGACTTGCAGGTCCCGCATTCTGCACTGGTATGCACTACCAGCGTATCGGTTTGTGCATGGAGTGGTGAACTAAGCACCATACACGTAAATAATACCTTACAAACATTTAGGATTCTCATGGCTTTGTGTTTTGTTGAATGTTCAGTCGGATACCGGCATAGATTCTGGTGCCCATCACCGGCCCCCATACGCGGGTGGCATCAAAAGTGTCGCCGAAGGGATTGTCGCTGCCCAGGATTACTTGATGCTGTGTATAGTTCAGCAGATTTTCTCCTCCTACATACACCTCCCAATTTCTGAAAATACGCGTCGCCTGCGCCATCAGCTGAAAATAATCAGGCGACTGGTCGAAGGATTCCATGCTATCGTGGTTGTGCCCTCCTCCATGTTCGTGTTCAGCAGCCAGCGGCAAGGGTTTGGGGCCTTCCCATTGCAGTGTAGCATCCAGTCGCCAGCGCTCCAGCCGGTCGGTCCAGGCAGCATTCACCAATGCCTTGTTGCGGGATATGAGCGGCTTCGCCAATCCCGGCATGCCTCTGTAATCCGCCTCCACATCATCGAAACGCCATGCTGCTTTGAAATCGAAGCCGGCGAAAGGATTGAAAGTGAAGGTCGCCTGCAGGCTATTGGCGGTAGATTGCCCTTCCAGATTGTAATAGTAGACGTACGCTGCACTGGAATACTGGTCGGCCATCCACTGGTTGTTGAAGCGTGTGTGATATGCATCCAGCATCAGACTTCCTTCACGGCCCCAGACCATGAAGCGCGTAGTAAGGTTGAGCCCCCCGTTCCAGGCATCTTCCATGCGGGGCGACTCCAGCACGACTAACTCCTTCGCACTGACGAAGAGTCCGATATTATCCGCATACGTATTGGGTGTCCTGTATCCACGACCTGCAGATGCACGCACGATGACTTCCGGTGTAAAATTGTATTTGAGGTGCACCCTCGGCGTGAAAAGCCAGCCGAACAGGTTGTGATAATCGATACGCGCACCGACTATGGCTCCCAGTTTGATGCTTTCGCAATCGCCCCCGTAGGTGTACTCAGCGTACGCACCCGGCACCGACTCGATGCGGCTGAATGCACTGTCGTCAACCGATTCACTGTACTCATCGCGTTTGTAATCCAGACCTGCCTTCACCTTATGATTGTCATCGCCGAGGGTGTTCATATAGATAGCATTGCTGTACACGGAAATTTGCCGACCGTCGTACGCTTTCAGTCCGAAGAAAGCATTCTGCTGATGCAGAATTCCGGAAGCCTGTAAACCCATCGTCTTACCCGCTTTATCCGGAAAGAGAATACCGGTCTTGGAATAAGCTTCCACTCGTTGCGTCCTGATCCGGAAACCATACTGACGCGTAGTACCACGATCTTCCGCTATGCTGAATCCGGTATTACCACCCGTACGTTCTTCGGCCAGGGCTTTCACTCCCAATTGTCCCTCGTAGCGATTGTTGAAATTGAAATGAAACCGATTATAGACATTCAACTGTTGGAAGAGCGGCATATCCAGAAAGTCGTCTCCATTGTGATCATTCTTTGTCTGCAATCCGCTGCCATGAGCCATCAGCATATAATTCCATGCTTTCTTCAAGGGCATGGTATAGATCGCGTTGACCTCACCCCTGCCGAAAGCATCCCCGTACACATTGAGGTGCAGGAGTGGTTGTTTTTTCAATGGCTTTTTGAACTCGACATTTATTTGACCGGTGATGCCTTCGTATCCGTTGGCCACCGAGCCAGTACCTTTGCTGATCTGGATAGACTCCATCCATGAGCCAGGGATGTAGAGAAGACCGTAAGGATTGGCCATACCCCTGAGCGTGGGAATGGCCTCCCCGAGCATCTGAGTATATATACCGGAGAGGCCGAGCAATTGAATTTCACGTGCTCCAGTAACCGCATCGGTATAATTCACGTCCACGGAGGGATTGGTTTCGAAACTCTCTGCAAGATTGCAACAGGCGGCCTTCAGCAGCTCCCCCTCATTGAGGATTTCAATGTTGCGGGGATTGAGGGTGGAGATTTCCGTACTTTGCTTTCTGGCGACAATTTCGGCTTCCCGGAGCGCATTGTTGGAGTAGAGCTTAAACAGGAGTTGATCACCTGCGACTTCTATTTTCAGGGTATCCGTGATAAACCCTACGAAGGAAGCCATGAGCCGTTGTGGCAGAGCGGCGACTTCAATGCTGAAGCGTCCGTTGGCGTCGGCCAAGGACACATTCCCGCTCTCTGACAGAACAGTAGCGCCAGGTAATGGACTGTTGTTACTACCATCGACCACTTTACCAGCGAGCGATACAGATTGGGCTTTCAGGCCAAGGGTCGATAGGAGCAACCCCAGGGATAGGATTGTTTTTATCTTATTCATGAGTATTGAGGCAATAGGTTAAACAAGCAAGGCGATGCCTTCGGGAATGTTCAACAAATGCTCAGACTCTGAAATTTCCAAATGAAATATAAGGGGCACTAGTGTGTAAAAGCGGAATCTTATCCGGTAAAAAAGGCGCATCTACGAAGGACTTTAAGGAAAAGTCAGCTTGAAAGCACTCGCAGACACTACTCATCCAGGATGTCTCAGAAACGGAGATTTCCACCTTCTCCAGGGGATAAACGGGAAAGTTGAAATAGGAACGTATTTCCTCGCAGCAAGGATCCTGATTTGCATCCGGATTCTGTATGCAAGCGTATTCAATTTGCGCACAGCATTCTGAGGGAGCACATGCTGAACCGGAGGAACACCAATGCACTGAATAAAACGAAGCTGCAGCTCCCATCAAAATGATAGCGGATAAGGAGTACACCAGAAATTTCAGAATGGACCTACGCATTGTGGGTTCAAATTAAAGTAATTTAAGTGAATTTCGACTGAATTTCAGGCGATAACAACTCACGAATTGTTTAATTTTACGCCCATTGAAACTTAACGTTGCATAAAATGAGCGTTTTAATTGGTTTACAAGCCAGGGAAATCCTGGATTCCAGGGGGAACCCAACTATTGAAGTAGAGGCCTTTACACAGAATGGCTACAGCGGCAGAGCAGCCGTACCCAGCGGAGCTTCTACCGGAAAGCACGAGGCCGTGGAATTAAGGGATGGTGACAAAAACCGTTATTTGGGCAAAGGGGTCACCAAGGCAGTCAACAATGTCAACACACTTTTATCGGAAGAACTGAAGGGGCATTCGGTATTCGAACAGCGTACCATCGATGAAGCCATGATTGCTCTTGATGGCACCCCGAACAAGTCACGGCTGGGAGCCAATGCGATGCTGGGGGTTTCTTTGGCGGTGGCTAAGGCGGCGGCAGCGGAGTCCGGCATGCCCTTGTTCCGCTATATAGGAGGAGTAAACGCCTGTGTGCTCCCCCTGCCGATGATGAATATTCTCAACGGCGGAGCTCATGCAGACAACAAAATAGATTTCCAGGAATTCATGGTCATGCCCACCGGGGCCGATTCTTTTGCAGAATCCCTGCGGATGGGCACGGAGGTCTTCCATGCCCTGAAGGGGGTTTTAAAGTCTAAAGGACTGAGCACCAATGTGGGAGACGAAGGAGGATTTGCGCCCAATCTGCAGTCGAATGAAGAAGCGATACAAGCTGTACTGGAAGCCATCGAGAAAGCCGGCTACAAACCGGGGCATGACATGTTCATCGCCATGGATGCAGCAAGCACTGAGTTTTACGACGAGGCCTCCGGAATGTATGTTTTCAAAAAATCTACGGGTGAGAAATTAAGTTCTGCGGACATGGTGAACTTCTGGGCCGATTGGTGCAAAAAATATCCAATCATCTCCATTGAAGATGGCTTGGCAGAAGACGACTGGAAGGGCTGGGCCGAACTGACTTCCCGCCTGGGAGATAAAATCCAATTAGTGGGCGACGATCTTTTCGTGACAAATACGCTTCGGTTACAGCAGGGCATTGACCAACATACTGCAAATTCCATTTTGGTAAAGGTTAACCAGATCGGCACGCTGACCGAAACAATCAATGCCGTTTCCCTGGCCAAAGAAAATAAGTACACTGCCGTGATGAGTCATCGTTCGGGAGAAACCGAAGACTCCACCATCGCGGACCTGGCGGTAGCCCTCAATACCGGTCAGATCAAAACCGGCTCCGCCTCCCGCTCCGACAGGATTGCCAAATACAATCAGCTCTTGCGCATTGAAGATGAATTGGGCGGTAGTGCTGTATTTCAGGGAAGGAATTTCAGGTTCATACCCCGATAAACCAATTTTTCACCGAAGATGACGAAAAACAACAGCAAAGGCCACGAGGAAGACGAGGAGGAATTCAGAGAAAGCGCCGATCTAGATCAGGAAGAAGAGGAAGACGAAGAGGAATACGAGGAGGATCCGGCGGAAGGTGGCTCTATCACAGAAGAGCATCTCTCGGACTCCGGCAGGCGTCGCAGAACCCGTAAACGGGTAAAAATCCGTAAGCGGGTACGGATAAAACGCAAAAGCAGTCCTAAAAAGAAGGCTAAAAAAATGCTTGAACTGGCCGCATGGATTCTGATCATAACCGTATTCATAGTAGCAGCGGTCTACCTCATCGTCAATCTTGATCTCAATTCTAAGCACCGCGAAAAGAAATCAGTGAGAACTGAAATCCTACCCAATGTCAGCATACGGTGAAAACAACCATCAGCTTAACCAAACGTATTGAAGTTTGTTAAAACCTTCAGTAACTTCGCTCACCCTTATACACCCCCTTTGTAATTAAAAAATGGATCGCTTAAAAGACAAATTCGCGCAGAAAGCATTGCCCCTGGCCGACGAAATCAAAACCATGATCAAAGAAAACGGTCATGTAGTGCTGGGCAATTATACGATCGAACAGGTATATCATGGCATGAAAGGCATGATCGGCATGGTCACTGAAACTTCCAAGCTGGACCCGGAAGAGGGCATCCGTTTTCGGGGTTATTCCATACCAGAACTCCGCGACAAGCTGCCTCAGGGTGCTGGTGGCGAAAATCTCCCGGAGGGTATGTTCTACCTCTTACTCACCGGTGAGCTCCCTACAGAAGAGGATGCCCGCGAAGTCAGCAATGCATGGGCCCGCAGAAGCCATGTACCCAAACATGTATTCGACATGCTGGACTCTTTGCCGATGGCTACTCATCCTATGACGCAGTTCAGCCTGGCTATTCTGGCCATGCAAACGGAAAGTAATTTTGCTGCCGCTTACCGCAAAGGCATCAACAAGAAGCAATACTGGGACCCGATGTTCGAAGATGTGATGAACTGCATCGCCCGACTGCCGAGAATTGCTGCATACATTTACCGCCGCACCTACAAAGGCGGAGTGCATATAGAGCCGGATCCCAAATTGGACTGGGGTGCGAATTTCGCCCACATGTTGGGCTTCGACGATGACGGCATGAAAGCGCTGATGCGCCTGTACCTGACCATTCACGTCGACCACGAAGGAGGTAACGTTTCCGCCCATACGACACACCTGGTAGGCTCTGCATTGAGCGATGCTTATTACTCCCTGTCTGCAGGCATGAATGGGCTTGCAGGTCCCCTGCACGGACTGGCCAATCAGGAAGTTGTCCGCTGGATTTATGATTTGCGCGAGTTCTACGGTGAAAAGATGCCTTCAACGAACGACATCGCAGATTATGTCAAGAAAACACTTGCTGAAGGAAGGGTAGTACCAGGCTACGGACATGCTGTACTGAGAAAGACAGATCCCCGTTATATCGCCCAAATGGAATTCGCTCAAAAGCACCTGGCAGATGACGAACTCTTCAAGATAGTACAGATGCTGTATGAAGTGGTTCCTGAAATCCTGAAGTCGACAGGAAAAATCAAAA
>CAZPCA010000088.1:0-10643 GCA_964584995.1 uncultured Bifidobacterium sp.
GCATAGCGTAGACTGTGAAGAATTACATCGATAGCGTCCATGACAATAAATTTTTTATGTTGTATATAGAGCGATTAAATAATCCATTAGGGTAGCGCTGAAGGGAAAAACATCTGTTCATTCCAGATGATTGTTTCACGATCATTCCGCATGACTGCAATATAGGCATACGAACGTCGACTGCTAAGAACCCCGTATGTGGTTTTTTGTAAGTGCCTGTCCGTGAAAAAGAAAAAATAAAAACAATGGTTGTAATACAATCATTACAGACGGTGATGCAGCGGTCATACAATACATCTGCCGGTCTCGTGCTTCAGCAAAGACACCCTCTGCAGGGGTTATATAATTAAAAAACTCCTGATTAAGGCAGCAGGACACGCACCCTAAGCAGCAGATAATCGCTCAGCAATCAGCATACCACCAGAAAAGATCGTCGGAGAGCAATGGACGATTTACGATAGTCGATATTCTCCTCTATTGACGAATCAAACGAAGTACGGTGCTTTCGCTTCCAGTACTCAGCCGTACCAGATAAATCCCCTGCTGAAGGGCTGAACAATCAACAGGGATGTGCTGGGCGCCGGGCGAAGCTTGCCACGTTTGTGGAGGGGCTACTGTGCGGCCTGCCATATCAGCGATGGTGAGGACCATTTTCTCTCCTGCTGTGCCGCGCCAGTTGAACCAAAGTGTAGCTGACTGCGTGGCAGGATTGGGATACAATTTGACGCCTTCGATGGCCGTAGTTTCCTCCACGGAAGTGCCCAGCACCTGAATCACTCCGGCAAGGGGAGAAAGAGGAATGGATACAGCATCCGGCTCAAACGAACGGTAATCACTCACCGGTATCGTTATGGTGGTACCACCGGTATACGCCGCGTTGATGACGAAGCTGACATCGGCCAGTTCGCCGTAGGACGATACCTGGTCGCCGTCCAGCCGGGCCAGGCTTACCGCGGCTATACCGGTAACCTCATCTGCCCTGGGATACATAATGCAATTACTGTCCGGACACAGCCAATTGCCGGCGATGGAAACCCTGAAGGATCCCGGTACAATGAGCGAAGGAGGGACTTCCACCTTGAATCCAATCGCGGAAAGTCGATCGACAGGCAACACAGCGTTGCCCGCCACTACTTTGAGGTGCACGGTATCTCCCGCATTGAAAACACTTCCCACCGGAATCACTGCAAGATCCGGCCCCAGAGCAGGACGAGCCGGTTGCGGCTGTGCTAACGGATGCGTCTGCCCGTAGTTATTGATCACGACGGTGGTATCGTCCAGACCGATCCATCCGTCACCGTCGGCGTCGGCATGGTGCATATTGATTCCCGTACCTTGTGTCAATGGCCACAGCAGGGAGGGCTCTGCCGCCCATGCCACGGATGATTCATTGGGACGGGAGGTGCTGAACCGGTTGTAATAGAGTCCTATGGGCAACAGGTCGAAATTATCCACACTCTTGGTGCTGTCGCAATCCCCGGGCCAGACCTCACTGATGGCAGGGTTGAAACTGTATTCATCCGCCCCCACCGTAGGAGCGCTGGTATTGCGGGCCTGCCCGTCGATGTCGGTGGTGATTCCAGGCCATGGAGTCCCCGCCATGCTCACCGCATTACGCAGGTGCATATCCGTCAAAGTCGTATAGCTTGCCGTGACCGAATCCGACTGACTATCGAAGCCGGTCAGGGTTCTCCAGCCGGCGAGTGAATAGTTGTTTCCATTGTTCTTGAAATTTATGGGGGCTCCCACGGACTGATACCTATTGAAATCAAGGGTGTTTATGAACGTCGGCGAGCTGACATCGAGTGCAAAACTCCCGTTCGAGCGCACCAGGTTATTCACAAACCTCAATCCGCCGTTCGAATACAACAATACCCCGTGTCCGAAACTGTTGTTCACCACGTCCAGGTTCGTCCCGTTGATTGTGGCACCGGCTACCGTTAACCAAAGCGGCGCTGATGAAAAAATGTTGTTGGCAATGAGACAGGGATTTGCAGGGGGGCATGTGCAACTGACATCCAGGACCTCATCGCCCCAGTCTTCCGATGTGACCTGATTCCGGGTGATCCGGAATGAATCGCAGTCGGTACACAACAGCACTGCCGGTGTAATATCTCCGATGTTCTCGATCCGGTTGCGGTCGATCAACAGGCTGTCCGCCTGATAAAAATGAAACCCTCTCGTTTGCCGCGCCTCATTCCCCGTGATGATCAGATTTCGCGACGCCATCAGGCTGCCTCCAATAGCAATGGCAAATTCCCCGTTCTCAAAACGGTTGTCGCTGATATTGATCTGCGATGCAGTGTATGCGTCAATGATATTGGCGGTACCGCTCGCTCCCCCTACTCTGTCAATACCTGACAAGTTACACTGTTCGATGCGTATGTTCCTGGATGCATTCATATAAAACACCGACCTGCCTCCTGCATCCGCCTGCATGGCATCGAAGCCCCTTGGTAAGAGGTTTTTCAGGGTCAAATGCGTGAAGCTGCAATGACTCAGCCTGTCTAGGTAAACGAGTGTGCGGAGATAACTGTAATTGGGTTTGAAAAGTATGGTCACATCTTCCGCCTGACCCGTCCGGGAAGTCCACACCACGGAGTCTGTCTGACTGGCAAAGGGGATGGAATCCATCTGTAATTGCTCCAGGTATTCGCCCGGCTCGATAGCCATGGTGACAGGGTCGTTTACGCCACAGGCTTTCAGCGTAGATGCGCTTGTTTGAATACTGTCGAAATAGCAGGTATCGCATCCAACGGAATATACACCTGCCAGGGGACTTGAACAGATTATCTGACCGAACACGATGGTATCATTTTCCAGGATGTCGTCGGCGACATTGTTGACACGGTCGATCCATACCCTTATACGATTGTATGTCCTGGTAAAGTTATAATTACTCACGTTCAATGTGACCGAATCGCCGGTGAGCATGGTCCCGCTCCAGTTCAACACCTGGACCGGGTCGTTGTTGATCCGGCAACGTACATCCAAGGCTGTCACAGGCACCACGGACTTGCTCTTGATTTTGATTGCAAGATTTCGTACCGCCGGACCGTTAGTGGTCTTGTCGTTCAGTGTGACCGAGTCCAGGGCAGCGTCGAGCAGACCGGGTGAATAGGCCGCATAACAATTGGCCCCGCAGCTGCCGCTGTTGCTGTGTACTGAGCGGTAGGCCCTGAACTGCGCTCCGCTGTTGGTGGCATGGTAAACACGGTGGTTTCCGCAATCATCCTGCCTAAGGGCCAATGCCTCGAAGCCGGCGGTCCGGTCAGCGGAGAGAAGCTCTCCGTTCAGGCCGAAGCGTAACAGATAGGAGCCGGCCGAGGGCAGGGGCGATACATTGTAGGGGTTGCCCAGTGCATCGACGATCAGGAATTTGGTGGTCATGTAAACAAGCAGAGAAGCGGAGCCGTCGTTGTTGACACCGACAGACTTGAAGTTCATGGAATCCGCATAGACGAGCCAATTGACCGCTCCGGAAGGACTGAAAGAGGCCAGAAACTGGTAATCGTAATTCTGCACGGGGAAGGTCAGTGTTCCGTTACTCGTCACCACATTGTTCCTGGCACGGCCCGCTACAAGGTAGTGGCCGTTCACATTCTCCTTGAAATCCGCAATGAACTCCGGGCGGCCTGACATCAGCGTCACCGCCTGGTCAAAACCATTGGTCAAATCGTAGCGGGCCATGAAGAGGCATTTGTCGAGTCCGGTGCCGACCGGCAGACTATTGTTCAGCAATTGGTTGTTGAAATAGACCGGTGTGGCGAGACCCGCAGCACTCAGCATACCCGCCATCAACAGCCCGTTGCTTTGCGATTTGCGCGCCATTAGGTTTTGCCGCAAGGTATCATAAGCGAAATATTGGTTGACGATCGGATACTTGACCCTGAACTGTGCCGGACTGGTGAGGCCTGCAGTACCGGATCCTCCGAAGGCATCGAACTGTAAGATCTCTCCGGCAGCACTCAGCTCCATGACAAAAGCATCTCCCTTATTGCTGATAGACGGTGTATAACGGTATAGGCCCAGCGGAGTTTGAAATTCACATCCGTTCCAGGCATTCACACCGATGGCGAAAATCCTGTCGCTAATGGTAATCATGTCCGAAAAATCAGCGAGCGGCGCCTCTATCGCCCACTGGAACTTTCCCTTGCTGTTCAGCTTTATCAATGCGTTCTTGTTGCGCATATAGTTGCCCTGAATATCGAACCGGGAAGGTGCCGTATAGCGGGTCACAAAATACGTATTGGTGAGGCGATCGGACGTGATGCCGTTGATGAGTCCCTGCGCTCCGGGATTGTTTCCGAAGGCGTTGAAAGTGTGGTAATAGGTCCGGCTACCGGTACTGTCTATACGCAGCACATACGGCGTGAACGCAAAATTGGTGGATTGCGCATTGTACCCCGCCACGTGCAGATTGTTGTAATCGTCCAGGCAAAATTCATAAGCGGAATTGGCCATTGTGCCCGTGAAGGTATCGGCATCACACAACACAGTGGAACTGGCGGGGATGCTTCCGTAAATGTAAACAGGCTTACGCAGTACCTTTTCGCAGGTATTGTTCAGGCGGGCCGTAAGTACGACAGTATCTATCCCTGCCGCTGAATATACAGGAGGAGATGGCACCAGGCCGTTGCCGGTGGTTGGACTCGCGTTCGCTCCAAAGCTCCAGCTCCAGCTGTTGAAGCCTGTGGATGTAGCGGTCATGTTCACTGCCTGACCAACGGCCCCCTGCAGTGTTCCCGGTATGGAAACCGAGGAGGAGCGGAATACAAGCGGAAAAGTGCCGGGGAGCGTCTTGAAACAGTTGAGCGCTTTGAACCGTGCCGTGACTGTGATGGTGACATTTCCCGTCACAGGACCGACCGGAATTCCGATTGTACCGCCCGTTCCGTCCACACGGAGAAAAGTGGCATTGGAACAATAGTACTCCCAGCCGGGTTCCGAATTGTAAATCAGCATCGTGGTCGTATCGCCGGTGCAGATGGTATCACGGTAAAGCAGAGCCGAAACATTGGGAGCAGGAATGGCGAGATAGAGCGAGTCAGTGACTTCGAGTGTATCCGTTCCGCACGCATTGGTATACACCGCTTGGATCCTATACGGCTTGACCACGGTCTGGTTGGTGGCCGTAGTGAGGGTGAGCATAGAGTTATTACCGTTCTGTCCCGAACCGACAGGAGTGGTTCCATCAAAAAGCCTGTAACTGACAAAAGGCTGGCTATTGGGAATATAGAACCTGCCCTGCCCGCCCTGGCAGATTGTATCGTTGATGACTGTGAAGGGCGCGACTACGGGTATCGGGATCGTATTCACCGTTCTGGTCAGGGTGTCGCTCAGGCCGTTCTTTGTTGCGATCAGTTCAAGGATGTTGGAGCCTCCCAAGGGGAAAGTAATAACAGGTGCAAACTGAGTGCTGACAAGTGACCCGTTCAAGATCCATTGAAAGGACCATGCAGGGTCACCGTAATTCGTCAGGGTCACGGGAGCTCCCTGGCAGGGCGAATTTGAACTCAGACTGAAATTGGCGACCGGATAGGTGGCCCCACCGGCATTCGATGTAACGGCGATATAACCGCTATCGCCTGCGACCATGCCATTGTCGCCATCGTAGAAATACACATCATTGGCGCGCTGGAAATTGGGCAAATCGAAGCGCTCCCAGTAAGCACCTCCGCTGATTGAACGATAAACTCCGTCGAACGTGCCGATAAAAACGGTATCCGGACTGAGGGTATAGATGGTACGGATACTTACAAGAGGTATAGGCATTGCGGACCAGGTCAGTCCTCCATCCGTGGACTTGAGAAACACATTGGAGCCGCCAGCATACCCGGTATTGGTGCCCCTGGCAAAAGATACATTTTCAATACTGCTCTGTCCAGCAGCTACACTGGTGAAACTTACGCCTCCGTTGGTAGAGCGATAAATGTTGGAACCCGATACCGCGACCCATGTGTTGCCGTTCACCCAGGACACATCGTAGAGATCATTAGAAGTACCGGCAGAACCTATGCTCCAAGATGCACCGTTATTACCCGAGTAAAGAATTCTGCCTCCACTACCGACCGCTACAGCCGCCGTACCGGAATTGAAATCCATACCATCTATGTAACGGGGCAGTGATCCGGTATTGGCATAGTAATTATAACTCCAGGAAGTTCCATTGTTCGTAGTATTGAAAACGATGAGGTCATTCCCAAGATAAAAAAACCCTGTTGCCACAGCGCTCGAAGGACCTGTGATATGAATATCATCGAAACTCCCGTATATCTGTGTATTACCGGCCGCGGTATTGATGCCGTTCACAAAATTGAATGTGGCACCGCTGTTGGAGGAACGCAGGACGCCGTTGATAGTACCCGCCCAGACCTGCCCGCCGGAATTATACCTTACACATCCTATATCGGAGGTAACGCCGCTACTGAGTTGTGTCCACTGAGCGGTAACTACCAGCGGAAACAGTACGACAAGCATCGTTACAAGTGCTTTCTGAAAATAGTTCATAAAGACAGTATTTGAATGGATAAAATTAGAGACATTTGCCTTAAGAGACAGCAAGGCTACAGGAGATTATCAGCGACTATTTGGTTGATCCTATGTCCATGATAATCCAAAACATTCCATTCATCCATGTCGGTATATCCGCCCCCCACAGGCACGTACACATTGATACAAATCAAACCTAAGGAACAACAGATTGAAAAACAGGTGTATCCTTGGAAGGCTGGCTAATTTATTCTTTACCTTGTCATCACCAGAAGCGATGCGCCCATCACAAAGCGAAGTTTTCCTGAACCAGCACACTCCGAGATTCCCAATGATCAATAATTTGAGAGTACTATTCTTCGCGGCAATCATCACCGTATTATCCTGCTCCTGCCACGGGCAACATGAAATGGACCACCAGGTCCAGACAAAACCGGCAAGAGCAGTGCCGTTCCAGCTAGGCGATACCGTTCGCACCTTAGGCGGGAACATCGGCTGTATTGTGCAGGACAAAAAACAACACTATTGGTTTGCCAGTAACGGTGGTGGTGTGTACAAATACGACGGTACTACCCTGCTGCACTTCACCACCCGCAACGGCCTGCTGAGTGATTATGTCCTGAAAATAGAATTAGACGACAACGGCGTATTGTGGTTCACTACCAGGGATGGGGTATGCACCTTCGACGGAACATCCTTCAGTGACAAGACCAATGAAATTAACAAAGCCCTCCACCATGTTTACCGGCTTTCATCAAGCCGGCTGTTCTTCAACCGGCCAGGTGGAATGTGTTATTACGACGGTGTTCGTCTGAACGGCTTTACCCTTCAGCCCTCCGACTACCCAATCAAGAACGGGGATCTTAACAGGGCATACACTGTTTATTCCTCACTGATCGACCGCGATGGCGATATTTGGTTCGGCACCGAGGAAAAAGGTGTTTGCCGTTACGATGGTACTGCCTTCACCTTTTACAACGGCCATGGATTGGACAAGGCGGCTGTACGAACCATTTATCAAGACAGAAGCGGCACCATCTGGGCCGGAAACAATGGAGCAGGTTTGTTCCGATTCAATGGAAAGGAATTTGAGAATTTCACCGAAGCGATGAACCTTGGCAATCCGGATTTCCTGAAAAGTCTTACGTCCAAAAAAGGAACGCTCGCGAGACCATGGTCCATCAACGAAGACCGGCTTGGCCATCTCTGGATAGGCACTATCGACGCGGGAGTATGGAAATACGATGGGAAAAGACTTACCAATTACACAAAAGAAGACGGATTGTGCGGTGACGCGATATGGTACATCTTCAGAGACCATCGGGAAGAGCTCTGGTTCGTTGCCGATGGTAATTCCATTTGTACCTTCGATGGACAAAACTTTACACCGCGTGCTTTTCGCTGATCTTTCAGAATCCGCTTACCAGCGATACCTGGCAGATGACACCCTGCTACCGCTCCTATGAATGACTTTCAGCAGCTTACTGGATGTGCTGCATAAAAAGCAAGAATCCGATACCCTCGCAGCGCCCAAAAACATTCGTATTTTTGCACAGCCTCCAGCGGCTCGTATGACTATGCATGCTGTCGAAAACGAAAAGCAACCCTCATCAAAATGTTTATACATCACAAAATACTCCAACGGCTGATCCTATTGCTCACTGTATTTTCAACGGGATCATTTGCACAGTCTTTCTCTTGTCAGGACTTCAGCATCACTGCGGTGTTTCCCGATTCCATGAATGCGAACATGTACCAGGTGAGCATCCAGGCCGGTGGAGACCCTGCGCAAATCATCGGCTACCCCTACATTGAAACCGTGCTGGACTGTAATGGAGACACGGTGGCCAGCGGTGGTCTTTTCTGGTTCGGTCAGATCGGACAGACGATGCAGGATTACCCGATCACCTTGAGTGGATCCTTGAATTGCACGCCTCTGACATTCATATTCCATTACCTCGATGCGGCCGGTAATCCCGTCTATTGCCCGCTTGTATTCGGGACTACCGGTCTGGAAGGAAGTGCCCAAGGTGGTGGCGAAATCGTGACATTCCCCAATCCCAGTACCGGAACTGTTTTCATACAATCCGACAAAGTGCGGACAGGTGCTGCCTACTCTGTGTACGACTGCTCCAGCCGATTGATCAGCCGGGGCACTCTCGACAGGCCCTCCACGGGCATTGATTTAAATCATATCCCTTCAGGCGTGTATATCATGCACATCGAAGCAGACAAAAGGGAGACCATTCGACTGGTGATCGAATAATTTTTTTCCTTCACCGGACATACGGCAAAGGGCTTACTATCGCTACTTTCGTTACCGATTACTTTTCCCTCCACCGCGGTTGTACGACCGTTCAACACCATGTCCGACCTACGCTTTACACTGGATAGCGATTTTGTCGCAGGCTATGCGCACCGGGACCCGGGTTTTGGATTCAACGGCCTCGGACTGGCTACCTATTACCGAACCTATTCCCGACTTAAAGCAGACAACACCAACGAACGCTGGCACGAAACGGTTCAACGCGTAGTCGAAGGTGCCTACACCCTACAGCAACAACATCTCCATTCCCTGGACATCGCCTGGGACCGAAGCAAGGCACAACGCTCCGCAAGGGAGATGTATGACCGGATCTTCACTATGAAGTTCCTGCCCCCCGGACGCATGCTTTGGGCCATGGGTACCCCGATTGTACACGAGCGGGGCATCGGCCAGGCGCTTTTCAATTGCGCCTTTGTTTCCACGAATGATATCGGTAACAACATCACCGAATCGCTTCGACCATTCCTTTTCATGATGGACATGAGCATGATGGGCGTGGGCGTGGGCTTCGATGTGCTGGGAGCTGGAAAACTTCTCATCCACCAGCCGGACCCTGCAGACACCGGGCACTATGTGATTCCTGATTCGCGTCAAGGCTGGGTATGCAGTCTGGAAAAATTATTGCACAGTTATTTTTTCCATCACCACGGCATCGGCTCTGTTCCCACTGTCTCCTTTGACTATTCTCTGATCCGCCCTGCCGGAAGTCCTATCCGAGGCTTCGGCGGTGTCGCTTCGGGTCCTGCGTCGCTGCGGCAGATGCACGAAGAAATACGTCAGGTGCTGAACGCACACCATGGTCTTCCCATCAGCATCACCGGCATCGCCGATATCATGAACATGATTGGCCGCTGCGTGGTGGCCGGCAACGTTCGTCGCAGCGCGCAGATCGCACTCGGAGATCCGTCGAGCGATGAATTCCTGAAGTTAAAAGACTATCACTGGAACGCGGAAAAGCTACAGTACGAAGGGTCGGGGGCCCGACGCTCAGCCTGGGGCTGGGCATCGAACAACAGTGTCGTCGTGAACAGGAACAGTGATTTCAGCAAAGCAGCAGCCCAGACTGCCATCAACGGAGAGCCCGGCTATCTTTTCCTGGACAACATACGTGCCTACTCACGGTTATGTGACCCCGCAGATTATAAAGACCACCGGGCGATGGGGACCAATCCGTGTGGAGAACAGACCCTGGAATCCTACGAACTCTGCTGCCTGGTGGAAACGTTCCCCTCCAGGGCCTCCTCCAAAGCCGACTTCCTGCGCACGCTGAAATACGCTTTCCTGCTTGGCAAAACAGCCACCCTGGTCAAGACCACCTGGCCGGAGACGAACACGATTCAGGAAAGAAACCGGCGAATCGGGACATCGGTCTCCGGCATCACCAATTTCCTATCCGCTCATCCGGTTTCCACCCTTCAGGAATGGCTCGAAGAGGGCTATCGGGAAATACAGTCACTCGATGAGCGTTACGCGCGCTGGCTGCATGTGCCGCGCAGCATCAAGACCACGTCTGTAAAACCCAGCGGTACGGTAAGTCTGCTGGCCGGCGTGAATCCGGGATGCCATTACCCAGAATTCACCTGGTACATCCGCCGTATGCGCATCGGCAAGTCTTCTGCCCTGCTTCCCCTGTTACGTGCTGCAGGACTTCCTGTGAGCAATGATGTGACCGACACTGCCTCTGCCGTGGTGGAGTTTCCCGTCAGGAGTGATGGTAAGAACCTGCAACAGGTGCAGCTGGAAGAGCAGGTGGCGTTGGCTGTATTCCTGCAGCGGTACTGGTCCGACAATCAGGTCTCCTGCACCGCCACCTTTAGACCGGAAG
>CAZPCA010000089.1:0-10636 GCA_964584995.1 uncultured Bifidobacterium sp.
CGAAGATCCGGGCGATACCCGTTTCCTCGAGCGTGAATCGGTCAACAAAATCGATTTCATGGAAGAAAACGACAGCATCATCGATAAGAAGGTGGTGGTGGAGCCGGGTGACTCTTCACGTTTCAAGGCCGGTCAGATCATCACGCTGCGTCAGCTGCGCGATGAGAACTCGCAGTTGAAGCGTAAAGACATGAAGCTCGTCGATGCGCGCGATGCGACGCCTGCGACTTCGTCTCCCTTGCTGCAGGGTATTACACAGGCTTCGCTCCATACGAAGAGCTGGATTTCTGCGGCCTCCTTCCAGGAGACCACCAAGGTACTCAACGAGGCTGCTATCAAAGGAGCGGTGGATTACCTCAACGGTCTGAAGGAAAACGTCATCGTTGGTCACCTCATTCCTGCAGGAACAGGTTTGCGCGAATACGAGAAGCTGATTGTAGGTTCTCAGGAGGAATACGACTTGCTCATGGCCTCCAAAAAGGAAGCCATGGAAGCCTGATTCCATTTTCAGTATAGGAACGGAGGACTCACGTGAGTCCTCCGTTTTTTTTATACCATGATGATCTCCGGACTTTTCCTCTTAAATGTCTTACCTTCGTAACGTATCCACCGAAACAACGTACAAGACCACACTATGGAAAACGACAACCAACTCAATATCGAACTCTCCGAAGAAACTGCAGAGGGTATTTATTCAAACCTTGCCATCATTACACACTCCAGTGCGGAGTTCGTCGTGGATTTTGTCAAGGTGATGCCAGGAGTTCCCAAGGCGCGTGTCAAGTCGCGTATTGTACTTACGCCTCAACATGCCAAACGCCTGCTGTCTGCACTTGCCGACAACATCCAGAAATTTGAGGCAGCGCATGGCCCCATCAAGCAAACGGATGGCATCGCATTGCCGATGAATTTCGGCGGACCTACAGCGCAGGCCTAATACTCTACGCACAATTTGTACAGGTTCCGGAGAGGCTACAGGTCGAACCGGAACTTTCTTGTTTATTCGTATGGATCGATTGTCGGATAACGGAAAAAGACTTCAATGGCAAGTGTGGGCCTGGTGGGCACTCAAATGGCTGGTCTTTTTTGTATCCTGCTGGTTCATCTACCTCCATGTGAATGATGAGTGGGGCCGAATTGGCCTTCATAGCCATCCCACTCGGGCGCTGATGCAGATGCTGGCAAGCCCCTTCTTTTTACTCGTTATTTTCCTGACTTTTTTTAATTGGGGTTTGGAGGCACTCAAATGGAAATACCTGATGCGTAACATCGAAACCGTTGGTTTTCCGAAGGCATTCCGTGCCTTCTTCAATGGTATTACCGTGAGTTTCTTTACACCTAACCGTTCGGGAGAGTTTGCAGGTAGAATTTTGTACCTGCAGGAGAGCAACCGCGTTCGGGGAGCACTGCTCTCCGTAGTAGGAAGTTCCGCCCAGTTGCTGGTCACCGTTCAGGCCGGAGGAATTGCGCTTTATCATCACATCGACGCATTCCTTGCGCTTCCTGCCACATCTATGCTGGTAATCCGCTATTCTGCGTTGCTGCTTGTTGTCACGGCAACCCTGGTATGGTTTCGGATGCCCTGGTGGATGGGAGCGTTGAAGGGATTCAGCAAAAAGCCGGGATGGCATACCGCGCTGGAAACCATCAGGCGTTGTAGCAAGAGGGAATTGCTGATTGTATGGTTACTTTCTGCCGGGAGATATGCGGTCTTCACCCTGCAGTATTGTCTTCTTCTATACCTGGTCGAACCCGATTGGCGGATGGTAGACCTGGTAGGCCTGTGTGCATTGTCCTTTTTTCTCATCACTATCATACCCAGTATTGCACTCGGTGAACTCGGAATACGTGGAAGCGTTAACCTGGCTGTATTCGGCAGCATCGGGGTGAGTGCTCTGGGCGTATTGGTATCCACCTTTGCACTTTGGAGTATCAACATCGCCTTGCCAGCGGTACTGGGTGCCATTTCGGTGCTTTTTCTTAAATTCAGCACTGTAAAGCGCTGACATGATTGCCGTACTCCTCAATGCAGGTTACATCATACTATTGTTGTGGTATAGGCACCATTGGCGCACGGCCGATGAATTGCCGGAGATAAAATACCCTTCGGATGCATTACCCGACATCACCGTGGTTGTTCCTTTTCGCAACGAGGCGTCCCGCTTGCCGGCGCTAATGGAAGCACTGCTTCAGGTTCAGTATCCACAACATAAGGTGAGCTGGATTTTTGTAGATGACCATAGCCGGGACGGCGGCCTGGAGCTGATTCGGCAGTGGTCGGTTTCACAGCACAATGTGCGGTTACTTAGCCTGCAGGAGGGAGAGGGGGTAGGTAAGAAAGCCGCTCTTTGTAAAGGTATAGAGCTCGCATCGACCGATTGGGTGGTGACTACCGATGCGGATTGTATTCCGGAGCCGGGTTGGTTGTATGCGCTGCTTAATACTGCGCGAAACCGCGAAGCGGACATGGTATGCGGGACGGTGAAAGTAGATGCCCAACAGGGTGGAGCACTGTTCAATTTTCAGGCCATGGAAACTGCAGTATTGCAATCCAGTGGAGCCGGTTCTTTGCAGGCGGGCTATCCCTTGCTCAATACCGGAGCAAGTCTTGCCTTCCGTAAGGAAATCTGGAACCGGATCGGAGGATATTCCTCCCACAGGAAGATATCCTCTGGCGATGATACGTTCCTGATGATGGCTTTCCATCGACTTCCAGATGTTACCGTCGTTCCCTGTGTATCAGCGGAGGGAATGGTGCTCACACATCCTGCCACCGGCTGGCTGGCATTGCTTCGTCAGCGCCTTCGCTGGAACGGTAAACTTCGCTATTACCGACTTGGATATATCCATCTGATTGGGGTGCTCGTATTCGGTGCAGCAACATCCTGGCTGTACCTGCTGGGGCTTTCTGCTTTTGGCGATGGAAGCCTGTTCGATGCCTTGCTGGTGCTGGCCCTCAGGACCTATGGTGAATACGCAATCTTGCAGCAATGGGAGGATACCAGCGGGCAAAAGTTTTCACTCCCTGCCATCTGTCTCATGTCAGTGATCTATCCTGTTTTCACCCTTTTATCCGTGGTTTTCAGACCCTTTATTCGTTCAGAGTGGAAGGGGCGGCTTGTGAATAAAACAGCTTGATGGCCTGTTGAATCACAACCGCAATGCTCTTATTTTGTAGGTAAATTGCAGACATGAAAAAAATAACCTCCTTACTTGTTTTTATTTTTTCCATTACGCTCGCGGCGGCACAGAAAAAACAGCCGACTATCAAGCCTTACGCTACTACGGAGGTGAAGGAGGCTGAAAAGGAAGCGGATGTGCTGTACAAGATGCTTAGCTTCTCTTCAGCATTGAAAATATTCGAACGCCTCGTCGTAACAGAACCCAACAATGCCGAATACAACTATAAACTGGGGATTTGTTACAACAATACGAACATCGCCAAACACAAAGCGGTGCCCTACTTGGAGTTTGCTGCGAATTCCAATGAGAAAAGCAAACCAAAGGATGTGCTCTTTGAATTAGGCAAGGCTTATCACAATGCCGGACTGTACGACAAGGCTATCGAGACGTATGAGGCGTTCCGTGTACAAAAAGGAGGGACGGTGGATGCGAAGTTGAAATTCAATATGTATGTTGACTGGAGCCACAATGCGAAGAAACTGACGGAGACTCCAGTGGCGTGCACCTTCACTAACCTGGGCAAGAACATCAATTCCAATCAGGCGGATTATCGCCCTGTGATGGGTGTCGCGGACACCATTGTGTATTTTACCTCCAAAAGGAAAGGAACAGTCGGTGGCATGACGGATGACCTCGGTGAATCTACTTCCGACATTTATTTTTTCACACAGAATGACACCTCCCGCTCCAAGGCGAAAAACGCGGGTGTAAACATCAACACCGAATATTACGAAGAAACATTGTTCCTGAACATGAATGGAGACAGGCTCCTCATTTACCGTGAGGGACCGGAATCCAACGGCGATATTTACCTTGCCGATCTGCAAGGCAAGTCGTGGTCAAAGCCTGTGTTGCTTGGCAAGGATTTTCAGACCAAGGCATTGGAGACAGGGGCCTGTTTATCTCCCGATGGCCTAACACTTTATTTTGCAGCGGAGACGATGGACAGTAAAACAGGTAAAGACATTTATGTTTGCACCCGGACCACCACTACATCCTGGGGTAAACCTGAAAAATTAGCAGGACCTGTTAATACGAACTTTGACGAGGACAATCCCGTAATGTGGCTCGATGGAAAGACGCTTTTTTTCAGTTCTTCAGGGCATAATAGCATGGGAGGTTTGGATCTTTTTACCGCTTATATGGCCAATCCTGCTGAGGGATTTACGGATGTAAAGAATGTAGGCTATCCGGTCAATTCTGTGTACGACGATTTCAACCTTGCGCTCGGCTGTGATGGCAAGACGGCGTATGTGGCGGCCGTGAGAGATAGCGGAGTCGGTGATTATGACATCCACAAGCTTGTGCTGGAGAAGCCTTTGGTCGCTCAACCTCTGTGTTGGTTGCAAGGTAAGGGGATTACTAATGTAGGAACGCCTGCAAAGGGTGCATTTGTTGTGGTCACAGAAGCCGTGTCCGGAAAGGAGATGGCCAATCTGGAAGCCAATGAATCCAACGGTCGTTTTGATATCGCACTTCCTGCCGGTAACTACAAGGTGGTATTGAAACATGCCAAGGCCGGTAAAGCGGAAGCAGAAATTAACATTGCTGCTGATCAAAGCAAAGCTGTTGTCAACCTTGTATTTCCATAAAGCGCATGTCTACCATTCAACTGCACCGCCCCCTCGCATTCTTTGATCTGGAGACTACCGGCGTCACCGTAGGTGCCGATCGCATCGTCGAAATCAGTATTCTGAAGTTACATCCTGACGGAGAACGCAGCGTTTTCACTCGACGCATCAATCCGGAAATGCCTATTCCTGAGTTTGCCTCCAAGGTGCACGGAATCTACGACAAGGATGTGGCCGATGCGCCGAACTTCCGTCAGCTCGCTCCGGAAATCGCTTCCTTCATCGGCAACGCGGACCTTGCAGGCTACAACAGCAACAAGTTTGATATTCCTATGCTTGTGGATGAGTTTCTGCGTGTCGGACTCAGCTTCGACATGAAGGGCCGCAGGACGGTTGATGTGCAGAACATCTTTCACAAGATGGAGCAGCGTACTCTGTCTGCGGCTTATAAGTTTTACTGCGACAAAGAGATAGTGAATGCCCACAGTGCGGAGGCGGACATCACAGCGACGTATGAAGTGTTGATGGCCCAGCTAGAACGGTACGGTCAGCTGGCCAGGGATGTGGACGGATTGCACGCCTTCAGTGCACTCACGCAGAATGTGGATCTGGCTGGCCGCATCGTGTATAACGAGAAAAAGGAAGAGGTGTTCAATTTCGGCAAGCACAAAGGGAAAACTGTTTCAGAGGTTTTTTCGAGAGAGCCCAGCTATTACGAATGGATGCTGAACGGTGATTTTCCACGGGAGACCAAACAGGTGCTTACCGCATTAAGGTTACGCAACCTGAATTCTAAGTAGTACTCATGTACATAAAGGCATCACGCTTACGCGTGAGTACGGGGTGCAGGTGAAAAAGCTATACCATGATGAAGCTTCGACACAATTTTCAATTTCCCAGTTTTTCCAGTTGAGCAAGAACTAGCCTTAGGTCGTTCCAGACTTTGAAATCCTTGGCGTATAAAAGGTTCAACCTTTCGCGGGTTGAGGGGTCCACCGATTCTGCTTTCGCAAGATCCGAAGGATGCAATACCCCTGCTTTCATGCCAAGCACCTTATCGTGATCGGGGTCGCGGCCCACCCAGGATATCTTGCCACTCAGGACCAGTAGGATGTTCCTGAATAGTCCAGGTATGCTCTTTGTTTTGAAGAGCAGTACAGGTGATAGCAATAGGAGCAGGAAGCTGGTGCAAAGGTCAAAGATCCGTTTGTTCCGTCGGTTGACGGGATTGTTGATGCTTGGTACATCCACGAAGTACAGATCACCTCGCTCATGAATGCTGTTGCTGCCGATGATGAACAAGCTCTCCGGAGGTGCTATCTTTATTTCCACGCCCGGTTTGCCGATCTGTAGCATGAAATGGATGATTTCTGCAGAGCTGTGGTTTTTGCCACAAAAAATCACCTCGTTCACCTCGTACATGTTGATCATGTCCGGTAGTCCGGCAGGCTTTCCGAGGTAGTGCGAGTGCAAAGGACCGTTGGACGCATCTTCTGCGACGAAGCCGACAAAGTTCGTATTGCTCCCGCTTAGGAGTATGAGCGATAGAATACGCTGCGCTTCATCGGCATCGCCGGCGATCAGCAGGCGTTTTTTGATGCTGTCGGCGAACCTGAAACTGCGCAGGCCGGAGAAATGCAACGCCAGGCGTGTAGCGGCTACCGACAAGCTGGCCCAGGCGGTACCGAACAGGATCAGTGCGCGTGAGAAACGTAGAGTTTCCGGGAGCAATGCGTACCCGACAAGAATGACTACGGTGCCGCTGAGTAATCCGCGTACCATTCTCGAAATCCTTACCGGCGAGTCATAGCCTCCGTTGAGCCAGGCGCAGAAGATCCATACAAGTATGTACAGCGGTACGACCACATGCATGAAGAAAGGAGGGTACTGCGCCACCTGTTGGTTGATGGACCAATAGTTTTTGATGGCGACCATTCCTGCATAGATCAGCACTCCGTCGGCAAGAGGAAGCCAGCATTTATCAGCAACCCTTTTTACGATGGAGAGGCCGGCGCGCAGCCAGATGGCAATATTGATCAGGAAGGCGAACAATGCTGCTCCGCCGGGGGCAAAGTGCTTCTTCGCGAAAATGACCATGGCCCGGTAAAAAACAAAAACGTAGTTGACGCTGCTCTTCTTCGTACTTTCCCCTTTGTAGTGGATGATGCGGGTGTCCGGGTAGTAATAGTTTTTGAATCCGCCTTTGATGATGCGGTAGCTGAGGTCGATGTCTTCCCCATACATGAAATAATCTTCATCCAGCAGGCCGACCTTGTCCAGGGCGGATTTGCGCAGCAGCATGAAGGCTCCACTCAGTACCTCTATTGCATGGGTGTGGTTCTTATCCAGGTAGCCCAGATGATACCGGCCGAAGGTCTTCGATTGGGGGAAGAGCGCGGAAAGGCCGGAAATCTTGTAGAAGGCTACTGCGGGAGTGGGTAATCCGCGTTTGGATTCCGGCAGGTAATTACCTTTTCCGTCTATCATGTAAACACCCAATCCGCCTGCATCCGGATGTTCGTCCATGAAGCGGCAGACTTTGTGAAAGGTGTCTTCTTCTACAACGGTATCAGGATTCAACAGCAACACGTATTCTCCTTTTGCCATACGGATGGCCTGATTGTTGGCCTTGGAAAATCCGCTGTTATGTTTGTTGGCGATGAGTGTCGCCTCCGGAAATTGCTCCCGCACCATGTCGACACTTCCGTCGCTGCTGGCATTGTCGACTACGAAAATTTCAGCCTGCATCCCCTTGACGGCCTTCCGTACGGACAACAGGCACTGCTCTAAAAAATAGCGTACATTGTAATTGACAATAACGATGCTGAGTTTCATCAGGGAATGACTTAGCGGACAATCTGGTTTTCGTACGGGACACGGTTGATGATGGACCGTCCCAGCGTGACTTCATCCGCATATTCCAGTGCACCGCCGATGGCTACGCCTCTGGCCAGGGTAGAGATTTTTATATCGAAAGGTTTGAGTTTTTTAGAGAGGTAAAACAGCGTGGTGTCACCTTCCATTGTAGTGCTGAGGGCTGCAATAACTTCCCGGACTTCTCCTTGGGCTGCTTTTTCGCAGAGGGTTTCGATGTGCAGTTGAGAGGGGCCTATGCCATCCATGGGGCTGATGAGTCCGCCCAGCACATGGTACACCCCTTTGAACGAAGCGGTGTTTTCGATGGCCATGACATCACGAATGTCTTCCACCACACAAATTGTCTGCTGGTCTCTGCGCGGATCAAGGCAGATGTCACAGGTGTCAGCAGCAGCGATGTTGTGGCATCGCTGGCAGTAACGTAGTTCTTTGCGCAGACGGATGAGTACTTCGCCGAAATGTGTGACATGCTCCGGTGAGGTCTTCAAAAGATGCAGTACCATGCGCAGTGCACTTTTCTGTCCTATGCCGGGCAGTTGAGAAAAAGCGTCTATGGCTTCATCGAGAATTTTAGAGGGTATCTGCACCTGATTGTTGTTGGCACAAATTTACGAATACGCCTTGTTCAAAAAAAGCAGGTCGCCTTCCCTTGCCGCGTTTGAATGCCGGCTTATTTTGCTCTAAATTGAATGGTTATGACTCCCGGACTGATTGTCGCCCTCATCATCGTCTATTTCTTTCTGCTGTTGTGGATATCGTGGTACACCTCCCGTGGAGCAGGCAATCAGGCCTATTTTCAGGGTAATAAGAGCTCTCCCTGGTACATCGTGGCCTTCGGCATGATCGGTACTTCTCTTTCGGGTGTCACCTTCGTGTCCGTGCCGGGTACTGTGGCCGCTTCCGGAATGTCGTACCTGATGGTGGTGCTCGGCTATTTCATTGGGTATATGGGGGTAGCCTTCATTTTGCTTCCGGTCTATTACCGACTCCAGCTGACCTCCATTTACGATTATTTGCAGCAGCGCTTTGGCATGACCTCGTACAAGTCTGGTGCTTTGTTGTTCATTGTTTCGCGCACCATCGGTGCCACCGCACGCCTTTACCTCGTCATCAGGGTATTGCAGGAGCTCGTGCTGGATCAATGGAATGTGCCTTTCGTGGTTACGGCTATGCTCATTCTGTTGTTGATTCTGGCCTATACATTCAAGGGAGGGGTGAAGACCATCGTTTGGACCGATACGCTGCAAACCACCTTCATGCTGGGTGGCCTCGTTGCCTGTGTGGTGTATGCCTTGAATGCGATGGACATTACGGTGCTACAGGCCTGGAGCAAGATGGAGTCGGCCGGTTATACGCAGTTCATCAATACGGATGCCACTAGTCCGGGGCACTGGCTCAAACATCTCCTGGGAGGAGCCTTCATCGCCCTGACTATGACGGGTCTTGACCAGGAGATGATGCAGAAAAACATCTCTGTGAGGACACTGTTCGATTCGCAAAAAAATGTCGTGACGTTGAGTGTCATTCTCATCTTTGTGAATTTCCTGTTCCTTTTCCTGGGCGGTGTCCTGTATCTCTACAGCACAAATGCCGGGTTGCCGCTTAAAGGCGACGATCTCTTTCCTACACTAGCCATGCAGTATTTTCCTCCTGCAATGGGGTTGGTATTCATCATAGGGCTGGTCAGTGCGCTTTTCCCTTCGGCCGATGGAGCCATTACGGCATTGACAGCTTCCTATTGCCTCGATATGCTGGGTATTCGCAGGAACCCTCATCTTAGTGAAGAAGATCAGGCTGCTGTCCGCAAGAAAGTACATCTCGCGTTTGCAGTGGTGTTTTTGGTCTGTGTGCTGGTCTTCCACTGGATCGACAACCGTAGCATCATAGACTTGATCCTTAAGCTTGCCGGGTATACATATGGTCCTTTGCTGGGTTTGTTCGCCTTCGGCGTTCTGCTAAAATCGAAGGTGCAGGAAAAGTGGGTTCCTCTTGTTTGCATTGCAGCCCCTGCCATTACTTGGGTGTTGGCAGACAATTCACAGGTATGGTTCGGTGGATTCCGCTTCGGCTACGAATTGCTGCTGGTCAACGGACTCATGACATTTTTTGGCTTACTGCTCATCCGGAAAAGAGCATTCGCCAACCAAGGCTGAGTTTAAGCTTCGTCCGGCACCATTCGCACCACGATGCCCGATCGTCCTGCGGAGACGATCTCCACGGCCTGACCAGGCGCTACATATCCCGATTCGCTCATCGCGACCAGTATATGGTCTCCTATCCTGATTTTTCCCGAGGGCTTCAGTACGGTCATAGCGATGCCCTTGCTGCCGGGTGTAGGCATGAAAACAATTTCTTCGGAGATTTTTCCACTATCGTTGAGCGTTGTGCTCAGGACCATTTTCCGGAAATATGCGCTTTCCAGAATGAATTTTCCCGAAATCAGGAACAGCAAGAGGGCAGAAGCCATACCCGTCAGAACGGTGGCGGTTGCCGCGGCAAAAGCGTAGGAGCTGACTCCGCTGAAGTCAAAGCCATCGTTTCGTACAAGCGTCGCCGTTAGTCCGAGAAGGAGGAGGGCGATTCCGGAAATTCCTGCTATGCCGAATCCGGGAAGGATGAAAACTTCTACTGCTACGAGCAGAATTCCGATGGCCACAACAAGGATTTCCCAGTTTTGTGCAAGTCCCTCCAGGTAGAGCGGGGCAAAGTAGAGTAGAGCTGCGCAGAGGGCTACAGCCAGCGGCAGACCTATTCCGGGGTGCTGCAATTCGTAGTACAATCCTCCGAGCATCAGCAGGATGAGCACGCCGCTGACAGCGGGATGAATGAGCCATCCGATCAGGCAGTCCAATACTCCGGGGTGGAATACGGTCTTTTGCGCATTCGCATAACCATCCAGCAGCAATGCTTCGTCGACGGTGGAGGCTATCCCGTTGCAATAGCCGAGGGGCAACGCTTCAGAGCTCGTCAGGGTCAGTACTTTGCCGCTATCGCTCACGCCGGCA
>CAZPCA010000090.1:0-10511 GCA_964584995.1 uncultured Bifidobacterium sp.
AGAACGTTCGCCCCAGATGGACGCAGGGCCTGCAGCACGGAGAAAAAAAAGATACGGGCGGACACTGAGCCCCCGCCCCGGATGGACGCAGCTACTTCACCACGGAGTTACTGAGGGCACCAAGGGACACTGAGCCCCCGCCCCGGATGGACGCGGCTACTTCACCACTGAGACAAAAAGGCAATAAGGGACACAGAGGCCACTTCGGTTCGCCTGCGGCGGAACAGGCATCCGCACAGGGACCGAATATGAACCGGTGGTCGAGCGGATGCCTGTTCCGCCGAAGGCGAACTTGTTCCGCCGAAGGCGCGCCCACCATCCCAAATCAAATCAAACACCTATTGCCAGCGGCTGAACCACTTCGGGACCTTGCTGCCGCGACTGGGCATCCACCACTGCGATGGTCACCATGTTGACAATCTCGCGCACGGTAGACCCGAGCTGCAGGATGTGCACCGGCTTCTTCATGCCCAACAGGATGGGGCCGATGGCTTCTGCACCGCCCATGGTCTGCATGAGCTTGTACGCGATATTGCCTGCATCGAGGTTCGGGAAAATGAGGGTATTGGCACCTTGCTGCGCCAGGTCGCTGAAGGGATAATTATCGCGCAATATCTGCGGGTTGAAAGCGAAATTCGCCTGTATCTCACCGTCCACGAGGAGGTCTGGATGCCGCGCGTGGAGAATTTCCACTGCCTGCCGCATCTTGCGTGCGCTGGGGGTGTTGGAGGAGCCGAAATTGGAGTAAGACAAGAGCGCGATACGCGGCTTGATATTGAATTGACGTACTGCCTTGGCCGTTAGCAGGGTTATTTCGACGATATCTTCTACCGAAGGATCGATGTTGATGGTGGTATCGGCAAAAAACATGGGACCGTCCTTGGTATTCATGATGTACATGCCGGCCACCTTGGACACGTTTTCCTGCGTTCCGATGATACGCAATGCCGGCTTGATAGTATCTACGTAATTGCGGGTGAGACCGGAAATCAAGGCGTCAGCCTGACCTGTTTCCACCATCATGGCGCCGTAGTAATTGCGCTCCTGCATGATTTTCCTGGCTTCGTACAGGGTGAATCCCCTCCGCATGCGTTTCGCAAAGAAGAGCTTGCCGAAATCATCCAGCGTCTGACTCTCCTCTCTGGGATCGATAACCTGTACGTCCTGCAAACGGAGGTTGTGCTCCATGATCAGGCGTTCGATCTTCTTGCGGTTACCGAGCAAAATCGGGATAGCGATCCCGTCTTCTTTCACGATCTGAGCCGTTTTCAGGATCTTATACGTATCGGCATCGGCGAACACCACCCGTTGTGGATTTTGCTTGGCCTTGCTGGTAATCACCCGGATAAGTTTATTGTCGAGACCCAGGCGTTTTTTGAGTTCATTCTCGTAGGCATCCCAGTCGGTAATGGGCTTCTGCGCCACACCCGACTCGATGGCGGCACGTGCCACTGCGGGTGCTACGGTATAGATAAGACGGGGATCGAGGGGTTTAGGGATGATGTACTCGCGGCCGAAGGAGATGTTTTTCTTATTGTAGGCCAGATTCACGATTTCAGGGACAGGCTCACGGGTTAGCTCGGCGATAGCGTGCACCGCGGCGAGCTTCATGGCCTCGTTGATCTGTGTGGCTCTCACGTCGAGGGCACCCCGAAAAATGAATGGGAAGCCGATGACGTTATTCACCTGGTTGGGATAATCGGAGCGACCGGTAGCCATGATCATATCCGGACGGGCGCCGGTGGCTTCCTCCCAGGTGATCTCCGGATCGGGGTTCGCCATCGCAAAAACGATGGGATTGGGCGCCATCGGCAGCAGGTCCTGCCCTTTGAGGATGTTCCCTTTCGACAAACCGATGAAAACATCCGCTTGCACAAGGGCTTCTTCTAAAGTATGGATGTCACGACGGGTGGCAAAACGCGTTTTATTGGCATCGAGGTGGTCACGGTCGTGACGGATCACGCCGCTGCTATCGAGCATCACGATGTTTTCCAGCCGTGCTCCAAGCGATACGAAGAGCGAAGTGCAGGAGATAGCGGATGCGCCCGCTCCGTTGACCACGATGCGCACATCTTCTATCTTCTTGCCGGCGAGTTCAAGAGCATTGATGAGCGCGGCACCGGAGATGATGGCCGTACCGTGCTGATCGTCGTGCATCACCGGTATCCTGAGTTCCTCTTTCAGTCGACGTTCGATTTCGAAACACTCGGGGGCTTTGATGTCTTCCAGGTTGATACCTCCGAAAGTCGGAGAGATCGCCTTCACCGTTTTGACGAAATCGTCCACATTGGTCTGGTCTATTTCGATATCGAACACATCAATATCGGCGAAAATTTTGAAGAGCAGGCCTTTCCCTTCCATCACCGGCTTGGAGGCTTCCGCACCGATGTTTCCGAGTCCGAGTACTGCTGTTCCGTTCGATATGACCGCAACGAGGTTACCCTTGGCCGTGTATTTATAAACGCTTTCGGGATGTTTTTCGATTTCGAGGCAAGGTGCCGCAACGCCGGGCGAATACGCCAATGCAAGATCCCGCTGGGTACTCGTGGGTTTACTGGGCACGACTTCTATCTTCCCGGGACGGCCTGCTGCGTGGTAATCCAGTGCTTCCTGATTCAAATCTGGCATAATGTATTCTGTTTTGAGCAGGGATAACGTGAATTCCCCCTGCGTAGTATCACAAATTTACGGGTTTATGGAATGTGATGAAAGAAAAATCCTATTTAAACGGCATGTCCGACAGGACGCAGCCAATCATGAAAGGAGAAGCCGGAAAATTGACTTTCCGGCTTTCTTTCGTATAAGGTTACCGTTAGATTAGCGGTGACTGACCACCAGGCGGCAGGAATCCATGTTCTTGCCGTTGCGGACATAAGAAACCAGGTACACCCCTGCCACGAGGTCGGCGGTCGGAAGCACCAGCACACCGGATTTGCCGGGAACGTCCACCGTGCGCAGTGTGGCGCCCAGCATATTATATACCACCAGCCGGTCATTTTTATCCGCCTGGGGCAGATTGTAGTTGAAAGCGGTGAAGGCATCGGCAGGATTCTGCAAGGGCTTCGTGAAACCGAAGGAACCGGTATTCTCTGAAATAGATGTGGTGAAATCGAAAGCGAGATCCACCCCTACAGAGTCGGATGCGTTATTGGAGTCGCTGAAGCGGAAATGCAGGGACGTGTAGCCGTAATTGCCCAGCGGACGTATGGTAGCCTTGAAAGACTGGTCCACTGAATTGGCGAAAATGGTATCCTGCCCGTTGGATGCATCGGTACCGGGAGGATAACACAAGCCCGTTGACCCGGCACCGAAACAGAAAAATTCAATGTGTCCGGCAGCGAGGGTATTGATGAAGCGTTCCACCTTCACCTCCTTGGCACTGTTGCTGGTGTTTGCAACGTAAACATATGATTCGGTATCCTGCCAGGGATCGGCGATAGCGATAACAGGTGTGTAATTACTCAGGGTGAAGGTCTGTGCTTCCACCTTCCGGCCGAAGGCCAGGCATACGAGTGCAAGCAAACCCACGGTGTAGAATCTCATTTTCATAATTGGAAAGGTTTAATTCTTGTTTTGTGAGGCTAAAGATAGGGAAATCAGGGGTACATCGTGTAATTCCCGTGTCACATCCTCAGTGTATCACCTGGAATTTGCGGGCCACCGAGTTCTGTCCATCCGTTACGAGCAACCAATACAAACCAGAAGCTAAAGCACTCACATCAAAAGAGTTATTGGCAGCTTCCACCGTACGAACTACACGGCCATCTGCCTGGAGGAGCAGCGCCCTGACGGGAAGCAAATCTGTTTTGAAAAAAACCTGCGATCCGGCCGGATTGGGCCAAATTTCCAATTGTGCAGTTTGCCCTCCGGGAGGGCTGGGCAAACCGGTCTGACCATTCTCATCGAAATGAATCAGATAAAAATCCTCGTCCGTCCTGGTCGTACGACCTGCAACATAATAGCCGCCGCCCAATGCTGGTATGAGGCTGTAGCCCAGATCAATAGAATTGGCACCGAACTCGCGCATCCAGACGAGATTGCCGAGTGTATCCACCCTGAGCAAGGCCAGATTGATCGGCAACTGGGCATTGCTGGAGGAGTTGGTATATCCCGTACCCAGCAAATCGCCTCCGGGGAGTTCGATCATATCGAACATCGCCTCGGCACCCGGACCTCCGAAATGGAAATCGCGGACAGGATTTCCGTTCACATCAAAAAAATGGACCAAAAAATCGAAATAGGAATTGGGGAATATTTCTGTTTCACCGAAGCTGATGATCCGTTGTCCGGAGGTGAAGAGCATTCCCTGGCAGCCATTGGTCAGCGGGTCCAAATGAATGTGATTGAAGGTCTGATTCCCTCCGGCATCCAGGCCGATCACCTGAACATCGTAACTGCCGGTTCCACCAAGTTTAGTATCGCAAGTCATGGCCCAGGTCGAATCGGAAGTAGCCACCACCCTGGCTGCGACATCGTTGTCGGACCCACCGAAATAACTGGTCCACATTACATTCCCAACAGAATCTGTCTTCACCACCCATGCATCGTTCTGTCCACCGGCATCCGGTGCTACACCACACATGATGTAGCCACCGTCCTTGGTCTGTTCCACATACCTACAACTCTCGTTTCCAAAAGACCCTATCGTTTGCCTCCACAATTCGTTTCCGGAGCTGTCAACCTTAATCAACAATACATCGTCGCCGAAAAAGGAATTGCTGTTTTGTGATGTCCCGATCAAGATGAGGTTAAAAGAATCCGCCCGGTTCATGAACAAGCCGAAATCAAGTGCCGCCGTCCCGTAAAACTTTGTCCAGCAAGGTGTTCCATCCGCAGTCAATTTCATCAACTTGAAATCGTAACCGCCGGCGCTTCCATTGTCCGAATAGCCGAAGAGGTACACCGAACTATCGGGCAGCTGCCGCACCGAAAAACAGACGTCCACTCCCGGGCTGGGGTAGTATTTTTCAAACAGCGGCACTTGTGCGTTAAGTCCGGAAATCCCAAGCAGAAGGAAATTAATTACAATTATTTGAATATGAGGAAAGTATTTCGAGCTCCTGAATTTCATCCTCTACGTTTCTTGGGCCGACTAACTGTTTTTAGCGTGTACATGCTTACAATAACAATTGTAAAACTTATATTTGAAGCCCTGCTTCTAACAAAACTACATAAAACCAATAAATCCATCATGAAAAAAATCTACTCACTTCTCGTGACGATGATGATTGCCTCTGCAGTAGTTGGTCAATCTCAGCGTCTGTGTCTGCTGGAAGAATACACGCAGGCATCCTGTCCTCCTTGTGCTGCGTTGAATCCGGCCTTGAATGCAATCCTTGCCTCAAACACCAGCAAAGTAGTTTCCATTAAATACCAGACCAACTGGCCGGGTGTTGACCCGATGAATTCCCAGACGCAAACCTGGGTTGGACCGCGTGTAAGTTATTACGGAGTAACGGGTGTTCCCAATATCTGCTTCGACGGTAACGTGCTGCAAAAAGCTTCTCCGGCCACCCTCACTCAACCAGTCATTGACAACCGATATGCAGTGACTTCCCCCTTCGATCTTGATGTAGTGCATCAGTTCAATTCCACGTTTGACTCTGTAGCTATTACCATCCAGATCACTGCCTCTCAGGCGGCCAGCGGAACGCTGGTTCTGCATACAGCCCTGGTTGAAGAAGAAATCCTGTTCTGTACGCCTCCGGGATCGAACGGTGAAAAAGATTTCTATGGCGTAATGCGCCAGATGTTACCCAGCGCATCGGGTACAACACTCGCCAATTCCTGGACCACTGGTACATCACAAACTGTAACGTTCAACGTTGCAGTACCCAGTTATGTGTATGACAAAAAGCAACTGGCCGTTGTCGCATTCATCCAGAACAATGCCAACAAAGAGGTGCTTCAGACAGGACTCAGCTCTCCTTTGGCCCTCCCCTTGGATGCTTCCATCAAAGTTTGCGGTGCGAATGAAATCACCTGTACAGCGGCTTACACCCCGTCTGTTGAATTGACCAATTTTGGAACGAATGATGTTACCAGTGTAGACTTCAGTTACACTATTGCTGGTAATACTTCCACTTTCAACTGGACAGGCTTACTGACAACTGGCGCTTCCACTACCGTGACTTTCCCAGCTGTTACCCTGACAGGTGCTGCTTCGACTTTCAATGCCAGTATCACTGCCGTGAACGGTACCACTGACCTGGTTTCCGGAAACAACACCTTCTCCAAGTCGATCACTTACAACAGCAGCGCTCCTGTCGCTCTGCCCGCCACCCAGGACTTCGTAGCCACTGCATTCCCTCCCGCCAACTGGTTCCGCACCAATGGCGGTGGTACTGCCACTTGGGCGCGCAATGCGGTAGGTGCAAGCGGAGCTAACGGTAGTGCCAAAATGGACTTCTACAGTAGCGCCGTTGGTGATGTAGATGACTTGCTCACTGCAAAATTCGACCTCGCTACTGCGAATGCCCCTACCCTCACCTTTAAACTTGCTAAAGCAAGCTACACAGGCTATACCGATCAGCTTGATGTAGACATTACTACAGATTGCGGTGCTACCTGGACAAATGTTTGGTCACAATCAGATCCTCAGTTGACAACAGCCGGTGCATTTACCTCCGGAGCATGGACCGCTACCTCCGGCAGTACTACTCAGTGGCGTCAGGAGACAATCTCCCTTGCTGCTTTCGCTGGTCAGCCTGAAGTTTCTGCCCGCTTCCGCGCAGTTTCCGGCTTCGGAAATAACCTCTATCTTGATGATATTAACCTGAGCACTGCGGTTGGTGTCGGCGAGAACCAACTCGAAGAGCAAATCAGCCTTTTCCCGACTCCGAGCGCAGGTACTGTTTTTGTAAACCTGAGCGCCATCAAGGACAACACGGTTCGTGTTTCCATTCTGGATGTTACCGGTAAGACTATAGAAACATACGTTACCGAAAAGAGCAACCAGCATGAAGTCAACATGAAAGGACTTGCCAATGGTACGTACATGCTGCAGATTGACGCAGACGGTCAGCGTATCAGCAAGAAAGTGATCCTGAACAAATAATTTAGATGAATTATGGAAAAGGCCGGTTTTGCCGGCCTTTTTTATTGCACTCCGCTCAGCAAACCTTCACGATGAAGGATGAAAAATAGCGTACATTTGAAATCTTAACGCCAATACCAAAAACCATGAAACAGGTATTCCTCGTCCTCGCCCTCTTCGCCTTCACTATCGCTCAGGGTCAGGATAGTAAAATTCCCGTCGTCAATATCAAATCCCTGGACGGAAAGCCCTTCAACACGGGAAGTATACAAAATGACGGCAAACCCATCATCATCGACTTCTGGGCCACGTGGTGTAAGCCTTGCGTAGCCTCGCTCAATGGCATGAATGAAGTTTACAGTACCTGGCAGGAAGAAACCGGCGTGAAGATCTATGCGGTATCTATCGACGACACGCGCACTATGAGTTCAGTTGCACCTTTTGTTGCAGGCAAGGGATGGGAATTCGATGTGTTACTGGATCCCAACTCCGATTTCCGCCGCGCCATGAACGTGAACAATGTACCGCATACCTTCCTGTTCGACGGCAAAGGGAAAATCGTGATGCAGCGCAACACCTACACCCCCGGTGACGAAGAAAAAATGCGGGAAGAACTGAAAAAGCTGACAGGAAAATAGTTCTCTTTAAACAATACCAATAGAAAGGATGGCGGTAACATACTGCTATCCTTTTTCCATTTAAGGGCTTCGCTGCCACGCTGATTTGCACGCTGATTTTTTTAACTTAGCGCCTCTAAAACCCCTCCTCCTATTATGCATTTCAATTCAGAAAGACTTACGGGCCTGGTACTTGTGCTGCTCGCCGGTCTTTCCGTGCAACCCGTATTCGCCCAGCAAGCACTCAATACCGGCAATTTTTCCGGTTACTTCGAGACGAACGGGCAGTATTACCAGACTGATTCTGCCATTGGTGCCACCGAGGTGAAAGAAAAATGGCTGAACAACGGTTTCATGGTGCTCAATTACAGCTACGGCAATCTAACGGCCGGTGTGCGCTATGAGAGCTACCTGAATGCCATTCAGGGCTTCGACAACAATTACCGGGGCAACGGCATCGTGAACCGCTACATCACTTATACAGGCGAAAAGCTGACCGTTACGGCCGGTAACTTCTACGAGCAGTTCGGCAGCGGACTCATCTTCCGGACCTATTGGGAGCCCAACCTCGGCCTGGACAATTCCATGGATGGTATCAGAGCCGTTTTCCAGCCCAGAAACGGCATCACCCTGAAGGGTGTCATCGGAAAGCAGCGCGATTTCTTCACGACTGGTCCCGGCATCGTACGGGGCGTGGACGGAGATATTCAGCTCAACGACGTTTTTCAGGAACTGAGTGCTTCGAAATTACGGATAGGCCTCGGCGGTAGTTTCGTGAGCAAGTACCAAAAAGACAACGACGACACGTATATTCTGCCGGAGAATGTAGGCGCCTACAGTGGTCGTATTCAGCTGGGCTACGGAAAATTCGCTTTTGATGCCGAGTACGCACACAAAATCAACGACCCTTCGCAGACCAACCTTTTCACCTACAACGACGGGGAAGCACTCTTCACCAACCTTACCTACACACAGAAAGGACTGGGCATCCGCATCAGCGGAAAACGTGTCAGCAACATGGACTACAGGTCTGACCGTTCGGCGGCACTCACACGCTTGCTGATCAATTACCTGCCGGCCGTAAACCGTCAGCAAACCTACCGGCTGGCGACCCTGTACCCCTATGCCACCCAGCCTATGGGTGAAATGGGCGGCTCTGCAGAAATCTATTATACCTTCAAGCCAACATCCAAACTCGGAGGCAAGTTCGGAACCACCATCATGCTGAATTATGCCGGCGTTTATGACATCGAGCGCACTGATATCGATGATACGCTTGGTTATAAATCGGACTTCTTCGCTATTGGACAAGACAAATATTACGAAGAGTTCACCTTTGAGCTAAGCAAGAAGATCAATAAGAACAACAAATTCGTGTTGAGCTACCTCTACCAGGTGTACGACCGCAATAAACTGGAGGGCAAGATTGGCGAGCGCCAGGTGACCGCTCATCTCGGAGTGATGGAATACACCCTTAAATTGAGTGGCACCAAAAGCCTGCGCTTCGATGTGGAGCACCTCTACACCGAACAGGACAGAGGCAACTGGGCCATGGCACTGGTGGAATACACCGTTGCACCGCACTGGTCGGTGGCATTGTTCGATGAATGGAACTATGGAAATGATAAAAAAGACTTCCGTATTCATTACTTTAACGGCAGTCTGACCTATGTTGCCGGTGGCACCCGACTCATGATTGGCTGGGCACGGCAGCGTGCAGGTCTCCTCTGCGTTGGAGGTGTATGCCGCTTCGTTCCGGCCAGCAATGGCGTCACACTGACCATCAGCAGCAGATTCTGACACCATCACGCATTACATTCACTACGCACATGAAACACCTTGCAACTCTACTCTTCATTGCCTGTGCATTCACTTGCTTTCAGGCCTGTGATAAAATCGAAGGACCATATGGATCCAGTGGGAACAATGTCGTACCGGAAGATTCTGTTGTGCGGAAAGTTTTGATTGAAGACTTTACAGGGCATACCTGTCAGGCATGTCCGAATGCGCACCGCAAAGCAACCGATCTTTTGAATACGTATGGTGAAAAGCTGGTCGTGCTGGCCATCCATGCAGACTTCTGGGCGGACCCTTATCCGAGCGGAGCGCCTTATTTCACCTATGATTTCCGCAATACAGTATCGACCCAGATAGCCACCGACTTCGGTGTGATCGGACAACCCTTTCCCAAGGGTATGGTCAACCGCATGCTGGATCCGGTCACGGGCAACCGCCTGATACTGGATTGGTCAGCCTGGGCCTCCAGGCTCAGCGAATGGTACACAAAGCCGGCCGATGCGGGCATCGACATGTCGGCTACTTATAATGCCGGGAATAGGAATATCAGCGCATCGGTCGACATCAAGATTTTGAAAGACCTGAGCAACCCATCCAAACTGGCCGTTTATTTCATTGAGGACAGTATCATCCAATGGCAAAAAGACGGAAGCACCAACGTGCAATCCTATGTTCACAACCATGTGCTCCGTGGCTCGCTCAACGGTACTTACGGCGAAGACATAGGCACACTGAATGCGGGGGATGAAGTCTCACGCACCTACTCAAACACCCTTACGCCTGCCGACGTCGTTCCGGAAAAAGTAAAGCTCGTGGCTATCCTTACCGATGCTGTCACCAAAGAGGTGATTCAGGTGGAAGAGATAGACCTCTTGCCCTGAGCCTCTCATCAAAAGAAAACAATCCGGTCACCTTTTGGCCGGATTTTTCATTGGGGTGCAGGCAGCCATACGATTCTCGCTTTGTTTTCGTACAGCTATTTGCTAGCATTCATTTTCCGTTTCGCTGTATTTTTTAAGTAGCTTTGGGTAAATTCTACCATGAGGCCTCCTGCGTATTAC
>CAZPCA010000091.1:0-10498 GCA_964584995.1 uncultured Bifidobacterium sp.
TTTTATAATTCGACTCCACATAATGCTGTATCACCTTGTTGTCCGCAATCACTTTGTCAGCAAAGCGAACAGCGAATTTTTCACTGAGGTGCAGCAGCTTTTGTACAAACCAGTTCCACTTAGGCCGTTTCCACTCCTGCCCATCGATATTGACCAGAATAGGTTTCCGCGTGAACAATTTCAGCAGTGGCAGGATCAGCGCACCGGAAGTTCCAAGAAGGAGTATGACATCGTTCCTCCGTATGGCGTGTAAAAGCGAAAACACATCGTATGGGATACTTTGGTATCCGTTCGCATTGAAAGGAAGATAATGCAGGCGGGCACCCATGAAGGTTGTGAGCCGCGTGCCACTTTTTGCGAAATACTTACTGCTGCAGTACACCGTAATATCGAGCGTACCTCCGAGCTGAGCCACCAAATGGTGTGCAAGCGTTTCAAAGCCTCCGTAACGCGCCGGAAGTCCGGTTGTCCCAATGATCGCCACTCTAGTCTTCTGCATACCTTACAATTTCTCTTGAATAAGTTACACCGGCTTTTTCAGGGTGTACTAAGAGTTTTGTACGGAATCTTACCGTGTAAGGTTCGGATAAAAAAGGGTCGTCAAAAGTCAGACGCCCCTCCGCCATTATAAGCCTATATGGTTGATAATCTATTTATTAAAGCAAACAAGGACTCCCGGGCTCTTAAAAAAAGAATCAAAGGCAGGAGAAAACACCCGCGATTTTCCGGTCGAAAGTTGTTCTGGCAAAGCGTGAAGCGGTTCTTCGTGCACCGCAGGAAAGCACCTGCATCAAGGCCGGATTACTGGACAGGAAGTGTATCCTTGAATCGAGCAGCTCCTCGTCCCTGACATCCACCGTAAACCCATTTCGCTCCTCTTCCACCAATTCAAGCGGTCCTCCCACCGGAGGTGCCAGCACGGGAACGCCGTAAGCCATCGCCTCCAGAATGGTCATACCAAAGGTCTCAACACAGGAACCCGGATTGGTGAGGTTCACCACCAGGGACGCCCGTCGGTAGAAACTATCCAGATTCCTCTGTACCGCGAAGACGGTAAGATTGGCCGGCTTGGTTTTATTTACAAAATACCTGCTGATGGATCTTTCGTCTGAGTTCAGGACAAGCTCAAACTGCAAGTCCGGATGTCGTGTTGCCAGTTGTACGAACTCGGGTATTCCTTTGTAGTCTTTCAGGGAACATACCATCAGCACAGTAAAGGCTTGCTGCGTGCCCGTACCGTAGGAGTTCTGCGCGGCATGACGAACAAATTCATCGGGTAAGGCATTGTGAACGACCGCCCCTTTCACACCTTGGATTTGTTCCTCGCGCATCAGGTATTCCGAAACATAAATCACCTGATCGGCTGACCAGGAGGCAACCCTTCTCAGAAAAAACTTGAGTGCAGCAGGTTGTATATAGCTCTCGTGAATGTGATAGACCACCTTTTTGCCCATCAGCCATCCAGCCAGTCCGGCCCCAAAGGGTAAAAGTGTATTCACATAAACGATGACATCCCGGCGCCAGTATCTCCACATCGAGAAGAACAAAAAAATCTGGCTGAACAGGAAAGCAAGCAAGCGCAAGAAACGATTGTTAAAAAAACGATAAGGATAGGTCCTCTTCCGTAGATTGAGTTGATCCAGAAAGCCTCCTCCTGATCCTGCCGTATGCAATTCAACCATCACATCACGGTCACGCAATGTTTTCAGGGATTGCATGAAAACGAGCGGACTCCCGCTGAAATCATTCAACAGATGTACACCTACAATCGTACAAGGTTTGATCATAGTATCATCCTACTTTCCTCAGGAGCTCATCGTATACATCGCGGAGTTGCTCCCCCTTGAGATTCCAGTTGAATTTTTCCCTGTACACACGACGGGCCCCCTCGGACAACTGCGCGTATAGCCGGGGATTATCGTGTAGGAGGCGCAGGCTGTCCGCAAAACGTGTTACACTGGTGTTATAGCGACCATACTCTACCGTCATACCGCATTCTTTAGTCACAAATTCTCCTGGACCCTCATTTCTGAAACAGAGTACAGGCAATCCATATGAAAGCGCTTCGGCTACGACCATGCCCGCACCCTCATGGCTTGGAAACAGAAACACATCAGATTCCGCATACAGTTTCTTGAAGTCCGAGCGATGCAACCACGCTATAAATGTGATACTGTTGCCTACTTCCATTTCCTGTGCGAGCAGTTGGAGATAGTCCTTGTATGGACCATCACCGACCAGTACCAATCGTGTATTCTGCTGCTCCAGGGGGCTCAATTGATGATAGAATCTTGCATACGAACGGATGGTGATATCAAATCCCTTGAGCGGGACAAATCTACCTGCGGACAGCACGGTAAAGCCCTGCCCCTTACGAACACCTTTCCACTCGTTGGGAGCTTCTGTACTCACGGAGGGCATGTGTACTACTTTCGTTTTGCAACCGGGCAAAACCTTTTCCACGCTTGAATTCATGGCCAGGACCCTGTCTGCGCGATGTACAGTTTGACGGAGAAAGGGGTCCAGTTTCCAAAAGTATTTCTTGACCAGCCATTTTGCCTCTTCACGCAGATACGTTTTCCAACCGTATACGTGTACAACGTAATCACGGGGAATACGTGGATGATGTCCTACAGGACCCCACACGAAAGGCTTATGCAGTTTCCACAGCAAAGAGGGCGTCCAGTCGTTATGAAAATTGAGATTGTGCACAATGTCGAATTCTAGTTTGCGACGGCGAACAAATCCCGGTAAGAAAATCTGCCACAGATAATAGTAGAGCAGCGCACCTCGTCCGCCACGTTTCCACCACCTTGCCCAGGCAGGAAGGTCGTAGTAAACAAACTCTATATTGGAATATTCGGGGGAAGAATGCTCCTGCATATACCGTTCGATATCCCTTCGGGTATTGACACGTGTCACAGCAATGACACGGTTATACCTCGCTATCTGACGTATGAAATTCCAACCCATACCGTCCTCCGAACCATGGTAAGGATTCACTGCATAAGCACTGACCAATACTTTATTCATAACAATGGTTTCTACGCTGTTTGTACGCCCCACCCCCGGTCTTGTGTTTCATTTTGTCTGCTCCGCAGCACCCTTGCAGGAACTCCGGCAATGACCGAATTGGCAGGCATGTCTTTGGTGACTACCGCGCCGGCGGCAATCACACAGTTTTCTCCTATTTGTACACCATCCAGTACCGTAACCTTGGCGCCTATCCAGCAGTTCCTTCCAATACGGATCCCTTTTCTTTCCGTGCCTTGCAGGCGAATGAGCCTATCTGTATCCGGGAAACAGTGGTTTTCGGGATGGCAGCTCAGATAAGGTCCGATGATACAATCGTCGCCGATTTCCAGTCCGCCGGCACCGCCGAGATGAGCAAACTCTCCCAGCCCAACATGCTTTCCTATACGGATGTATTTACCCGGATCATTGAAGGAGAACGATACCTTCAGAAACGAATACGCCCCGATCCAGGAATAATCTCCGATGAAAAGCCCCTCGCTTCCATAGGCCGTCATGTTCACGGCATCCCCGATTTGAACTCCTTTGCCGAAGTAGGCCTTGGATCGTCCGCGGAGTTGGACATTGCGACCCGCAAACAGAAAGAAGGAACGGTTGGAACCCAACATCCATAATGCCCTTAGCCATGCACACAACTTGTCAAGCAGAAACACGAGCCATGTCAACAGCCCGGCATCCTCCTTGATCTGAAAAGATGGATTCTTCTTTTGCGCAATATACTGTATGAACGAGCGGATCATGTTAGTGTCCATGAATGAGGGAATCAACCGGCACGGCGTATGCATTGCTGCGTAACCTGTGAAATGGTATGTTCGATGTTCGTGTTGTTGATGATGAGGTATTTGGCGGTGGATTTACGCCGACCCAAATCGCTGAAAAGCGAATGATACTCCGTGGACAAAGTTTTGATATCCATAGCAGACAGTTCGTTTTTCCGCTCGCGAATCACCTCTACTGGTGCGAAAAGGAACACATTCACCTGCGGCTTGAAGATGAAACTATAACACCAGCGCAGGAAGCGGCGGGGAAGCACGATATTGGAACGGCGGGCGTCTATAATGAAATCAAAATAATAACGGTCATATAATACCGTATATCCCCTAAGCGTATAGCGGAAATAGACGTAATACTGCCCTATCAGGTAATCGGTGTAATAATAGAAGAAGCGTAGTAGTGAACTCGCAAAATTTCGGTTGGTTCCCTGCCTCGGCAAGCGCTCTCTGGATTGCCGTTCAGCCTCACGTCGACCTTTGACCAGACTACTGAGGATGGGCAACAGGGACGGACGATGACGCAGTACGACCGTACGTTGGCGGTATTTTTTTTCCAGTACCTCCTTGACCTCACGAATGATTGTGGACTTGCCGGCACCATCGACGCCGCTGAAGGTGACGGTTATACCGCGGTGATAGAAGCAGTCCTTGAAAACATCCACAGCATAGCGGGCCTTATGGAACATACGCAAGAAGCCCCGGTTGACCGGAAGCCGATGAACATGCCCTACAATCTTCTTGCTGAAACGCGTCTTTGTCTCATACAGTTCATCCAGGAGATTGATGTTAACCTTGTACACCGATGTCACATGCGTGAAGATTTCGGCCCGCTCCTCAAAAGTGAAACCTGCAAAATAATCACGGTACCGCTGCGGTACCGGTACACCATTCAGCAAGTAGAAAAGCATGATATACTCGAAATTATGGTGATGTGCGGCGAACTTCAGCCCATCCTGTGTTTCATAAACCTCTTCAATGATCTTATCCGGATCCAGAAAGAGAATGCCTTTACGGTCGAACCGGTGGATTAAATCCATTTTCAGGTATCCTCCATCGTTGAAGTAAATGCTGATGTATACTGCATAGGTCTTACGGTGGAAATGCAGTTGTGCAATATCCGGACCTTTACGAATGACATCGATGATTCCTGCCTTGTCTTCATGGTGGACCACCATATCGATATCGGATTGCTGCGGCAATTCCTCCATCGCATCCTGAAGCGTTTTCAGGAGTGCGTAACGCAAATTCGTCACCTCCCTGAAAAAATAGCGGATGAATGCTTTTCGCTGAATCATACTGAGCGACTCTGCTTGCTGAAGAGTGTATTTGCCTCCTGAAGAGCCTCCGTCCAGGCATCGATCATCCATTGACTTTGTACCAGCAACTCTTCCTCGCTGAGATACTGCCTGACGTAATGGCTGACATTGAAAAGCAAGTAAAGTGCGTGGTGGAGTTCCGTATGGATCCCGTATTTTCGGACGATCTGTTGTACGGCTGGTTGTTGCTTCCATGATTGAATAGCAGATTTTACAGCAGTATACTGCTGGCGTTTTTGTAAGATGGTGGATTGATAGCTGAAGTGGAACAGGTCGAAGAGCATGGGAATGCCGTTACCTGACATTTCCCAATCATACAAATACAGACGGTATTCATCGCAATACATGTTCCAGGGGGTGAAATCACCGTGTGAGACCGATACCGGAACCGTCTCCGTGACAGGAATCCGCTCGTGAAGCTCACGCATCAACCCGATCAGGTGGAGTGTCTTTTCGCGGTTCAGGGTATTGATGAATGTAAGCTCGCGGTTCAGGAAGTCGAGATTGGCCTGAATCGTCACCCATGCATCAGAATCCGCTACTGTACGGTTTTCGTGACTCATTGCATACAATTCCGTCAAAGCCCTTACATGTATGGAGGTGATCTTGTCGGCAGGAATTGGAATTGCAGGTTTCACCCCCGTCAATCGGGCGTGGCCGTTGATCCGGGATGAAATCTTAGGAAGACTGAGCGTACTGAAATCGTATTTGCTTAAACTTCTCACCATGGTGTATTCGTTTTGTATGAGCTCTTTGGCTTTTTGGGTAATGGGTATTTTTATGAACTCAGGACGGTGATTGCCATATCCTGCTTCCACCACCATTTTACGGGTGGCTCCGCGCGTACCTGTAAAAAACGTACACCGCTCATCCTGGCCGATTCCATACATTGTCTTGGCTGATTGAACGAGTGATTTTTCAACTCCGAAGCGTCCCGATGCCATGAACCGAGCACCTTTGATACGGAACATCACGTGAGCGACGAACTTGTATACTTTAGCCTTGAAAGAGGTTGCGTTGTAGAGTGCCAGGTAGTCGGGCCTATCGGCCGATGAAGGATAAAACCACCGTATGGTACCATCCGGATTATTGATGTAATCGAACCAGACCAGATTTTCAGATTGAACCGTTCCGCGTGTCAGGACAAAATAGTCCGGATGCGTCTCCACCAGCACAGCCGTTTGCTGGTCAGGTTCGAAGTCCTGCAATTGTTCCGGAAAATTTCCGTTCACACGACCGAATGCGTCGTGCAGAAACAAATTACTTCCGGGCGCGAAGAAATCACGCAGCAGACGCAGGTCGGTATGGGATATGTTTCGGCTTTTCATGGCGCGGTGTCGTGCTTATACGCTGCCGATCCGCCCCGGGTTCCGAAACCACGGAAAAAACAAGAAATAGGTAAAAAAGTATGCCGTAATTCGTCTCCCCAAAAATACCGAACTCCGTACATGAATTCACAAGTAAGGGAATCAGCAGCAACAGCAACTGCCGGCGGAGTTGCCTGTCAGACATGTGGTACAATGTATAGAGTGTACATGAAAGCTGCAGGAGCACAACCATCAGACCAGCGAGACCAAGTCCGAGTAAAACCTGCAGGAAGGTATTGTGCGTCATCGCTCCGGCATATGCATGCAGGGAGTCGAATTTATCGGCAATATCGATGCGCATGTAGCCGAATCCCAGCCACGGAGCTTTGGGGAAATTGTAGGTAAGCAAGTCGGACCAGAACGGGAGTCGGCCGGTGAAGGTAAAGAGCTCCTCCAGCTGACCCTGTTTTACAAAGAAGGACCAGCCTGCTATTGGAATAACCGCCAAGGGTGTGAGCAGGAAAAGGAATCGAAGTTTGCCGTTCCCCTGAATAACGCCTTGCACCAGTAATACCAGGACAAGTGATACCAAGGAGGAGCGTGAACCTGTGAGCAGCAGCAGATGAACCAAAAATAGTATGGCCAGTAACGCACTGACGCGCATCTTACCCTGCCTGAATAGTCCGCTCAGGTAAAAAGCCGTACCTATAACCAGCAACATGCCGAGTTCGTTCGGATTGATGATGAAGCCCCCAAGACGCCTTACAGTGCCGCCATGCGTGAATCTGTAAAACCGGTCCGGATCCAGGTGCATACCCAAAAAAAAGTATACTCCGACCAACACAATGGAATACTTCAACACAAAGGGCAACATTGTCTCCGTGCGCTGGACCCTTGACTTTAGCAGATGCAGTAAGAAGATGAACAAGCCAGCAAAGACAATCCCTTCCACATCCATCAGCCATTGTTCCGTACTGACTTTTAAATTGCTGGTCCAGATGAACGAAGCCAGTCCAAGCAGCAAGTACCCGACATACAAGCTTAGCGGTGAAGCATGGACCAAGAAGGGTGGAGCATTTCTTCGCTGCAACAGTTCGTGCGATACCAAAAATGCTACGAGCAAGGTCAGTCCGATACGAAGTCCGGCCTTGGTCAGCTGGACCACTGCTACCTGCTCCGACAGCATGAGGTAGGAGCCGATGCGTAGCACCAGTATCACCGTTAGGAGTACAATCCAACCTTTTCCGGTTTGATTTTCCAAGTTTTTACTGGCAGTCTGAGCTGACATATTTTGCTTGTTGGTAGATATCCAGGAGTTGCTGCGTCACTTTCTGCCAGCTGAATTCACGTTCCACCATCAGCCGCGATTGTTTTCCCATGGCTACATGCGTATTTTGCAGGTAGTGGTTCCTGAGCGCTTCCAACGCCTCAGCAATGCGATCGCGACTGAGTTCCAGCAGATGAATACCACAATGATACTGGTCGACCTGCTTTCCGACATTGGTCGCAGTGGTCACCATTACAGGCTTACCCTGGGCTGCCGCTTCGAGTACGGCTGTGGGGGATCCCTCTGAACGGGAAGGATGGCAGAAGAAATCCATCGCTGCGAGATGCTGAACTTTTGTTTCTCCGTACATCGCACCCTTGAAGGATACACGGTTCGAAATGCCGAGGTCCTCCGTCATATTACGGAGCCGCGGTCCATCGGGACCATCCCCAATGAACCATAACTCGCCTTCTCCTTCCCTGTGGCAATAATCAGCGAAGCCCTGCAGCAATACGTCGAGGCCTTTGTAGTAGCTATCGAGTCTGCCGCAAAAACCGAACACAATACCGCGCTTAGCGATGGGTGCCGACTTCTCAACATCGAGCTCCTGCCCGTTCGTCACGATCACCCTGTTATTCAGGTCGAGCATTTTGCCGAGATGATCAAACTCACTCTGGCCCAACAACTGAACCCGCCAGGCATCCTGCAACAGATACTTCTCGTACACTGAAATGTATAATTTCTTCAGCCATTGGTTTTTCTGCAATGCAATACGGTTGAAAGAACCATGAGGCGTATACACATAACGATGCCCGGATAATTTGAGGTAACGACTGATCTTATACATGACCGGAATGAACCCTCCGTGTAAATGGAACACCGTATCAGCCTGTTCATCGATGATCGCCTTCAGCAATGTTTCATCCGGCGGATTGAAAACCGATGTCTGCCTGAAAAGGCGCGTTGTAAAAGCGCGCGGAAATACGGACGACTCGGGCGTCGAGGTGATTCCCCACACCTCTACGTCAGTTCCGGAAGCGTGCATGTGCGAAGCCAGTTGATGCACTACCTTACTGACCCCGTTCATACGCTCTGGATTGGCTTTCCCCAAAACAATGTGCACCACCTTCATATCTGCCGTTATACGGCAAATGTGCGCCTGCGGTTACTGCGACAAAAAGTTGGTCAAAGTTTCCTTAACTCCCGGCGTAGACTCCACAGATAAATTACCAGGCTGATGCACTGCGTGATCATCAGTCCGGCAAGAACCCCGCTGAGACCAAACCTGGTGATCAAGGGATAGGCCGCCATTACGCTGAAAACACTGCTGGCTATAAAAGAAATGAAGATAAGACGGGTATTCTGTAAAGTACGGATGGCGTAGCGCAAGGGATAACCTAAAAATATTATCACGTACAAGGCACAAAAACCTATCAGCATATACTTGTACGCCAGGAAGGATTCACCGTAAAATGTCTTGATGATCGGTTCACTGAATACGGCCAGCAAAGCGAGGAGTGTAAATGTCAATGTCCCCATCTGCAGCGTGAATTTCCAGAGATAACGCAACATTTGCTCGTTTCCGCCCTCCTTGTGATGGTTGACGGCTCTTACCGGAATGATGTTCTCCATGGCCAGAAAGAGTACATGGGTGATGCCGACGAGGTTTTGGGCCATCCGTGTAGCTCCTACCGCCACCGGCCCCAGGAGTGCCCCCGCTGCTATGATGAACAGATTTCCGCTGAACCACTGTAAGACGGCAGTTGCAGTCAGCCATTTGCTGAAGTCCCAATGTTCCCTCAACACTTTTTTAATGTGTGGTACACTGAATACGAGGCGATCCAGTGACCATAATCCGATGAGAGAAGCATAGAGGAAGAAAAGTGCCGTCAGCAATAAGACAAACTGCGCATCCATGTCACGGATAAAATGAATTGCGAAAGCACTCAGTACAACTCCCCCGTATGCCACTGCATCTATGAGGAAGGCCTTCCAGGGTGCACCTGTCATGAAATAATATCTTCTGAAAAAATCCTGCAGCAAAAAGGCGAATACAGCGAGTGGAAAGGCCAGCAGGATGCTTTCCACCTTCCACATGGGCATCAGATGACTCATCGCGAGTACCGCCGTGAAAGAGAGTAAACCCATCAAAAAGGAAAAAATAAGCTGCTTGAATACCAGTGATTGCAAGTAAAGCTTTTGTTCTTCACCTTCTTTCCTCGCAGAAAGCGACTGCATTGCGGAGATGATGAATGGCTGGTGGATGCTACTTGCAATAAGCACACCCATCCAGGCGATGCTGTATACACCAAAGCCCTGCAATCCGAGGAACCTGGCCATGAAGACTGCCGACAAAAAATTCAAGCCACTGACCAGGGCCTGGTCCGCATAGACTACAGCCGTAGTGCTTCGTAAGATTTGTTTAGGCAAACTCAAGCTCAAATGCATAGCGGCACATTACCACATGAAAAGGTTAGTAAGCTGGGCTGCCGCTTTACGGGGCTTCACCTTTTTGATTTCAGCAGGACGTAGGTAGCCGGTATGGTTCCGGCGTTCCTTCATGCCGTTCACAACATAATACACTTCCTGGAGACGGTATTCCTCTTTCACCATCTCGGCATTGGCCACGAGCTCGTCCCGGCCACTTTCCGCTCTGATCACATAGAGATTGAGGTCGCTCCACTTCATGAAGGGAATAGCTTCTACGTATTCACCCACTTCCGGAGTATCGACAATGACGGCATCGTACTGACGACGTAATTCATCGAGCATCTCGCGGGTTCGGTTGGTGGCGACCAGGTG
>CAZPCA010000092.1:0-10299 GCA_964584995.1 uncultured Bifidobacterium sp.
AAAGGAGGTGTGGATTCACAGGAAACCAACGCTTTCCAAACCAATCTGATGGCCGCGAAGGAAATCGCGCGGCAACTGCGCATGCGTGATATGGGCGGCATCATTGTGGTAGACTTCATCGATATGAAGAACACCCAACATCGCAAAGACTTGTTTGACACCCTTCGGCAGGAGATGAAGTCTGACAGAGCGCGTCACACCATTCTTCCACCCAGTAAAATAGGACTTGTACAGATCACCCGCGAAAGGGTAAGGCCAGTAACAGATATCGTAACGGTTGAAAAATGCCCGGCATGCGATGGCACTGGAGAAATAAAGGCATCGTTGTTACTGCTGGACGATATTGAAAATAATTTGCGTTATCTCTGCCAGGAGCAAAATGAAAAAAACCTGACCTTGCAAACACATCCTTTTGTAGCGGCTTACCTGAAGAAGGATTTCTGGAAAATGCAGTCGTACCAATGGCAATGGAGAAAGAAGTTCAAGCATTGGGTTGATATCGAACCCATCTCCTCGTATCATATCATGGAGTTCCACTTCCTGAATGAACAAGGAGAAGAAATCAAGCTTTGAGGCAACTTTCACCTGCTTTAAGTGGCTTTCTTCCTTCACAAGCGCTTCGCCAGTGCACAGACTTTCCTTAATACTGCTTTCTGTCCGTTGATGTGAAAAGCTTCGGCAAGCACGATGTACATGCCTACATCCGACAAGGTCCCAACATCTGTTGTTCCATCCCAGATCCATACACCCCTATTGCCCATGAGCTCATGTTCGGCAAGGGTACGGACCGGTTGACCCAACTCCGTGAACACCCTTACGGTTACTACAAATCCAGGCTGATCGAAATCGAGTGTGACCGATAGAACATCATTCACTCCATCGTTATCGGGCGAAAAAAGCTGTGGAAACAAGTCCAGCCCCGATGTTGTTAAATCATCATCAAGGGCGTGTGAGTTTTTGAAACCGGGTGTTGCTCCTCCACTTATTGTAGCGGCACTGTGCCAGTTGCTGCTGTCATCGGCTGAACGGAAAAATGAAATCCTCTCCAACGATACTCCCTCGCGCTCCTGCAGCAATGGAAAATGAAACTCCTCTTTGTACCGGAACTGCTCACAAACCATCAGAGATTTATCCAACAAAACCACCACTCCCCTATCGTCGTTGTAGGAAGGCAATACCGACCGGTGCAATCCCGGAACATGTGCTACCGGATAATGCTCGACGAGCGCTTGCGGATCGGGCGTAGCGACGGCGAAAGAGCCCGGCATCAACAAGACATGCCGATCAGCAAACGGCATCGCATCATTCACCACACCAATGTCAGGATCAGCATGGGCAAGACGGATAGCGAAGAGATCCACTGGAGACTGTCCCTTGTTGTAGACTTCAACGAAATCGACGCCTCCTTCCAGTGGATTGAACAGGATTTCACTCAGCACAACGTTTCCAAAAACAGAAGTCCCCGGCAAACCGAACGCCAGTGAATTGCTTCCTTCCAATTCATTTCCCGCGCAATCGCTGAAGCCCGGAGCCAAGAGTAGCGAATATATCTCCTCCTGATTTATGGGTTCTGAAAGCCGCAAGGTGCAAGAGGGTGCTGAGGAAGAAAATACGGCAGATACAACCTGGCCCGTATAGCCTTCGATCGAAAAAAGAGAGCTGCCTGTGCTGGAGTCTGGAAATTCAGAGAAGTACACCACTATATGCAGGCTGTCCAAGGGAAAAATACCGGCAAGGAAGATACCTTCTGTATCGGTAAAGTCAGCTGTACGACTATTCTCTCTGCCGGGTGTCCCACCGGACGAATCGTGGGATGCCAGCCAATTAAGGGGGTTCGGGCATATGAATTCTGCATCTATTCTCTCCAGCGACCATCCGTAATCATCACGCAGCGGATCCCTGTACATATCGGATGTATAATCCAGCCGGTCTATCACGGAGCCATCGGCAGCAGTGATAAGCAATACATCTGCATCATTGTTCAGCGAAGGAAATCCAGCCACACCCCGCACATTCACTCCTAAAACTTGAAATCCAGCGATGGATGATGCGTCGGTATAACAGCGATACTCACCGGGGAATAGGGTGTCGGGAGGCAGCTCAGCACTGCTGCTGGCATCCTGTATGGAAGCCCCAGAAAGTACCAGTACTTTCCCTGAACGATTCTTCACCTCAATATATTCAGAGGGTGGTAACGAAGGAGCTCCAGCAGGATTACACATGACTTCGTTGACCACCAGATCTCCGGGCTGCAATAGTCCTGGAATAAACAGATTGATCCGTTGGGTATCCGGCATAAGATTACCGGCAATATCTGCCACACCGGCAACGCTCAGGCAATACACGGTATCGAGGGCCCATAGCCGGGTATAGGATAAGTAGAACATCTTTTTGTCAACGGCATCAAGACTAACGCTCAGGGGCATTCCCCTTTGACGAAGCGAATAATTTTGAAGTAACAGCCCGGAAAGCGAATCGATCTGCTCACTCCAGCGGATGCGAACGGTTGAATCGTTGACCAGATCTGATTCCACAACGAAAGGTGCTATTGTATCCTGCACAAAACCTCCCACATAGATATCGTCCCAAAAAAATCCGCTGGCGTTACTGGAGGTGTAAGTGCAGACCATACCGGTGTATCCCCCGGGGGAAGAAAATGCATCCTGTATTGCACCTTCCTCCTCATATTCCTCTCCGCCTGTGTAATCGGCTAAAAGTTGCCATTGCCCGCCAGGATGATAAAGAACCCTGACGCTCAAACTTCCTCCTGCAGACAAAATGCTGTCGCGCCCTCTCAACAAAGGCACAACCTGCCCTGCCGACTGACGGCACAATACGATGGCGTCGGCACTTCCACTTTCCCCTAACTGAAGAAAGTAACCGTTAAAATACTTCTCCACTGCGGATGTATCTGACACCAGCACAAAGCGCGCATAGTTCAGGGAGGAGGGCGAAAAATTGAGCAGCAATTTAAAACGCCACTCGAGGGTGTCGCTTGAGAAAGTAACACCAGTGGCAAGAAAGGATGTGTCGTTGCCGGTCGAATTGAGACGCAGCTCCCCATTATTCACCACAAACTGCGCAGTATCGCCGGACCAGGCCACACCATTACTGATATCTCCATCACTGAAATCCTCCCACACCTGTGCTTTCAACACGTGCATCTGGCACATCATCAGCCAACTCAAAACCATCCGGCAAACGACCACTCCCTTCATTTGTTTTCGCTGCAAAGGAAAGTATGTACAGGCGGCCTATCCGTTTTATAAATATTTTTATACGTTTACACAGGCTTGAGGGAACTCAACCAATTGAAATCAAACACCAAAAACATCGTACATGAAAGTAGCTGTAGTCGGGGCCACAGGTCTGGTCGGAACAAGAATGTTGCAAATACTGGAAGAAAGAAATTTTCCTGTCAGCACACTCATTCCGGTCGCATCTGCCAAATCAGCGGGCAAGACGATCGTCTTCCGCGGGAAGAACTTCGAAGTGATCACTCCTGAAGCCGCTATCACAGAAAAACCGGACCTGGCCTTGTTTTCTGCAGGTGGTCAGACATCTCTGGAATGGGCTCCCCGCTTCGCAGAAATGGGTTGCACCGTCATCGACAATTCCTCTGCATGGAGGATGGATCCCGATAAAAAACTCGTTGTACCGGAAGTGAATGCACATGTGCTGCAAGCAGCAGATAAAATCATAGCCAACCCGAACTGCTCGACAATTCAAATGGTGGTTGTACTGAAGCCATTGCACGACCGCTATAAAATCCGCCGTGTGGTAGTATCTACTTACCAAAGTGTCAGCGGAACAGGTGCCAAGGCCGTTGAGCAGCTGATGCTGGAGAGAAAAGGAGAGGAAGGGAACAAAGTATATCCCTACCCTATCGACCTCAACATCCTTCCGCACATCGATGTGTTTCTGGAGAACGGATATACCAAGGAAGAAATGAAAATGGTGAAGGAGACCTGTAAGATCATGGAAGACGATAGCATTCGGGTGACGGCAACGACTGTCAGGGTTCCAGTGATTGGCGGACACTCTGAAAGCGTCAACATCGAATTCGAACAGGATTTTGAGCTGGAAGATGTACGCTCTATCCTTAAAAACGCACCCGGAGTAGTTCTGCAGGACGCACCATCAGAAAAAGTATACCCAATGCCCCTGTTCGCAGAAGGTCACGATGAAGTGTATGTAGGCAGGATACGCCGTGATGAGTCACAGGACAATTCGCTCAATTGCTGGATTGTTGCCGACAACATTCGTAAAGGCGCGGCCACAAATGCTATACAGATCGCTGAATACCTGCTACAAAAGGGACTTCTGGGATAGCCTATAGAAGAATCAGAGCACCTGCAGTGTCCGGGTGACTTTCGCGCGTTTATCTAAGTGCAGAGATGGGATGGGAGAGCCCTGAGTACTTGGTCAGGTCCATTTTGATGGAACCAACGAGTATTTCTGCCTGCGCCCTTACCGGTATCCGGTTTTTATCATCCGTCACCCAAACCGTCATGCCCTCTTTTTCTTTGAACACACGGCCCTCCAGCAAGAAAGGCTTGAACACTATGCATTGAAAAGTACCTGCCTTGGTCTTTATTTTTTGCTTACCTGTGTATTTGATTACCATGGGGAAGGTCTCATCGTCCAGGTAGCAATTGATAAGAAAGGTATCTCCTACGGCCGCATTGGTAAAATCGAGGGTTCTGGCGTAGTAAAAAGCAGAAATCAAATCCTGCACCTGCCCAGGGGTCGTAATTGTCTTCTTCTCGCTGGTGGCAGTCTTCTTGTAGTGATTAAAACTGACATTCTGTTTTTTGGAATAGCCACCCTCCTCGATACGACGAATGAACAACCACGGCACCAATGATTCTGCATCGATGTAACTTTCGTAATGATCTCGGACCTTAAAGAACCAGTCAAATGCACCGACAGATTTTCCGGTACCAACCACCCTGTAACAGGATCTGCCGCCGATATTTTTTACAACCGGATCTACCTCCAACTTGGCTACACCGGCATCAACAAAACCGTAGTGGACCCGGTATTCAAGGACCTCGCTGGGTTTAAATGCTTGATTATCAACTCTTGATAACAGGTCTTGGGCAAGGCTTACTCCGTGTATCAACACGAAAACCAAGCCAGATGCAATTATTTTTTTCATTCTTCCTTTGATTCAGACGAGTTTTCGTCTTCAATCAAATCCTGTTCCAAACTTCCCATGGCAGCCGATGGATCTACCTGCCCTTCGATAGTAAATTCACCGCTTTCGTCATACTCCACCTGCTCATCGCTTACTACCGATTCATCTATCGACGGTGCCAAATCTACTGGTACATCCTCCGGATCCATCAAATCCCCCGGGGTACCTATTTCATTTTCAGCTATATGCAAATCCTTCAACTTCGGCAAATCCCTGACTGACTTCAAGCCGAAATGATCCATGAAATTCTTGCTGGTCGAATACAGAAGCGGTTTTCCTGGCCCATCCCCTTTTCCACTGATGACAATCAGCTCCTTTTCCAGTAATTTCTGGATTGAATAATCGCAGTTGACACCACGGATATGCTCGCATTCAGATTTTGAAATCGGCTGCTTATACGCAATGATAGCCAGGGTTTCAAGTGCAGCGGTACTCAGCCGCTTTTTCGCCTTTATCTGCAGAAGTGTATTGACGACATGGTGGTATTCTTTTTTAGTGAGGAATTGATATCCCTCCGCAATTTCTGTCAGTTCGAATGAGAAATCCTCTCCGGAGTACTTCTCCTTGAGTTCTTGTATGAGACTCTGAAATTGCTCTTTCTTCATCTCCCATCCATAAGCGGTTTTCAGGCAGGACAGAATTTCATCGGAAGAGATGGGCTGTTCAGAAGCGAAAATAAGGGCCTCGATATGTTGAAGTAATAATTGCATGGTTCTCTGGATTGGCAATATGACTAATTATGCTACGACGTTAACAATACGTCCTGGTACGACAATTACTTTCTTGGGAGGCCCCTGGAGGTGGCGGGCAAGTTCGTCGGCGGACAACACCCGCTGTTCTACTTCCTGGCTACTGAGCTGAAGGGATAATTTGATTTTGAACCTGACTTTTCCGTTAACGGAAACCGGATATTCAAATTCGTTTTCGGTAAGGAATTCTTCTTTCCACTGCGGGAATCGTGCATCGCTGATACTCGATGCATGCCCGAGCATACTCCACAGTTCTTCTGCGAAATGTGGCGCATACGGTGCCAGGAGCACTATGAGTGGTTCAAGGACTGCACGCTTGTTGCATTTCAAATCGCTGAGTTCATTCAGGCAAATCATGAAGGCGCTGATGGTTGTATTGAAGGAGAAACGTTCTACATCCTCTTCCACCTTTCGGATGGTTTTGTGTAAGACTTTCAGCTCCGCGGGAGTGGGTGCATCATCGCTGAGATGACACTTGCCTTCCCGAACATTGAAAAGTCGCCAAAGCCTTCTGAGGAAATTGTGCACGCCGGTGATTCCCTGCGTGCTCCAGGGTTTGCTTTGCTCGAGTGGGCCAAGAAACATTTCATAAAGACGAAGAGTATCCGCACCATACTCCAGAACGATATCATCTGGATTGACTACATTGTACTTGCTCTTCGACATTTTTTCGACTTCCGAACCGCACCTGTACTTCCCATCCTCCAGTATGAACTCTGCTTCAGCAAAATCCTCTCTCCACTTCCTGAAATTCTCAATATCGAGAATATGGTCGGGAGCCAGGCTGACATCCACGTGTATCGGAGTGGTATCATACTCGTTTCGCAGGCCTGCGGAGACGAACTTCCGGGTACCATTTATCCGGTAAACAAAAGCACTCACCCCCTGGATCATCCCTTGGTTAATGAGTTTTTTCGCAGGTTCTTTTTCGGGAATCAATCCAAAATCGAACAAGAACTTTGTCCAGAAACGCACATAGAGCAAATGACCTGTTGCATGCTCTGCCCCACCCAGATAAAAATCGACTTGCTTCCAGTAACCGACTGCATCCGAGGAAACGAATGTCTGCTGATTACCGGCATCCATGTAACGGAGAAAATACCAGCTTGAACCCGCCCATCCAGGCATGGTGGTCGTTTCGTAGGCAAACTCCCCTTTGTATTTCCAGTTCGCCGCCCGGGCCAGTGGAGGCTCACCGTTTTCTGTCGGCTGAAAGGTGTCGATCTCCGGTAGCACCAGTGGTAATTCATTTTCTTCAAGCGTACAAGGAATTCCATCGCGGTAATACACCGGGATAGGCTCACCCCAATAACGCTGCCGACCGAAGGCGGCATCACGCAGCCGATAGTTTATCTGCCCCCTCCCAATTCCATTTTTCTCTATTTCGCGGATTGCTCTGCCTATCGCCTCTTTGACGGTCAATCCATTCAGAAAATCGGAATTCACCATCAGCCCTTCCTTAGACGTGTGGGCTTCTTTGCTGATATCACCACCTGCTACCACTTCTCTGACGGGCAAACCAAAGTGTTGAGCGAACAAATAATCGCGCTGGTCATGAGCGGGCACCGCCATAACGGCTCCTGTACCGTATCCGGCCAATACGTATTCACCAATCCAAACCGGTATTTTCTCCCCGCTGAAAGGGTGGATGACATACGCTCCGGTGAATTGTCCGCTGACTTTCTTCACCTCTGATTGCCGTTCGCGCTCGGATTTGTTCGAAGCGACCTTCACGTATTCCTCCACTGCCGGCGTATGTTCGGCAGTTGTGATTTTGGAGACAAGTTCATGCTCCGGAGCAAGGGTCACGAATGAAACGCCAAAGATCGTATCAGGCCTTGTGGTGAATACTTCAACGTAGGCATCATGGTCCAGCACTTTGAATCGTATACTGCTTCCTTCTGAACGCCCGATCCAGTTGCGTTGCGCTTCTTTTACGGATTCGGGCCAATCTAATTCATTCAGGTCGGTCAATAAGCGGTCGGCATACGCTGTGATACGCAAGCTCCATTGCTTCATGATTTTCCTTTCGACCGGAAAACCGCCTCTCTCTGAAAAACCATCTTTCACTTCATCGTTTGCAAGGACGGTTCCTAGTGCCGGACACCAATTCACCCACGCATCACTGAGATAGGCCAGCCGGAAGTGCAGCAACACATCCGACTGATCCTTTTCCGACATGGAATTCCATTCAGCTGCGGTAAAAGAGCTCAGGTGTTTTTCAATATCTCCAGTAAGGAATCGTGGGTGCTCGCTCTGAAAACCAATTTTGGCAAAAAGCTGAACAAGGTGACCGATGGGTTCCGCCTTGTTGGTCTCATAGTTATACCAGGCATTGAACAATTGAATGAAGATCCATTGAGTCCAGCGGTAATATTCCGGCTCACACGTCCGTATTTCCCTTGACCAATCGTATGCAAAACCCAATTTATCCAGCTGCTCCCGGTAACGGGCTATATTCTGATCGGTAGTAACTTTAGGATGCTGCCCGGTTTGAATGGCGTATTGCTCAGCCGGTAGTCCGAAGGCATCATAGCCCATGGGATGAAGCACATTGAAACCTTTCAGTCGCTTATAGCGGGCGACAATGTCGGAAGCGATATATCCGAGCGGATGACCCACGTGCAAGCCTGCACCACTGGGATACGGGAACATATCCAGCACATAATACTTTTCTGCACCGGGCTTTTCCACTGTCCGGAACGTTTGATTATTCCTCCAGTAGCCCTGCCATTTTTCTTCAATCGACCGGAAATCGTACTCCATGTAAGCCTTTGGTTAAAAGGTTACGAAGTTAGTAAAAAGCGGGGGTGGATAACTCCTTTCCACGGCACAATCGGAGGAGGCGTAATTTTATACTTTTGCCATGAACCATGACGGAAGAAAAGAAAATACTGCGCAAGACACAGCGTACTTCACGCCTTTCAACCGTGGTCAGTATTTCACTGGTACTTTTTCTCCTTGGCACGTTGGGTCTTCTACTACTTCATGCAGGCAAGCTGAGCGATCACGTGAGGGAGAATATTGAAATCGTCCTGATTATCAAACCTGAAGCGGATAGTACTGAATTGGCAGCCTTCGTTCAGCAGTTGCAAAGCAAAGAACAGATCAAATCCTGCAAATGGGTCAGCCGGGAAGAAGCAGCGGAGATGCTGAAAAATGAGCTCGGTGAGGATTTTATTCAATTTTTAGGCTACAATCCCCTCTATCCAAGTATTGACATCCGTTTCAAGGCGGGATTTTCCGATGAAATAAGTATTGGCAATTTTCTTGCCGGGTACAAACGGCATCCGCTGGTACATCAAATCGACTATCAGCCGTCGCTGGTTGAAAGCATCAACCGCAACCTTCGCACCATCACCTGGATCTTACTCGCATTCAGCGTATTATTAATAATCGTTTCGGTCACATTGATCAACAACACGATTCGCATCTCATTATATGCCCGAAGGCTACTTATCAAAAGTATGCTGCTGGTTGGGGCTACCAAAGGATTCATTCTGAAACCGTTCCTTATCACCAGTATATGGAATGGAATTCTTGGTGCGCTGATTAGTCTATTGCTGATCGGAGCTTTGTCCTATTTTGCCGCCATCAAAATCCCTGAACTGGCTATGATTCAGGATATTGAATTGATTCTGGTGGTTGCAGTCACGCTTTTTCTTTGCGGAATTTTTCTATCCTTGACGTGCACCTGGTTTGCCGTGAATAGATATCTTCGCTACCGCACAGAAAACCTAGTTTGACTACCATGTCCAAAATCGCCAAAGACAAAAAATCTTTTTCCACAGGGGAAAAGACGGACGATGCTGCCTTCGCCTTTGGGAGGGAAAACTACATTCTCCTTCTCATATCCGCAGCGTTACTGCTTGTTGGTTACTTCCTGATGGCAGGCGGAAGAGCCGACAATCCGAACGAATTCAATGAAGCGGTATTCAGTTTCCGCAGGATAAGCCTTGCTCCCGTTATCGTCATGCTGGGTTACGCACTCGGCATTTACGCCATCGTTAAAAAGGCGGATTAAAATCCCATGACATTTACCGAGGCGATAATTCTTGCGGTGATAGAAGGCATTACAGAGTTTCTGCCTGTATCATCGACCGGTCATATGATCATCGCCTCCTCACTGATGGGCATTGCGGCAGATCCTTTCACCAAGACTTTCACAGTAGCCATCCAATTCGGAGCCATTTTATCCGTAGTGTTTCTCTACTATAAACGCTTTCTGCAGAGTATATCATTCTATAAAAAACTGGCCATTGCGTTCATGCCGGCGGCTATCATCGGTTTTTTAATGGACGACATGATAGATCAGTTACTTTCGAATGTAGTGGTCGTAGCTGTAAGTCT
>CAZPCA010000093.1:0-10274 GCA_964584995.1 uncultured Bifidobacterium sp.
GTGCTTCGCAGTAACTATGCCAGGGCTTTTTTCCCGTCCGACTCCAGCCGGGATAGCGAAATCAGCGAAAAGGTATTTCCGGAGATTGCCGAGGGAATCTACCAGGAAGTGGTCGCCGAAATCGGCAATACACACTGATTCCGGCGGCAGGATGGTTATACCGGTGTTGTACCGGAGGAGGTGAAAATACATCCGAACGGACATCCATGGACGTGGCAAACAATGCTCATCCTTCACTATGATTAAAATCCAGACGTAGTTGTTTGGGCGTATGCCATATGAACTAAGAGGCTGAAAATCTACATGTTATTGATGTAAAACGGGTACGCCAACCTGCTTATAAACAATGGCATGTTCATTACGCAGCCCTCGAAATTTGGATATGTAATGTATTTGACCATACTTTTGCCGGCAACCTTAACTAAAAAAAACAATGAAAAAGAGCTTACTAATTGTAGCATTGTTTGTCAGTGCAGCTGTATCAGCGCAAGACATGACCTCAAAAAAAGGCACCCCTATCCTTCCTGAAGCAGGAGATTGGAGCATTGGAGTAGGTGCTAATTCTACCCTGGAGTATTTCGGTAACCTGATGAATGGCGACAACGCCGCCCCCTCTTTTGATTGGGCTAACGATCAGGTGATCACGGGTAAGATGATGAAAGATGCGAATACTGCGTACCGTGCTTATGTTCGTTTAGGTTTCGGTTCTTCCAAAGCTGCTGACCAATCTGTTGATGTAGACGGAGACGGCGCTGCTGACATCGATTCTATTGAAATCAAAAATTCAGGTAACAACATCGCTATCGGTGGTGGTATCCAGAAATACCGCGGCAAAGGCCGTCTGCGTGGTATCTATGGCGCAGAAGCGATGATCATGCTGAGCGGCGCTAAAGAAACATGGGATGGTACTGACGAAGTTTTGGGTGCTATCAGCATCGAAGACAAATCCGGCAGCACTTTCGGTTTGGGCATCCGTGGCTTCATCGGTGCAGAATATTTCTTCGCTCCGAAGATGTCAGTAGGCGGTGAATTCGGCTGGGGCCTCTCAATGACCAGCACCGGCGAAGGTGAAATTTCTGGTTCAATCGGTGGAGATTCTATCGACCCGATCACTACCGGCAAATCTTCTTCTTTCGGTTTTGACACCGACAACTTCAGCGGTAACCTCGTTCTTAACCTGTATTTCTAAGAACTCTTCCGTTTCAGAAAAGGCTGCCTCAACAGGGCAGCCTTTTCTTTTTAGCTGTATTTTGTAAGGAGCAAAAAATAACGGAACTTTGAAGAATCGCCGTGTCAGAAAGCTTCGAAATAAAACTCCCGCAATTTGAAGGTCCGTTCGACCTGCTCCTCTTTTTCATCGAACGGGATGAGCTGGACATCCACGATATTCCCATCGCCCGGATTACCAACGATTTTTTCGAATACATGCACCAGATGCAATCGATGAACATCGAACTGGCCAGTGAATTCATCCTCGTAGCGGCCACGCTGATGCGAATAAAAGCAAAGCTGCTGCTACCCCGTTACGAGAAAGACGGAGATGGCAACGAAATCGATCCGCGTCAGGACCTGGTTCGTCAGCTGCTCGACTACAAACAGTTCAAAGCTGCGGCCGAAGATCTGCGTGCACTCGAAGATGAGCGACTCCAGCGTTTCCAGCGCGGCAACCTGCAACAGGAACTGTCGAAACTGGTGACCACTACAGATACCGGATACGCCGGAGAGCTGAATCAACTGACCCTGTATCGCCTCATTGCCACCTTTGAAAAGGTGATGACCCGCTTCGATGACCAGCAAAACAAGGTCATCCATACGGTAGTTCAATTCCCCTACACCATCGATACACAGAAGGATCACATTCGCAGTCTGCTTTCCCGTAAACCACAGGCTAATTTTGTAGAGCTCTTCGAAGCATGCAGCAGCCGTCTACACGCCGTATTCACCTTTTTGGCATTGCTCGAGCTTCTGCAGAACCGTACCCTGCTCATCTTCATGGGAGAAGGTTTTAATAATTTCGTGATCAGTACCCCCGAAGCGGCGCCCCAAGCCCCGGCCCCTTCAGCAGAGGATGCAAACTGATCCGAAAGAAATCCTGAAGCACTTTTCGCCCAAGCGAATCATCTGGCCCGTATTGATAGGTCTCGGTGTGGCAGTATGGTTGTTTCTGAAAGATTTTGATGCCAATGCCTTTAAAGCGGTTAACTGGACGATGAATTCGACCGGCTGGTTTTTGCTGGCTGTGCTATCGGTGATTGTCCGCGACTGGGCTTATATGGTGAGGATCCGCATACTAACGGAGAAGCACCTGGACTGGTACCGGTCCTTCATCGTGATCATGCTCTGGGAGTTCAGTTCGGCTCTGGCTCCGGGTATGCTGGGAGGAGGATTTATCTTCGCCATTCTCATTCTGAACCGAGAAGGCATGCAGATGGGAAGAAGCATCACCGCCATCCTCAACTCATCCTTTCTTGATGGCATTTTTCTCGCAGTCATGGCGCCCCTTGTATACTGGCTGGCCGGTAAGGAAGGGTTGTTCTCAGGAGTACACCTCAACACCAGCCTGGGCGACAGTATTTTTTACACCTTTTGGACGGTGTACTTCCTCATTGTCGCCTACAAACTGTTCGTCGCATATGCGTTGTTTATCAATCCCTACTTCGTCAAGAAAATCCTGATCCGTTTATTTTCCGTTCCACTGCTAAACCGCTGGAAAACCTCCGCACATACGACGGGCGAACAGCTGGTCATTGCCTCGAACGGACTTCGAAACAAAAGCCGAAAATACTGGTACTGGTGTATCGGCAGCACCTTCGTTTCCTGGACAGCACGCTATTCGATTGTCAATTGCATCATCCATGCCTTTCAGGGAGAAACACCCTTCGCCGATTTCGTCATTTACGGCAAGCAGGTCATTATGGGCATCATCATCCTGCTGAGTCCGACTCCGGGCGGCAGCGGTCTCGCAGAATACATGTTCACCGATTTTCTGGGCGAGTTCATCTCCAAAGGACTTGCGCCCACCTTGAGTATCCTCTGGAGAATGCTGAGCTATTACCCCTATCTTTTCATCGGAGCCATCATCCTGCCACGCTGGATACGCGCTCACTTCAAACTGGAAAAACTGAAATTCTGAGAGAAGAAATTCGGATCAGTGAAGCATCAGGCTACCGGCTTCGGAGGCTCCATTACAGCACCACACTTGCAGGTACGTAATTCCAGGGATGAATAGAATTTATTCATCACCTGCGGCAGCTGGTTTACAATATCCTCCAAAGTGAAGAACTCTTCGTACAGTTTATGGGCGCATTGCTCACAGAACCACATGCAGGCATCCTTCTCCTGCGGATTCCTGTAGCGCTCAATGACCAATCCGATGGTATTGGGCCCGCGCTGGGGTGAGTGCGGCACGCATTTCGGCAATAACCACATTTCTCCCTCACGGATATGGATATCCTTCTGAACACCGTTATCGATGATCTTCACCGTGATGTCGCCCTCGAGTTGATAGAACAACTCTTCCGCTTCCTCCCAGTGATAATCCTTACGGGAATTGGGACCACCCACTACCATGACGATGAAATCGTCGTTGGCCTGGTACACCTGTTTGTTGCCCACGGGAGGCTTTAATAAATGCCGGTTTTCATCGATCCATTTCTGGAGATTGAACGGTGCTGTGACAGCCATGACGCTAAATTTTGAGGCTAAAATAGGGAGATTATCAAAATAGTATGCAGACAGCATCGGTATGGATTATCTTCGCAGCACTATGGATATGAATCTTCAACAGAAGACCGCCTTGGTATGTGGCAGTACGCAGGGTATAGGCCGTGCTGCCGCGGAAGAGCTGGCATGTATGGGCGCCAATGTCATTCTACTGGCACGGAATGAGGAGAAGCTCAGAGAGGCTGTAAAATCACTTCCTGCTGAAGCAGGTCAGCAGCACAGCTATCTTGTAGCCGATTACAGTGAGCCCGCTCAGTTGAAAACAAAAGTGGAGAGCCTGGTACGATCCGGTAAAACCATCCATATTCTCGTTAATAACACGGGTGGTCCTCCCGGCGGACTCATCCTCAACGCCCGCACGGAGGAGTTCACAACAGCATTCTCCAACCATTTGCTTTGCAATCACATCCTGGCGCAGACTGTGCTGGACGGAATGAAAAAAGAAAAATACGGCCGTATCATCAATGTGATCAGCACCTCGGTGAAACAACCGCTGAAAGGTCTTGGCGTATCCAATACCGTGCGGGCAGCTGTTGCCAACTGGTCCAAGACCCTGGCGGGAGAAGTGGCCGGCTTCGGCATCACGGTCAACAATGTATTGCCGGGAGCGACCAGTACGCAACGTCTGCAAAGTATTATCGAAAACAAATCCAGAAACTCCGGCGAATCGGAGAACGAAATCATTCAGGAAATGGAGAGTGAAATTCCTATGGGCCGCTTTGCCGCCGCCTCAGAAATCGGCTGCGCCATTGCCTTCCTCGCCTCTCCTGCCGCCTCGTACATCACCGGCATCAACCTGCCCGTTGACGGTGGCCGTACCGCCTGCCTCTGACGTTACACTTTGCATCACGGATTTTTAAAATCAAGGACGGCGCCAGCAGGACTTATGAATACGGGCCACTTGCTCCAGGTTTCCAGAGAAGAGCGGTGCCTCAGCACCACATAATAGGATGCATTCACCAATGCCACCGGTAGCACACAATCGATGTGCCCCATCACATCCATCACGCTGACCGTCTGAAACTCCACCTCATACGGAGCGGCGACTGCCCGCAACTCGATGCGCACGGAGTCGCTCGCGAACGGATTGCTGCTCACTCCGTTTTCGTACAGGGTAGGTCTGAGCTGCTGTGTTCCAAGATAGGCTCCTTCAAGCAGCAGTTCCACTTGAAGCACCGGTGCGGTACAAGGATGTACCGTGAACGGTTCAGATGGATTACAATCTACCGTCACCACGTAATCGCCGGGGGCATTGGCAGTGATGGCGGAAGTGGTGGCTCCGGTGGACCATAAATACGTGGAACCAGCCGAAGCCGCCAATTGAACATTATTTCCGGGACATAACACCGTATCGGCCAACGCTGTTATTGTGGGCACTGCCGTGGCCGTTAGTAATACGTCATCGATACGGTACTGTGAAGCGGAGGTGGAGTTGAGGAAGCGGATGCGTAGATTTGCAACAGAAGGTATCTGTCCGGTAGCAGTTCGGTGATACCATCCCGTTAGGCCGGTTGGCAGCGCAGGAAATGCCAGGTCTGAGTACACAACACCGTCTGTACTCACCTGCACTTTCAAGTCGTTACCGGTCGCAGACGAGGAACTTTTATAGACCGCAAACCGCAATACCAATTGACTGGCCCCAACCGTTTGAATATTACCGATGGTAAAATTACGGCCCGCTGTGCTGGTGAGAAACACATTGGCGCCTCCGCTGGCACCCGAATAGCCGGCAGAAGCCTGCGTATTCCGGATATCGCCCGTGCCTGACATGAAAAGTCCATCGTTGAGAAATCCGTTGGCAGTTTCATGTGCGGCTATGCTGGTGGTGGTGGATACAGTACCCATCGTTTCGAAGAAAACAGTATCGGTGAGCTGTGGACTCGCCACCACCACCTCCACAGGACCTAACGAAGATGTACAACCCGACGCGGAAGTGACATTGACGGAATAATTGCCAGCGGTCGAAACTGTCTGTGAAGATGTCTGAGCTCCGTTGGACCATTGCCAGGCAACGCCACCGCTGACCTGGAGCGTAACAGCGCTACCACTACACAACTGTACCGGCCCCTGTGGCGAAAGCACGGGAGCGATTCCCCCCGTGATGGAAAAATAAGCATCCGGAAGAGTATCGTTGTAAGCGTTCGCATCCCCGGTACTGATCGATGTATAGGCATTGAAAACATATTGTCCACCTTGCACCATTGTATACGTGGGACTGAACGCCACCAGTGTATCTGTATTCGCCTGTATCACTCCTGCATTCAATGCCGTTGAGAACAGCGTCATGGATCCATCGGGGGCCGTAGACTTGAGATGGACGATTACCGGTGTACTTCCCAACTGCAGCGGAAATCCTCCATAGTTTTTCACACGCACTTTCAAGGTGACGGCTTGTTGCGGACAGGAAGAAGATGGCTGTACAAACGCACTTACACCTGCATCCGGTAATGCCCCACCAGGATTTGTAAAGTTCAAGGTAAGCAGTACAGGCAGGTGATCCGACGCATTGTGCAATGCGTTGGCCACGGCGACCGGAACTGCTGTATTGGGTGGCCGGTTGATGGAATCGTTGTAATGGTTACCATCATTGCCGAAAGCGGTCAGTGAACCCGGGACAGCAAAAACACCTCCGGAATCACGCACCGCCTTCGAATAGAGAATCATGTCGAAGCGATCGTCCATGCCGCCGGTAGCACCACCACCGAAAGCCCGAACACGTGGAGACTGCGTATGGTATGCCGCATAAGCAGGACTGTTCCATATACCGGGCAGATTCAGCGCATCGTAACATTCACCTTCCGTTCCGGCCTGTGGCTGCAAGAGTTTCTGATAAGCAGTTTCACCGCTGCCGTAGATGTTGAAATCACCGCACACTACAAAATGGGAACCGGGAGGCAAGGCATTGGTACGCTTGCGCAGGCTATCCACTTCCGAGGAGCGTTGCTGTTCATTCGACACACCGGTGCTCGCCTTGAGATGCACAGCATACACGCGCAGCGTATCCCCACTGGCAAGATGAACGAGTTTGAATTCATTGATATCGCGCAGGCCTGTGGCGATCGGCGTATTGGAAACGAACTGGAATCTGGATGTTTTGTAAAAAAGCCCCCGGTCTGTATCCGGACTGTTGATATAGGTGGCGGCTCCATATGCAGTGCCGTTCGCGTTCATCACGTGGCTGAGGAAACCATTGTAGCCAGCAAGTGAGCTGAGTTCAGCGATCACCAGGATATCCGGATCAGCCGCAGCAACAATCGATCTGAAGTATGGATTGCGCAAGGACGTATCCGCCGACAGACTCGTCGCATCCGGATAATTCAGGAGATTATAGCACATCAGCCGTACGGCCTCCACAGACTGTGCCTGCGCAGCAACAGCAGCGCAACACAGCCACAGTAAACATGCAGCCATGAACATGCATGGCCCCAGGGAGGCGATGGAGCGTAGGATTGATTTCAAGCTGAACCCGCCGGGTAAGGGAACGGCAGGATCGGCAAGTTACTAAAATCAGAAGGCTTTTGCAAGAAACATGCAATTAGGCTAGCCCTGAAGTAGTATGCCAAGATCTATGAGAAGTAGGAAAAATAATCGGTATTCGACCGAGTTGGCATTTTACAGTGCATAGTTTTGCAGTGAATTACTGCACATGCAACAAATAAAGAATCTCATCGGGGGACAATTGTGCGCACCTTTTTCAGGAGCGTATCTCGACAATTACCAACCCTCCACCGGGAAAGTATACAGCTTGATCCCGGACAGTGACGAACGCGATGTAGAGGCGGCGGTAGCGGCAGCCCAAAAGGCCTTTCCGCACTGGAGCGCCATGCGAACGGAAGACAGGTCCGCCCTGTTGATCCGGTTGAGCGAACTTATAGAAAAGAACCTGGAGAAGTTTGCCGTAGCGGAATCCATCGACAACGGCAAACCGCTCTGGCTCTCCCGCTCGGTGGACATTCCACGTGCGGTATCCAATTTTCATTTTTACGCTACGGCCGCACTGCACCTTTCCACGGAAACACACAGCATGGGGGACATGGCGCTCAATTACACCCTGCGCACACCCATCGGCATAGCCGGTTGCATATCACCCTGGAACCTTCCGCTGTATTTGTTCTCCTGGAAAATCGCACCTGCACTGGCATCGGGCAACTGCGTGGTGGCGAAGCCCTCCGAAATCACGCCTATGACGGCTTACATGCTCGCAGAACTGAGTCTGGAGGCAGGGATTCCACCGGGTGTATTGAACATCGTACACGGATACGGCCACAAGGTGGGGAAGGCGATCGTCGCACACCCGGCCATTGAAGCGGTATCGTTTACCGGCGGTACAAAAACAGGCGAAGAAATCGCCCGTACGGCAGCACCCATGTTCAAGAAGTTATCCCTTGAACTGGGAGGAAAAAATCCGAATATCGTGTTCGCCGACTGCGAGTTCGACAAAGCCGTCAAGACCAGTGTGCGGTCTTCCTTCGCTAACCAGGGAGAGATTTGCCTCTGCGGCTCGCGCATCTTCATCGAACGACCGCTTTACGAACGCTTCAGGGATGCTTTCGTTGAGGAAGTCAGGAAACTCAAGGTAGGCGACCCCATGAACGATGAAAACTGGCTCGGCGCCATCGTATCGCAGCCTCATCAGGAAAAAATCCTGCATTACATCCAACTTGCCAGGGAAGAGGGAGGAAGTATCCTATGTGGGGGCAACAGTGTGCAGCCCGAAGGCGATCTGGCCGGAGGTTATTACATCGCACCGACGGTGATTGAGGGGCTTCCATTCGACTGCCGTACGAACCAGGAAGAGATTTTCGGACCTGTGGTCACATTGCAGCCTTTCGATACCGAAGAAGAAGTCTTGCGCTACGCCAACAGCACCCGCTACGGACTTGCTGCCTCGGTATGGACCCAACACCTCACCCGGGCTCACCGTGTGGCGGCGCTTTTGCAAAGTGGCATCGTATGGGTCAACTGCTGGCTACTGCGCGACCTACGGACACCTTTCGGAGGCGTGAAAGCATCGGGTGTAGGCCGCGAGGGAGGATTTGAGGCCCTGCGGTTCTTCACAGAGGAAAAAAACGTCTGCATCAAGCTGTGAACAACGTACAGTAATAGCAGCATGGACCTGATCACCATCGGCAACGAATCGTTAAGGGCCGGCATCCATCCCTTCGGTGCAGAGCTCCGCAGCTTGTACCACCGCCGGCACCGGCTGGAATATATCTGGCAAGCAGGGCCGGCTTGGCCCAAACATTCGCCCCTGCTCTTTCCCATTGTGGGAGAACTGAAAAACAAGCGATACCTCTATAACGGTCATGAATACACCCTTTCGAGGCATGGCTTCGCCAGAGAGCGACTGTTCACACTGCAGGAGCAGGACCTCCACAAGGCAGTCTTCCGCCTGTGCGATGACGCGGAAAGCCGTAACGTGTTCCCCTTCCGTTTCCTATTGGACACCACCTATTCGCTCTCGGAAGACGTGCTGACCATAACCTACGACATCTACAACAGAGATGAAAGTGACATGTATTTTTCCATCGGGGCACATCCGGCCTTCCGCGTACCCATCGACGTGCGCGCTACCCGCGAAGACCATTTCATACGCTTCAGCAGTGCCGAAAAATCCGGAAGATGGAAACTGCAACAAGGACTGCTGAGCGGAGAAGCCCAGGCATTCCTCGATGGCTGCGACCTGCCTCTTACCGCGGAACTCTTCGAAGAGGACGCCATCGTCCTGAAAGACCTGCAATCGGACAAGGTTTCACTCCTTTCCCACCGCCACGGGCACGGCATAGAAGTGGACACCCGCCAGGCCCCGTATCTCGGACTCTGGGCGGCCAAAGGCGGAGATTTCGTCTGTATCGAACCCTGGCAAGGTATCGCTGACAGTACCGCAAGTTCAGGATTACTGGAAGAAAAAGAGGGCATACTCCGGCTTCCAGCACAGGCATCCCATTCATTCGAATGGTCGGTAAAGGTCTTTTAGGTTTGAAAGCCGGTCAAAAGGGCTGGATTTCTTCCTAACTTTGTGCCCCGAAAACAACTCATCCACTCACGCAACGCATTATCATGACGACAGGCGATCACAAAATAGCCGAGATGCTCCAAACACTTGGCATAGAACCCACCAATCACGGTGCCAGCACCGGCAACCAATGGTTCAAAACCACCGGTGAACTACTTCCCTCCTATTCACCCGCCGACGGGAAGCTCATCGCTTCCGTACAGCAGGCGACCACCGACGATTACGAGAAGATCATGCAAACGGCGGAAGATGCCTTCAAGGTCTGGCGTATGATGCCGGCACCCAAGCGTGGAGAAATCGTTCGGCAGATGGGCGATGCCCTCAGGGAATTCAAGGAGCCACTCGGACGCCTCGTTTCCTACGAGATGGGCAAGATCTACCAGGAGGGACTGGGTGAAGTGCAGGAGATGATCGATATCTGCGACTTCGCGGTCGGTCTTTCCCGCCAACTTTACGGTCTTACCATGCACAGCGAACGCAGCCGTCACCGCATGTATGAGCAATACCATCCGCTCGGTACTGTGGGCGTGATTTC
>CAZPCA010000094.1:0-6676 GCA_964584995.1 uncultured Bifidobacterium sp.
CGGTGAAATGCTTTGAGCTCGGAGCCGAACAAAACTCCGCTCGGATGTACATGGTAAAAGAGTGGTTTTACGCCTGCCCTGTCGCGGATGAGAAACAGCTGCTTGCTGGACCTGTCCAGCAGTACGATGGCGAACATACCAATGAACCTGCTGAGAGCCGAAATGCCCCAGCGGCAATATGCCTGCAAGACCACCTCCGTATCAGAGCCGGAACGAAAACTACACCCTTCTTGCTCGAGCTCCTTCCGGATGAATGCATAATTGTACACCTCCCCATTCATCATGATGGTAACCTGCTCATCCCCGGAATGCATGGGTTGATGTCCGGCGGGACTCAAATCGATGATCGATAGCCTGCGAAAACCCAGGCCAATGACGGTGTCCTGCTCCCGAAAAAAGGCCGTACCCGCATCGTCAGGCCCCCGGTGAATCAAGGTGGCAGCCATGGCTTCAACCAACTGTTCATCACCAGCCCCCTTAAAATCAATAAATCCGGCAAAACCGCACATGGAGTACAAATCTAATAAAAGCAGTCAACCGAAGAATTTGGTAATTTCATCGCCGTAAATATGTCAGCACTTCTACCCTATTCTTCCCCAAAAAACGGACTCCCCCTGCAGCAGATGGGCGAACAGCTCCGTTCCGATGATGGAGAGCACTATCCCATTGTGAAAGGGATTCCCCGATTCGTACCAGAGGATAACTACGCCTCTGCATTCGGACTGCAATGGAAAACATTTGCCAAAACACAGCTCGACAGCTTCAGCAAAACCGATATCACTCAGAGCCGACTGGAACGCTGCCTGGGCTTTCCCATTGAGGCGCTCAAAGGGAAAACCGTACTGGAAGTCGGTGCCGGAGCGGGAAGATTCACGGAACTACTCGTGAAAGGCGGAGGACTGATCCACTCGGTGGATTTGAGTGTAGCTGTGGAAGTCAACAAAGAAAACATAGGGTCAGCAGACAATTATCAGATCGCTCAGGCCAGTGTCTACGAACTTCCCTACCCTGACGATGCCTTTGACATAGTTGTTTGCCTTGGCGTAATCCAACACACACCGGATCCGGAAAAAACAATCGCCTGCCTTTGGGCTAAAGTCAAGCCCGGCGGCTTGCTCGTGATCGATCACTATAAATGGAGAATCGGATACTACTCGACACTTACGCCCTTGTTCAGAGCTGTACTCAAAGAAATGAAACCCGCCAGGTCTAAAAAAATAGTGGACGGACTGGTCGATTTTTTCTTTCCACTTCATTGGGCTTTTAGAAAACTACCGCTACTCAACTGGTTGCTCCACCGCATCTCCCCGCTGATCGTTTACATGAGGTATTACCCGGATCAAGACCGGAAGTTTCACTACGAATGGAGCAAACTCGACACCTACGACCAGTTAACGGATTACTACAAACACCTTCGCACTCCGAAGCAAATAGCACATACACTCGAATCACTGAAGGCTAAAAACATCTGGATCAACACGGGCGGGAACGGTGTTGAAGCAAGGGCTACAAAATAAAAACATGGAGGCAGTCAATCAGGATAAGGCTGGCGAAGAATACTGGTCGTCATTCTGGCAGCAATACACGATGCCGCCGCCTGTACAATTGACACCTCCCGATGCCAGCAACTACGCTTTCCGGGAAATCCACTCGTTTTATGAAAAGATTTTGCCTAAGGAATGCTTACAGCTCGCAGAAATAGGGTGTGGCAACTCCGTTTACCTCTCCTATTACCACCGCTATTTCGGCTACGCTGTTTCCGGCCTTGATTATTCCGCATACGGATGCGAGCAGACCCGTAAAATTCTGGAACGGGACCGTGTTCCGGGCACCATCCATCAAGGCGACCTCTTTCATCCGCCTGCGGCCTTGACCGGCACTTTTGACATTGTTTGTTCTTTCGGAGTGGTTGAACACTTCGACGATACAGCCGATGTGATCCGGCACATCGCGGCATTCAGCAAACCCGGTGGCCTGATCGTGACCACCATCCCCAATCTAACAGGCATCACAGGCTGGCTGCAGAAATGGATGAATCGCCCAGTTTACAATATTCACCGAGTCATGGGACTGAAAGAACTGGAGAAGCATTGCAGTGCTGCAGGACTTGAGGTGATCGCTTCCACCCGTATCATCCCCATGTCCTTCGGTGTAACCCTGGACGAACACAACCAGCAGCGGGTCCGTTTCAAATCCCTCAAGAAATGGGTCCTCAAATCTTTCCAGGTGATTGAAAAAATTGTTTGCCGGATCGACGACCGCTTCGTGCGTCTGCCCAGGACCGAGTTTTTTTGTGCAGGCATGATTGTCGTTGCACGCAAACCTGCATAGCCATGAACATCCTGCACACCTATCTCCATTTTTCGACCTTCGTCCGAAAAGACGAGTCAATTTTGAAAGATGCAGGGCGCGTGCATTCGTATGCATTCAAGGTCGACAGGAAGCACCATCTACCCCTGCGTTTGATTGAGCAGTTATTTTTTTTGCTACGAAAGGGATGGTCCTTCGACCTCTTCGTCTGCCAATTCGCAGGATACCATAGTTTTCTTCCCTGCCTTTTCGCACGAATCACTGGAAAAAAGTCGATTATCATTTCCGGGGGCACCGATTGTGTTTCCTTCCCAGGCATCGGCTATGGCAATTTCAACCGGCCAATACTCAAGAACTTTACGGCCTGGTCGTTTCGCCTCTGCGATCACATGGCGCCCAAGCACAGCACACTGTTCGCATGCGATTACCGTTACGACCCCAATGAACCCGCCTCGCAAGGCGTGCAAGCATTCCTTCCTGAAATCCATCTGCCTTATACTGTCATCGAGAATGGATACGATCCGGAGAAATGGAAATCGCAAAGCAACGTACGCACGCCCCACAGCTTTTTCACCTTGTCGGGAGCATTTGAATATCCTTTTCAGGTCGCGTTGAAAGGCATCGACCTTATTCTCGAAGTGGCACGACGCTTCCCGGAATACAGATTCACCATTGCCGGAGTACCGAAAGGAATCGAACTTCCGGAGCACTCTCCCAATGTCACTGTATTGCCTCCGATCCCCAACGCTGAATTGTCTGCCGAGTATAGCAAACACACCTTTTACCTGCAGCTGTCGATGGCAGAAGGCTTCCCGAATGCTCTTTGCGAAGCCATGCTTTGTGGCTGTACGCCTGTGGTCGCCGGTGTTTTTTCCATGCCTGAGATCGTGAACGGGGAGGGATACATCCTGGAACACCGTTCCGTACATGAACTGGAAGTACTGCTGAAACATGTCGAACCGCGGAATCCGGAGAAGATCCGGCAGCTCATTGCAAGCCGCTTTACGGAGACACGCCGCCGTGAGCTCCTGCTCCGGCTGATTGAAAAAGTGACAGGATCAATGGTCCATCCAGTAACGTAACACGGCGAGCCTCCACACCAGGTTAGCCTGACGGTTGTCGCCGCGCTTGAAGTCGGCCAATACTTCCTGCACTTTGGATTGGTTCAGAAAATCGATGTCGGAAAAATGCTGGTCGAGCAGAAAAGATAAAGGTCCGCGCAACCACTTCACCTCTCCCGGTGTGACAAATCCTTTTTTATCCTTTCGACCGGCAATGGCCTCCGGCAGAATTCCTTTCAAGGCATCGCGCAGCACCCTTTTGGTCACACCTTTGCTGATCTTGGCACTATCGGGAAGCCTGAATGCCAGTTCCACCAATCGATGGTCGAGGAAGGGAACACGCGACTCTATCGAGAAAGCCATGGAGTTACGGTCTTCGAATTGCAGCAGCGTCGGAAGGCTGCTTGCGAAAGTCAGCTGATACAAGAATTGGTTCAGCCGCGTACCTTCCTTATCGTGTAAGCGGAACGGAAGGCCGTTGTCTTTCGGTAAAAAGGTCAGGTATTTTTTATACTCCAGTGCATACAACTGCTGCTCACTCTGCATGCCGGCCAGCACACTCTTCAACAATAAATCTGTTTTCTTCGTAGCACCAAAGCCTTGCAAACTGGAATGTGCATTCCATTCACTGAACAAATCCATCCAGCGCAGCTTTCTGAAGTCCTCTCCCAGCAAGCGATAAAAAGAATGCATATACCCGCCGAGCATTTCGTCGGAACCTTGCCCGTCGAGGAGCACTTTGATGCCCTGACGGGAAGCGAGCTGCATCACGAAATATTGCGACAAGGGCGACGAACCTGCCAATGGAACATCGGCATGCCAGATTGCACGGGAAAACTCCGCACGGATCTCGTCGTCACCAGGGGTGAAATAAAATGGCTGCAAAGAGGGATAAGCATCGAGCACCTTCCTGACCCATGGGCGTTCGTCCACTTCGTCTTTCTCCTCGTAATAAACCGTAAAAGTCTTGAACGGGAGATTTTCGAAATCACGTCCTACTACAGATGCAATCGCAGAACTATCTATTCCTCCACTCAAGCATGCTCCCACTTCCACATCGCTGCGCATGTGGAGCTGCATGCTTTCCTGAAATGCCGTCCGAAAAACAACAGTCGCTTCTTCGTACGAATAATCCTGCTGCTGTGCAGTATCGATATCCCAGTACCGCTTGATGACAGGCGATGAACTGGGTTTGAAAATAAGATTGTGCGCCGGGGGCAATGCCTGCAGCCGCTTGTAATAGGTTTCGTCGTACCATGCATTCCATCCCAACTGAAGACCGCGGTACACCATGTCTTTGTTGAGTTCCCTGGTGAAGCCGGGCACCGGAAAAAACGCCTTGTATTCTGAACCAAAATAAAAACCTTCGCCCTGCAAAAAATAGAAAAACGGTTTGATACCGAACCGATCCCTGGAACAAAACAAATGCTGCTCCCTTGCATCCCACAATGCAAAGGCCCACATGCCCACAAAGCGATCTACACAGCGGGGACCGTAGGCTTCATAGGCAGCCATGATGACTTCCGTATCGGATGAGGTCTTGAACTGCACACCCGCCTGCTCCAGTTCTTTACGGATTTCACGGTAGTTGTACACTTCGCCATTGTAGACGATGTAGTTGCCGTTCCGCTCCATCGGCTGATTGCTATCAGCACTCAGATCGATGATGGAAAGCCTGTTTTGACCCAGTGCCATAGGACCGTCAAGGTACTTGCCTCTGGCATCAGGCCCACGGTGTGCAATCATCTCCAGCATGGATTCCAGTACCCCTTCACGGGCACCGGCATGCATTCCCGGATCGATAAAACCTGCTATTCCACACATGGCCTAAACATTCTTTGCATTGTTCGATTTCAATAAAGAGGCCATCACAGCTGTCAGGTTACTGCGCCGGTACCCCTCCACCTGGGCATTGCCCGCAACATAGGATTTTCCATCCAGGTGTGCGGCATACAGTGATGACATCCATTTCAGCAACTCCGCCCCCTCGGTACGACTAAACATCCTGCCAGCCGCGCAGTGCCGGATGATCGCGGCAGCATCACCTGCCGGAGGACCAATACCGATGATGTTCCTGTGGGCTCCAAGGTACTCAAACAATTTTCCTGTCAGTATCCCCTCTGCACCCTCCGTGTCCGGTATGATCAACAACAAGGCATGCGAAGAAGTCATATAGTGTACGGCCTCCTTGTGGCTCACATGACCGATCCATTCGCAATAATCGGTCAAGCCAGACGCTTCAATCGATTTACGGATTGTCCAGGGCGTATTGCCTACGAAGCGGAACAAAAGCTTGGCGTTCTTTTCTGCAGCGATCAATTCCCGGAATGCATTGAAAAAAATCTCAGGACGGTAACTATCGGCCAATGTGCCCACATAGGTGATGATGAATTCATCTGCTGCAGGATGGGGCGCCTCCCTGAAATCGTCCTCATCGTATCCGTTCGGCAACACATGAAACTTCTGCACAGGTAAATCCGCACGCTTTTTCAAAAATGATTTGCGAATGGCATCACTCACAACCACTACATCATCGGCACCGCTCAACACTTCCCGTTCAAGCCGTGCATCTTTAGCCGCGGCAATACCCGTATGCAGCAAATCCTTGTAATAGTAAATATCGGTCCAGGGGTCTCGCATATCGGCCACCCACTTCAGGTCGCGGAAAACACGCTTCAATTTCAACCCTATCAACTGTGATGAATGAGGAGGACTCGATATCATCACGGACCGGATACCGTTCTTCTGGATGATCTCAGAAGCAGCCACGACAGCTGCATTGACCCATCCCACCCTGGCATCGGGAATGAAGAAATTGCCTCTCACCCAGCGTAACAATTTCTGGGTAAAGGAATCCTTATTGGCATTGGCAAAGCCTCCATACGGCACATTCTTTTTACCTACCAGGGAAGAGAGGATATTCAGCGGCTCGAATGAACTGGCATAATAGACCTTCACATCTAGCGGGACATCCTCCAGCAGGGTCGCGTCAATGACAGGATAACTTGCCTTATCCGGCTGTACGGTCAGTACCAGCGGCTCAAGACCGTACGCCCTGAAATACTTGACGAATTTTAATGCACGCTGCACACCGGCACCTCCGCTGGGCGGCCAGTAATAGGTGATCAGCAGTACCTTCTCCATGGGGTGGTAGGACGCAATCAGCTCTCCTTCTTGCGCAAGGTAATAAATGTAGCTCCTGCAAATAAGAGAAGCACAGCCAAAGAACCGGCCATCGCCATCTGTTCTCCGCGATGGTAAGCCTCGGGTTCGAATTTAAACTCCACCTTGTGAACACCGGCAGG
>CAZPCA010000094.1:6776-10260 GCA_964584995.1 uncultured Bifidobacterium sp.
GCAAAGCGCTGATCGATTACAGCCGTGGATTTTGTATCCAGACTATCGAGTGCTTTCATCTCGGCATCGGCATCACCAACAATCTTCCAATCGCTGACAATCCATGCAGCGCCCAAGGCTCCGGGGTTCATCTGTACCATGGGAGACTGGTCCTGCGGATTGCGCACAATGAAATATTTTGCGTTCAGCATGTTCAACACATTCATGTTGCCCTTACTGATCTGATACTCGATCAGCTCCTGGTAGCGCTTGAGTTTGGCGCCGTGGTAGCCACCGATAGAACGGTGAAAATAGGATGTACTCGCATCGTTGAAAGTGCTCACCGTGGTATTCATCACACGGAAATAACTCTTGTCCTGCAGTATCTGCTGGTCTGCAGCAGTCATCGTAAAGGGCTGTTCAGCCTTTGACTTTGAGGTGAAATCCTGATCATTGAGGTAACGCTTATCTACGCCCCACATATCCATCAGGATAAAGAAAGCGAGCAGGGGAAGTGCTACATTCAATTTCAATTTGTCGTTCAGCCATGACCACAGCAAGACAAAGCCGATTGTAATGAAGAACAAACTACGGAATGCATCGGTACGGAGAATGGATTCGCGGTCCTGGCGCAATGCCGCCAGCAACCAATCGTATTGCTTCAACTGCTCGTCGCCCTCTCCGCTGAAATCACAGAAAAGCCCCGGCAACAAAGCGAAAAGGAGCACGAGCCCACCGGTGAAGTAGAATGAATAAAACAGGGCCTTCTTCTTTTTCTCAGCAGACACCGAGGCATCCACAAACCGCATCAGACCCAACATGCCCGCCAGTGGCAATACAAAGGAGGCAATGGTAAGCGCCATAGCGACCGACCTGAATTTGCTGTATCCAGGGAAATGGTCGAAGAAAAGATCGGTCAATGCGGGAAAGTGCCTTCCCCAGCTGAGCATGATGAATAATAAGGTCGCGCTCAGGGCCCAGGCACGGGTTATGCCGTCAAGCAGAAACATGGACAATACAAAAAGCAATATTACGATAGCACCAACATAGACGGGACCGGATGTCATCGGCTGATCTCCCCAGTAAAGCGGAGCTGCTTCGCTGAACGATCGGGCCTGCGCATCTCCCGCCTGAGCAGCTATTGCCTTATAGGTTTCTGATTTTTTTGTCAGCGGGTAATTGGACGATCCGCCGGAAAAGTCGGGAATCAGCAAGGTCATCGTCTCCAACTTACCATAACTCCAACCGAGAGCATAGTCCTTATCCAAACCGGTGCTCACCTTCTTTTCGGTCAACTCCGACTGTCCGCGTGTCGAGTAATTGCCGTATTCGTAGGTCAGAAGCAAATTGGTGATATTGGGCAAAACGGCGAGTGCTGCAGCAACGGCCAATGCCGCACTTGCCGTCAAAAACTGTGGGATGCGCTTTTCCATCACTGCACGCAGCACTTCAAACAGCACCAGCAAGCCGATGGTGATAGCCGTATAGTAGGTGATCTGCAGGTGATTGGCGTATATCTGTAGACTCAGTCCTACGGCTGTGACAGCAGCTCCCAGCAACCACTTTCCCCGGTAGGCCATCATCACCCCCGCAAACACCAGCGGAATGAGTGCGATAGCATGCACCTTGGAATTATGGCCGGCTTGTATGGAGACGAAATAGAATGAACAAAATGCGTAAGCGAAAGCACCGGCCATGGCTATACGAAAATCCGCTTTCAGCGCAATGAGCAAAAGGTAAAAGCCCAGCAATGCCAGAAACAAGAGGTTAACGGGATTGGGCAGCCACAGCCACAAAAATTCGTTGACCTGCTTCATCAGATTGGCCGGATACAACACAGAAATCTGGTAAGCCGGCATGCCACTGAACATGTAACCGGTCCAGAGGGCCTCCTCGCCGGTCGCTTCCCGGTAATCGGCAATCTCTTTCTGCATTCCCAACCACATGTTGATATCGTGCTGATCCAGTGCCTTGCCGGAAATCGCAGGTGAGAAATAAACGATGGACACCAGCAGAAAAACGCCAAAAGCGATCAGATGGGGTTCCAGTTGTTTCAGTAGATTCGTTTTCATAGGCTATTTAAGAGGATGAAAATAGTGATTCTTACGCATTCACCGGCTGCCAAAAATCCGGACAAACCCATCGGCACAGCATACCTTTCAACAGGATGAATCAATCCTTCACCTCTTCGAAATCCACGTAGTCACCCCGGTCGTCGCGGGAAGATTTGCGTTGACGGGTATCGCCCTCCACATGCACGTTCCCCTGTTGCTTGGACTGCTGCTGACGGCTGAACTGCTCTTGCTGCTGCTGTGCCATGCGGCTCATTTCTTTCATCAGCTTTTTGGATACAGCACCTAAAATGAAAAAGGCTATCCAACGGCGAAAAACGCCGAAGACCAGTAACACAATCAACATCACAAAGAGAAAGTCAGACATGTACGAGAGGGATTGATACGTTCATGGGTTCCGCAATCAACGACTGAGGTATAAGTTGCGCTCACTGTATACCTGCTGGAAGAAATCATCCTGCAGATCGTCGATGAAATAAATGGCCTCACCCGTGGATTTCATTTCCGGACCTAGTTCCTTATTGACATCCCTGAATTTTTCAAAAGAAAACACAGGTATCTTGATGGCATAGCCCTGCTTGCGGGGGTGGAAGCTGAAATCCTTCAGTTTCTTATCGCCCAGCATGAGTTTGGTCGCATAGTTGACGTATGGTTCATCGTATGCTTTGGCGATAAACGGCACTGTACGGGATGCGCGGGGGTTGGCTTCGATGACATACACCACTTCGTTCTTCACGGCAAACTGGATATTGATCAGCCCCTTCACATGCATGGCCAATGCAATCTTTCGGGTGATGTCTTCAATCTGCCGAATTACGTTATCGCTGAGATCAAAAGGTGGCAATACCGCGTTGCTGTCCCCGGAATGAATGCCGGCCGGCTCGATGTGTTCCATGATACCGATGATATAGGCATCCTCACCGTCACAGATGGCATCGGCTTCCGCTTCTATGGCCTTTTCGAGAAAGTGATCCAGCAGGACTTTATTGCCGGGTATATCTCTGAGAAGGTTCACCACGTGGGTCTCAAGTTCCTGTTCATTGATGACAATTTTCATGCTCTGTCCGCCCAATACATAACTCGGACGCACCAATAAAGGGAAGCCCAGTTCGCGCGACAGTTGTACTGCCTGGTCAGCATCTTCAATCACACCGAATTTCGGATAGGGTATGCCGAGGTCGCGGAGCAGGGTGGAAAAAGAACCGCGGTCTTCTGCCAGATCCAGTGATTGAAAACTGGTACCGATGATATTGATGCCGTATTTATCGAGTTTTTCCGCCAGCTTCAGGGCCGTTTGTCCACCGAGCTGCACGATGACACCCACCGGTTTCTCGTGTTGAATGATGTCGTAGATATGTTCCCAGAAAACAGGTTCGAAATACAGTTTATCGGCTATATCGAAATCGGTGGAAACTGTTTCAGGATTGCAGTTG
>CAZPCA010000095.1:0-10120 GCA_964584995.1 uncultured Bifidobacterium sp.
CGCTGGTCGCATTACTGCGCAAGTTGACAAATACGTTGTTCAGAACAGTGTCGGCAGCATTTGCTGTCCGTGCGAAGGCGAAAGAATTTTGTGTGGAAACGGCCACGTTGCTGCCGCCAATAAAGATGCTGTTGTTATATATTTTGGCGATGGCCGTGTTCTTGGTCAAGCCGCGAACAACGACACCGGCAGTGATGTCCGAACCGTTCGCATCTATTCCCAGACGGATCATATTGTTTTTCACTGTCACAGTACCAGACCCTATATCCATCCCAGTGAGAAATGCTGCCGTATTACCGGCGTTGGAAATCGACAAACTATGCAAAAAATTCTTCTCGATGACGTTACCGTTAGAGGTCGGACCGAAATACGCCATTGCTTGCGCAATCACTGCCGATGTAACAGTAGGATTGGTAAGTCCCAATGTGTGCACAGTATTCCTCCTCAGTATGGCATTGGCATTGGTGGATGTGGAATTGTATGCGATTCCGACTATTGCGGAATTTGATCCGGAAGTGGTTATCTGAGAGTTTGATGTGATATGGCGTACTGTATTGTTATCGACTGTTGCAGCGCTGGAAAGGACTGCGATACCGGTAGTAGGACTTGATTGTGTTCCTGTAGCGCTGTTGTTATTGGAAATATTGGCTACGAGGTTATCACTTATGCTGGCTGTTGCCCCCGTAGCCGAAGAATTGAACAGTATCCCGCGTACAGGTGCCGCTGTTGTTGCTGTGCTTGGCGTGATGATGTTTATACTGTTCGCAACACTTGCACTACCGATTGTATTGCCATTGATGATATTGGTGGTTCCGCCGGAAGCAGCGATTCCAATAAACGTAGGTGCTACTGTGAGCGCAGACCCGTTGATGTCAAAGCCGCCAATGGTGTTGCTGGAGAAATTGATGGTGCTGCCACCGCTACTGCGCATGGCGCTGATACCTCCACCCGATCCTGAAGTAGTGAATACGATAGAACCGGTACCGGCACTTGAACCAATGGTGTTGCCGGCAATGGTACCGATATTCACAGCTCCATTGGCCACACCGATACCCACCCAGGCAGCATTGCTCGTACTGGATGTGCTGAAATTATGGTTAGCAATTGTGTTATTCTGAATACTTGTAGGCGTACCCAAGCCAACGGAAATATCCATACCGTTGAAGGCATTCGCTACAGCGCCTGCCATTGTATAGGCTGTTCCGCCACACGATGGGGCACTACCGCCAATGAAATTGTTCTGGACAACAAATCCACTTGCCGACGTCAAGCTGCCGGTGTTGGGTGTAATCCATAAGGCTCTGTGCGTATTACCGGTGGTATAGGTTCGAGTGCCGGTTTGATAAAAACTGTTCCCGCTGATGGTCCAGTTGTTGTTACCGGACGTGATCAATACACCGGCGGTGGCTCCGCCGGCAAGGAAGTAATCGTAAACATTGTTGTTCTGAATGCTCACACTATCGTTGTTGGCCGGTGAACCTGCAGTTGTACCAGTAGCGGCGTAAATACCCACTCCTAGCACACCAGCGGATGTGGCATGAATGGAATTGTTGGCGATGATGTTCTTATCGTTGCCGAACAGCCCGCCTGTCCCTGTGATAGCAATAGCCCCGGGAACAGCACCAACGGCTGATAAAACGGAACTACTCGCCGTATTGGCATTGGCGGCCTGTATATCGACATACTGTACCGTATTGTTCTGCGCTTCGTTTCTGAATAAGACAGTATTTCCACTACTATTGGCGGTACTGCTCGTATTACGGATGCTGAGCATATTGGCAAGCCCGGTTCCGCCAGGTCTACCGTCTATGGTCAGGTAATCGGCACCGTTGATGTCGATGGTAGCCGTTGTGCTGGCACTTGAAATCACTACTGGAACAGAAACACTTGCTTCAGGGCGCAGTATGAGAGTGTTGGTGGCATTCAAACAACCGATGGTATCGCTGAAGGTAAGTGGGAAGGTCTCGCCTGCACCTGTATATGTTTGCTCCAGCTCGAGTGTCACAGCTGAAGCCATGCCGTTGGATTTCAATGCAACGAGTGCTGCAGAAATCGTCGGGTAAGCGGATGGGATCAGGTATGTCCCCGCCAAACCGCTTGAACAGGGGATTGTCGCAGCACTTCCAGTAAGTACCGGCGACAACTGTGCTGCAATAGCCACTATCCTGAAATAATACGTGGTATTGCCCAGCAAGGCGGTTTGAGGAAAGGAATAACCCGTACCTGTAGTCGCCTGCGTTGTACTGGCTACACTGCCGACGGTCACAAAAGGCCCGGTGGCACTCAGCGAACGATAGATGATGAATCCATATTCTGTGGTAGAATTATCATCCCATGTTACATTGAAACTATTCACAGTATTGGTATTCGACGCGAAATTGATGGGTGCAGACGGCGCCGGGATAACGATTCCATCATACTCATCCGCACCTATGTCAGGAGCGGATCCGGTTCCAGCATAACCTGCATTGCCTTGCCTTGGATTCCCATCAAAATCGTCCACCACTCCTGTCACATTGTTGGCTCCACTCTCGGTATAAGAAGCGACCGTACCATCCACATGGAGGAAATTGGCGGATGAACCCGTGGTACTCAGGAAAACGGTATTTTCCGTAGCGGCATTCAAATCCGCAGGACTTACACGGATTTTATACGACGCCATTCCTTGATCGCCATTGGTTCCATCGTAGAAAACAAGTCTGGAGGCAGAAGGAGTACCGGCGAAAAAGATATTAGCATTTGAAGCGGGGTCGTAGGTGGTTAAAGTGGTGGATGCCCTGCGGTAGGCCGCTGTGATACCTGTTCCATTGGGAGTGGAATTGTTGTAGAAAATATTGTTACGCAAGGTCAACAATGTGCTGGTGTTGGCGTTTATGGCACTGGAACCGAAGCCGGCACCACCGGTAGCATTAAGGTATACGGTATTGTAATCCACGTTGACAGTGGTTCCACCGGCAATGTTAATACCCATTACTCCGTTGGCACCCGTCGAAATGGGTGCATTCAGGTTTCCGATAAGGTTGTTACGGAGATTCACCAGGGTTCCTCCCACCACATGAATACCGGTTGCTGTAGCAGCAGCGGCACCTGCAGCACTGATGGTATGCAGCTTGTTTTTACTGATGAGCGAGTTCGCTCCTGCATTATGGAAAATTCCGAATGCCCCTACTGCAGAAGCACCACTCACCGAAATGCCGCTGATCGTATTGCCGGAGCATTCAAGACCATTCGGAGCCGTTGATCCAAGATAAATTCCGTAGAGCGTCCCCGTTGAACTGAGAGTGCTGATGGTATTGTTGGATACCTGACTACCGACAGCTCCATATCCGTGGTAAATACCATAGGACAATCCGGAACCGCCCGTGATATTACTCACCGTATTATTGGTAATGGACATCACCTGCGTTGTGGATGTTCTGTACTCTAAGCCATTGAAAGTAGAAGTACCTGTAAGCGTAACGTTATTGCAGATGTTATTACTTAAAACACCGGTGCCACCACTGGGAGAACCAAAATTGTAATACGCCCTGAATATACCGCTTGTACCGGTCCGGTTGATGCCTGAACCGGAGAGGTTATTGTTACTTACCGTGAAGTTAGGTGTACTTTGACTGTGGTAAATCAAATACATGGCTCCTGTAGAAGGCACCGTCATGGAGCCGGTGAGTGTATTTCCGTTGATAGTATAACTCAAGGCGGTACCCAAAGCGTAAATCAGGCTCACCTCCCCGGTTGGAGTACCACCACTCCATGTCCAGGGGAAGAAGCTATTAGTATTTATGGAATGAGCCGACGTATTTACTGCTGACGAGAGATAAATACCTCTTACCGTCTTGGTAGTAGCACCCGTGATGGTAATACCATTGAAAGTGTTGCCGGAAATGTTGGTTGCGAGAGTGGTTGATCCGGTAACAGAAATAAGGCTATGTGTACCCGTCGCTGCGCTGAACGAAACACCTCCGATGGTGTTGTTGGTGATGTTCAGTGTTCCGGTTCCGGCCAGACCACTTCTTATCACTGCATTGTCTGCAACAGTAGTATTGGTACCGTTGTAGACAAACGAAGTGATGTTGTTTCCGCTCACATTGGTGGTAGTCGGCGAAGACTGGATCCAAATAGCTGATAATGCTACAGTAGAAGCAGCGGTTTTTGTGATACTTACGGTGTTATTGTTGATGTTTATGGTATTGTTATTACTTGCGGACTGTGCCATTTCACAATCAATAGCCCAGTCAATGGCCGAAGTGGAAGCACCTCCGGTTATCGTAACGGTATTGTTGTTGATAGTGACACCTGCACCCGGTGAACCGGTAGTGAAAATACCACGGTTGGTAGTCGGGTGGTTCGCCCCGGAGCCATTGTTATTATTAACGGTATTGAAGGAGATGTTCGCTGACCATTGATCTTTCGCATAAACGGCTACGCAGGCATTGGTCGCCGCGGTACCACCACCGAAATTGACAATGGTATTGCCGGTGGCAGATGAACTTCCTCCCACATCGTTGTTAACATCGCCATTGGTAAAAGGAGACGTATCAGCAAATCCTGATAATACGATTCCGGCATTTACATTCTGAATAGTGTTGGCATAAAACTTATTGTTCGAGTTGGAGCCGGCTGAGGAACTGATGGTCAGCGCAGTCTGCACTGCATTGTATGTGCTGTTCAACACGCAGATGCCCATTGATCCGGCAAAAGCAGGACCGGAGGTAGGGAAGGTTGTATTGTTACGGTTCAGTGTGATCGTACACCCCGTGATCGTATTGTTGCTCGCCCCATCACCGGCAGTTGACTTGAACAAGCCGAAACCGTATTCCATCATCGTTGTAGGCGAAGCAGTATTGGGATCTAGCAAACTGATCCCTGAAATGGTTACGTAATCTGATCCGGCCAAGGCCCAGATTCCATCCGTCGTAGCTCCAGTGGCCAGGGCAGTACCGGTATAGGCGTTGATCAAGGGATTCGCGCCCGTTGTCGCGGGATCCTTCTGAAAAACGATAGGATTGGAAACAGTTCCACTTGCCGTTAAGATAATCGTGGAGGTGATTGTCTCCGTATGACCGGCAGCTACATTATAGGTTACTCCTCCAGTGCCAACTCCCTGTATATTCAAATCTGTCACTGCAGCAGCGATTGAGGAGTAGTCGCCAGGAATGGATTTTATACCGCTGACCTGCGCAGAGGACTGTAATGACAAAAGCAAAAGAACTGTTGGAAAAAGTAACGTGCGGACATGGTGATTAAACAATCTTACACACATTGACTGTAAAAGGGATGTTTGTGCTGAGCTTTTCATGAATAATGTAAATGGTGAATACATGTATTTTAGGTTTTTATTTTACTGCGTTAACTTTCCTTCATTTAAATCCATCTACGAAGTCGTTGGATAAAATGGGCGCTTCACTCGTACAGACTCCTTCCTGTTTTATTGCCTCAAATTGATGACAGGATAGATAGTATACGAGTGAACACAAGGTAAGGCATTGCAAAATGCAATTAAATGTATAATTTTTAATCCCTAATTATAGGGGGGGGTATTAGGAGTCGGGAGTCGGAACCAGAAGGCTTAGCGGTTGAAAAAAACAGGAGCAGCTTCCGCTGCTCCTATTTAATCCTAATCCATTACATTAAAACCTCAAGGAAGTTTTGGCTCTTGGTGTTTACAAATGTAAGCATGGCTAAATGATAATGAACACCTAATATTAGGGGAAGTGGACTTCCAATGCTGCAGCGAAACCTTTGCAAACGCTGTTTGGATTGAAAACTGTAAAGCATATGGATTAAAGTTCAAAATATACTGCATTTCCGTTTAAATTCGTACATTCACCCGTGTAGTTGAACAGATAGCATTTCCACAAAATGGCTGGGAGAAAATCATTGGTGCTTTGGATTTTGCTGTTTTTCAGATTCACGTGCCTGGCACAACAGGAGCTGACCCATTACTCCTTCACACTATACAACACCAGCGACGGTCTTGCGCCCGGGACTGTCAATTCTCTATGGAACGACGGAGAAGGTTATTTGTGGCTGTTATCCGAAAACGGACTTAGCCGCTATGATGGCTATGACTTTATCCACTTCAGGCATAAGCCTGGTGACTCATCGACCATCTCATCGCCACACATTGTGGCAGCATTCAAGGACGCTGAGAACAACCACGTTTTCGTTTCAGCCAACAGTCTGATGCATTACGACCGGACAAAGCGTAGCTTTTCCGTTTTCCATTCATTTGTTGATCACAGGGACTACATCAATCATTGGAATTACAACAATGAAACATTCGTTCTCTTCAAAAGAGAGCTGATACGGTACAGCAAACGCAAAAAGGGGATAGCTGTAATTAAAATAAAAAATGTCAATGCGGAGTTACGGAATGCCCAATCCTTTTTCATTCCATCGGGTATTCTGATCTGTTCAAAAAACACGCACTTGTTTTTTGACTTCAAAAGTTCCTCTTTCAAGCCAGTAGATCGGCGGCTAAGAGATGGTTCCTCCACGGAATTGCCGCTTGAATCCGGACCCGACCTGCTTTATTCGAGCGCAGGAAATATCTACCTCAGCACTCCGGGCCATCTATATTTTTACAATTCGAAGTCGTATTGTTTCACTGAAATTCCTGCACGAAATACGGAATTGAATGCAGCCCGGTTTTCATTGGAACCCGTTGCTGCAAGAACAGGAGATTACTACTACTTGTTAAAGCAGACTGGGATGCTTTACCGTTTTTTTCTACCTGGCGGGAAGGTTGATTCCGTATCCATCTGGCCTCAATTGGAGGGCATTCACCCCTCGCGGTCGAATTTCAAATCACTTATCGTCGGCAAGGAGGGACACCTATGGATTACGACACACTATTCCGGTTTTGCGAGAATCGACTGCAATAACTTCGAAAAAGGAATTGTAGATCAGGTTTGGACCGGTAACTCCGACATACCATTCAATAATTGTGCTGTATTGCTGGATACGGATGAGCAAGTGATATGGACGTATGCCCCAGCCAAAGGATTGGTCAAAATCGAAAAAACCTATCCTTTGTTCCAATCCTATCTCAACACATCGGATACAATGGAATTGGCCTCGCAAGAATTCAATATTCGTAGCGTGGTATTTACAAATGATAGCATAGGCGTGGTTGCAACACTAAACGGTGTCAAGGTAATCAATATTCGTACAAACTCCTATGAAAGCTTACGAGCCAACCCGTTCACATTCGATAAGGGATCCTACTCTGATGTGAATATGGATGGTCAAGGAAACCTATATATCGCTGGGTGGGGGAATTCCAAAGTCTTCAAAGTACATCCTGACTTTTCCGCTGCAGTTCAGATTAAATTAACGGCATCAGGGAAAGAGAGAGGGGTTGCTCTACGCTCATCCTGTTTCTTCAAAAACAGTATGTACTGGGGGTCCTCCCAGAACAGTGTATACGTCTATGACACCAATTCATTTTTTTCTTCCGAGTCAGTCAGGGAAATTGGACTGAAACGGTCTAAAAACGCTCAAAACACAGGAGTGATATTCCAGCTCGTACCGTTAAACAACGACAAGTTATTGTTAGGAGCATCCACAGGTATTTTCGTATTATCGTTATTAAAAGATTCAATTTACCGTTTTAGCGAAGACATCCGAAATGAATTCGCCTACGCGGATGTCAGATCATTGTACATTGATCGAAAGCAGCAATTATGGATCGGGACTAATGGTAATGGCCTTTACAGATACCATCTATCCGATAAGACCATCAAAAACTACACCGCCGAAAACGGCGGTTTGGACAACTCCGTATATTCCATTCTGGCGGATAAAAAAGAGGAATTATGGATGGGAACAAATACCGGTATCCACTTTTTTGACCCGAAAAGCGATAAATTCAAAAGTTTTTCTACCAAGGACGGCATGAGTTTTTCGGAATACAACACGAACGCCGCTACCTTGCTTCCGGATAAACGAATGGCTTTCGGCGGTCTGAGCGGACTTACGGTTTTTGAGCCCGAGAAAGTATTGATTAAAACAAAACCCTTGAGACTGGTCGTATCACGTATCCTTGTCAACAATATGGAACGAACCATATCCGACCTTGTTCGATTGAAACATGACGAGCATTACATCACTTTTGAGTTTGCAGCTCTCGGCTTCTACAGAAATGATGAGATCCAATATGCCTACCGGATGGACGGGCTTGATAATGATTGGATAAATTGTGGAACACGACGCTTTACTAATTATGCAAATGTGCCGCCCGGTAAATATACCATGCTGATTCGCGCAGCTTCTCCACATGGCGAATGGACAGGGCAAATCCTGAAAATCCCGATTGTAATTGCCTTGCCCTTTTACAAGACGCCGTTAGCAATTTTTATGTACATACTATTGCTCGCCGGTCTATCCTTGATTTTCATTCTGTACAGGACACGTCAGCGCCAGCAATTGCAGAATATACGCGATAATATTGCACGGGACCTGCATGATGAGATCGGATCCAACCTCAGTTCGATTTCTATCTTCAATGAAGTGGCTAAGGATAAACTGAAAAGACAATCAAATGAGCTGGACACGCTCCATGTATTGGACAAAATCGGCCAATATGCGCAAATCTCACAGGAAGCGATGAATGACATCGTTTGGATGATTGATTCCAGGAATGATCGCTTCGAAAATATACTGATTAAAATGAGAACATTCGCAGCTGAAACAGTCGGCGCCTCTGACACTGTCCTTCACCTACGATTGGATGAATCACTCACCGATATTCGCATCGATATGGGCAAGCGGAAGAACTTCTACCTGATTTATAAAGAAGCCATCAACAATCTGATGAAATACGCACAGGCAAAAAACGTCGTAGTGGAATTATCAGTAGAAAACTCCTTCGTATGCCTGAAAATCGAGGATGACGGAATTGGTTTTGACCCTGAATTCACATCCGGAAATGGAATGAGAAACATGCAACGCAGAGCGGAAGAGTTGCAAGGAATGTTGTCTGTCTCCTCCAAGGAAGGTCAAGGCACCGCCATCCATCTCAAGTTCCTTCCCTGAGATACCTAATCTTAGTCAGCATTTCTGCTCATCAAATCCGTACCTTTACAAAATGATTCGTGTGCTCGTTTTTGACGACAACAGAGGCCGACTGGAAAGCCTTGAACTTCTGATCAATCAGTCTGAAGATATGCTATGCGCAGGCACTTTTGAAAACTGCATGCAAATACAGCACCAGGTAAAAGCACTTAACCCCCAGGTCATTTTGATGGACATCGACATGCCCGGTGTCAATGGCATAGAGGGATTGAAAATCATCAGGCGTGAGTTCCCGGATGTGATGATCATCATGCAAACGGTTTTTGAGGATGAAGAAAAAATATTCGAAGCAGTCCGTAGTGGTGCCCATGGCTATTTTTTGAAAAAGACTCCTCCTGCCAAACTGATGGAAGGAATACGGGACGTTATGGAAGGGGGTGCCCCCATGACTCCCTCAGTTGCCAAAAAGGTACTGGAAGTCTTCCAGAATCAGTCTGCACCAAGAAATACGCAAAGCCCGCGATTCGATCTCACTCCGCGCGAACTTGAAATTCTATCCCATTTGGTAAAAGGGGCCAGTTATAAGATGATTGCCAGCGAATGCGGCATTTCCTGGCACACGGTGAATTCCCATTTTAAGAAAATCTACGAAAAACTCCACGTACATTCTGCAGCGGAAGCGATTTCAAAAGTCATCGAGCAAAAAATCCTACATTGATACGCTTGTAAAATTTGAATATTCCTTCATGCGTTGACAGGAATGAGAAGCGGGGACACTTCAAGTATCCCCGCTTTTTTTACCAACTAGTTTATCAAGGATGTACCGATGAAACGAAGTTGGTAATGTTGTTGTCCAGGATGACCTGATCAAAGAAGTCAACCAGACCATCTCCGGTGAGATCGCTCACCGTGTATCCCGTAGCGAAAATCGCCACGTCGTTATCGAGTACGACCTGATCGAAGAAGTCCACTACTTCATCCTGCGGTGCAAGATCGCCGCTATAGAGCGCCCATACGCCGGGAGCCACCTCCGTGAGGTTACTGCCGAAGGCCTGTGTGGCCGCAGTCGTGAAATCGTAGCTTGTGCTCGCAGCCATTGTCACCG
>CAZPCA010000096.1:0-10004 GCA_964584995.1 uncultured Bifidobacterium sp.
CGTGATCAAGGCAGCGAGCGTACAAAAATTCTATAAACTCCCTCGAAGAAATAGCGGTAGCAGGCTCACCGGAAGCTGGATTGTAAAACTGGCTTCCAAAGGCCATCACCGACCGCATTTTTACCTCCATGAAATCGGAGATATCGACCACGAAATCCGGTTGTATATACCGGTCCTGGATGAAATGATACACAGCTTGAGGTCGCCAGGGCTCTTGTTCATCCTCCTCCCAGCGTGTACTGATCTTACCCAAACCACTTAAGAATGCAGCCGTGGAGACCAATTCTGCTCCTTTCTGATGGTCAGGATGCCTGTCACGGATGGCATTGCAGATAATCACTTCCGGCTGGCAGAGCCGAATAAAGCGGATCACTTCCCGTTGATGGGCTTCATCGTTCTTGAAAAAACCGTCACGGAAGCCCAGATTGGTTCTGAATTCCACACCCAACACCTCTGCAGCGGCGGCGGCTTCTTTGTCCCGCAATTCGGCAGAGCCCCGGGTGCCAAGCTCTCCCCGTGTCAGGTCTATCAGGCCCACACGCCGGCCGGCAGCCACTTCCCTGGCGATGGTTCCTCCGGCCCCCAACTCTATATCGTCAGGGTGCGCACCAAACGCAAGTACATCCACTTTCATTGTATGACCGGAGATCCGGGGTGGTTTATCATAAAGCCCGACTAAGCCAACAAAATTAGTGGTTTAAGGGGAGCTAAAAAATCCGACTTTTGCAGTATGCACGCGCGGCATTTCGTACGATTACTCCAGCACGAGTTCGCCCTCGAGTGGAAAAACCGACAGACCCTGACCAGTCTGGTCGTGTATTCCCTCTCCACCATTTTCATCACATACCTTAGCTACAGGCATCGCCTCGACCTCAGCACCTGGAATGCCCTCTTCTGGATCATCACCCTATTTGCCGCCACCAATGCGGTCGCCCGCAGTTTCTTGCAGGAGAGCCGTGGTTTACAATTCTTTTATTACACCCTGCTGCCTCCGGCCACTGTTATATTGGCCAAAACCTGCTACAACATTCTCCTGCTCTTTCTGTTGAGCCTGTTGAATTTCGCCGTTTTTCTGCTCTTTTTTGAGTTGCCTTCCTTTCACCTATTGCAATTCATCGCAGGACTCTTCCTGGGTTGTTTCGGGCTTTCGACCGTTTTGACACTCGTTTCGGGAATCGTAGCCAAAGCACAGGGGGGCGCAGCACTTGTGGCTATTCTGGCTTTCCCGCTGCTCTTTCCCCTTTTGTCGTCCGTACTTGAATTTTCCGGCAATGCCTTGCAGGGTATGGAATGGTCGGCCAATGAGTCTCCGTTCGTACTACTGATTGCCTTAAACAGCATACTTGTTGCCCTATCCTACCTCCTCTTTCCCTACCTTTGGCGCGAGTAAACTATGGAAGTTTGGAAGAATCATCCGGCCCGCCAGTTCTGGTGGAAAATTTTGGCTGTCGCCCTATTGTTTTACACCTTTTACATGGGCTTCATGGGAGAAGTTCCCCGCATGCCGATTTTGAACGAAACCATCCGCAACCTCTATTTCCACGTTACCATGTGGATGGCTATGCTGGTACTGATGATCGTCAATGCAGTGTACGGCATACTTTACCTGAGCAGGGAGGATTCTTACCTGGACATGGTAGCAGAAGAAAGCGCCACAACTGCCATGGTATTCGGTGCTGCAGGACTCATCACCGGCATGGTTTGGGCCAATTACACCTGGGGTGCGCCCTGGGTCAATGATCCACAACTCAACGGAACTGCTGCCTCACTCCTCATTTACGCGGCTTATTTCATCCTGCGCAATGCCGTTCAGGACGACAGGAAAAGGGCGCGCCTCGCCGCTGTTTATGGCATCTTCGCCTTCGTCATGATGATTGTATTCATCATGGTTTTGCCGAAGATGAGCGATTCGCTCCATCCCGGCAAGGGCGGTAATCCCGGCTTCAACAAATACGATCTCGATGCCAATATGCGGGCGGTATTCTATCCGGCCGTCATCGGATGGACGCTGCTCGGAGTCTGGATCACCAGTCTGCGCGTCCGCATCAAAAAAATCGCATCCCACTACCATGATTAAACACCTCGCCCATCGTCTCCGCTTCCTTCCCTTGCCTTTTCTACTCGCATCCGAAGCCTTCGCACAGGAGGTTGAGATGGCCGACACCATGCGTGCGGAAGGAAAAATCTATGTCGTGATTGTGGTTGCCTTCATTGTGCTTGCTATACTTGCGGGGTTCATCGTACGCACCGACCGTAAAGTGAGCAAGCTGGAAAAGGAGATTTCCGCCAACAAAGAAAAAGCATGAAGAAGATCCACATCATCGGCATTATCGTGATTGCGGTTGCCCTGGCGGTTATCGTCAGCACCATCAGCAATTCCAGTACCTACGAACCCTTTTCGGTAGCCATGGAGAACGAGGACCGCACCTACCATGTGGTGGGGAAGGTCAACCTTGAACGTACATTCATATACCAGCCGGAGGTCAACGCCAACCTTTTCGGATTCTGGCTGGTGGATACTGAAGGAACAGAGAAAAAAGTGCTTTACAACGGGACCAAGCCACAGGACTTCGAACGCTCGGAACAGATCGTCGTCATCGGCAACATGTCGGGCGATGAATTCCATGCGAGTCAGCTCCTGATGAAGTGCCCCAGCAAATACAACGGCAACCAGCAAGACCAGCTCAAAGCGGTTTCCGGTGCCAGCAGTTAATATACCATGACAGAGATCCAGTATCAGGGAGAACATTTAGGATATGGCCAACTGGGAAACCTGTTGGTCATTTTATCATTCAGCGCAGCGCTGGTATCGCTCATCAGTTATTGGTTCGCCTTCCGCAGCCAGGATGAAATAGAAAAAAGGAGCTGGATGAAATTCTCCAGAACCGGTTTCTTACTCCATGCCTTGAGCGTCACGGGTATCATCGTGCTCATCTATTTTCTGATTCACGGTCATTACTTCGAATACTATTATATCTGGCAGCATTCAAACACCATTTTGCCGGTCAGGTACATGTGGGCCTGTCTGTGGGAAGGACAAGAAGGGAGTTTCCTCATCTGGACATTCTGGCATGTCGTATTGTCAATCATCATCCTGCGCAAGGCCGGAGAATGGGAAGCGCCGGTGATGTTCGTGATGATGATTATACAGGCCTTCCTCGCTTCTATGCTTCTCGGACTTGAATTCGGAGGTGTAAAAATCGGCTCCAATCCGTTCATCCTGCTGCGCAATCATCCTGATTTCGCCAACCTGCCTTTCATCAAAATGGCCGACTATCTCAGCAAGATCCAGGACGGCAGAGGTCTGAATCCGCTGTTGCAGAATTACTGGATGGTTATCCACCCGCCCACCCTATTCCTGGGCTTCGCAGCCACGGCTATCCCCTTCTGTTATGCCATCGGAGGTCTGTTATCCGGAAAAATTCGTGAATGGGTGAAGCCTGCACTTCCCTGGGCCTTCTTCGGCATCCTGGTATTGGGTACGGGCATCCTGATGGGCGGTGCATGGGCCTACGAATCCCTCAGCTTCGGTGGATTCTGGGCCTGGGATCCTGTAGAAAATGCAAGCCTGGTCCCCTGGCTGACTCTGGTAGGTGCTGCTCACGTGATGCTGGTGTACCGGAAGAACAATACCTCTCTCGGTTCTTCCTTCATCCTGGTCACCACCACTTTCATCCTAATTCTATACTCTACTTTTCTGACACGCAGCGGCATTTTAGGCGACACCTCTGTACACGCCTTCACCGATTTGGGGATGAAAGGGCAGCTGGTCTTGTACATGGCTTTTTTCTTTTTCCTCTCGCTCCTTCTGCTCATCCGCCACCGCAAAGCCATGAGCACCAAACAAGAAGACGATGCCCTCAGCAGCCGTGAATTCTGGATGTTCATGGGTATGCTGATCCTCGTGATTTCGGCCATTCAGATTACCATCACCACTTCCATACCGGTCATCAACAAAGTCTTCGGCACAAAGATGGCCCCACCGGCCGATGCAATCGACTTTTACAATTCATGGCAGGTGCCGCTGGCCGTTGTCATTGCCCTCCTGATGGCCATCGCACAATACTTCCGCTGGCGCGAATCCGACCTCAAGACGGTAGGCAAGAAACTCTCCGTATCCCTGGTCATCGCATTGCTCCTCACCACCTTTCTGCAATGGACATTTTCCCTCGACCGTGTCCAGTACGTACTGCTGCTCTTCACCTCTGTATGGGCTTTCATCGCCAACATGGATTACCTCTTCCGCATCCTGAAGGGGAACATCGAACACTCTGGAGCAAGCATCGCGCATGCCGGCATTGCGCTTATTCTGCTCGGTTCCCTCATTGCCAATGCAGAGAAACAAGTCATCAGCCAAAACCGTCTCAAGGTGGACCTCGGCAAGGATTTCCCCAACAATGAAAACATCCTCCTCTATCAGGGCGATACGCTGCCCATGGGCGAATACTACGTGACCTATAAAGGCAAGCAGGAAGAAGGCATACACATCCGCTACGAAGTGGAGTACTTCAAAGCCAATCACAGCAATGGTCAGCTTGAAAAACAGTTTTCGCTCTTCCCTTTTGTGCAGCTCAATGAGCGCATGGGAAATGTGAGCGAACCATCTACCCGGCATTTCATCGACCGCGACATCTACACGCATGTCACGTATGCAGAACTTGAAGACAAGGAAGCAGCCCCTGCTGAAAACGGATTCAAGAAAGGCAAGAAATACCAGATGGCAGTGGGCGACACCATCACCACGAGCAATAGCCTGGTGGTTCTCAGCGAGCTGGACAGGGAAGTCGATAAAGAGGCCCTTGTATTACAAGAGGGGGATCTGGCCGTGGGAGCCCGGCTCGTCATCATGGACGTAAACAGAAAAATACACGAAGCACTTCCCGTTTTCGTATTGCGCGACAATACTATGTTCAACAGGCCTGCCGAGGTGGAAGAGCTGGGACTTCGGTTCACCTTCGAGCGCATACTGCCAGAGGAGAACAAAGTGGAAATCGAAGTGGCAGAGAAAGAAGGCAACGACCGTGAGTTCATCATCATGAAAGCCATCATTTTCCCACAAATCAACATACTGTGGACCGGCTGCATCCTGATGATCATCGGCACATGGATTGCCATCGCCAAAAGGATCCGCAGCAATAAAAAATCTGCTACATGAGAACCCGGTACCGCATCGGCATTGTCGGTTCGGGCCACATGGCCACACACCTCGGCAAAATGCTGCGCGCTTGTGGTATCATTCCATTTTTCGTGCACAGCCGCAATACCGTCCAGGGCAAGAAGCTTGCACGGACACTGCGTACTCCGTTTCTGACTTCGCTCCCATACTGCACGGAAAAAAATGTACTCTTGTTTGTGTGCACACCCGACGACACGCTCCGTGAACTCCTACAACTCTACACGAAGAGCGGTTACTCCGTTGTGCATTGTTCGGGACAGACGCCGCTTATTCACCCCTTAAGCCGGAAAGAGGAAAGCGCTGTGTTCTGGCCCATGTTGTCCTTCACCAAACACAGCCGGGTGAGTTGGGAAAAAGCAGTGGTTTGCATCGAGAGTAACCAGGACGCATTGCGAAATTTTCTTCAACGTTTAGCGCGAAAAGCGGGAGCACGGCCATTTGTCTGCACCGCTGATCAACGGCGCAAGCTTCATCTGGCGGCGGTATTCGCCAACAACTTCAGCAACCTTCAATACACGATTGCAGCTGCACTTTTGGAAGAGGAAGGCATCCCCTTCGGGCTATTGAAAACGATCATCCTGGAAGGCGCCATAAAAGTACAGACAACAGCTCCCGCTCAGGCCCAAACGGGTCCGGCCAGCAGAGGAGACATGAACGTACTGCGCAGTCACTACGCTTTATTGAAAGCACATCCCGAAGAATTGAAGATCTATAAATTATTGTCCGCCATCCTGCTGAAGAAAAAGTACGGCTGACAACCGCTTACCCTGCCCCTATTTACCTGCTCCGAAAGGGAATACCCTGCGCAACTGACCCACGGAAGGATCCTCCTTCGGGAATACCCCTTTACTCACGGTGCGAATATCCTCAATAGAATAAAATGCGGAGGGGTGATGTTCTTTGATGAGGGTCCTTATTTCGGGGATATCTTTGCGTTTCACCACTGTCAGTATGATCTTCACGGGTCCTTTAGCCCCGTGCCCGTCGATGGTGGTGATACCGAAGCTGTGATTCACCAGTGCGGCAATAAGCGACTCCGCTTCTCGCTGGGTGATGATACGCATCACCTGTAAACCCAATGCGAGGCGCTCCTCTATTTTTATACCGACGAAAATCCCCATGGAATAACCGAAAGCATACGCCAGGAAACACATAGGATTATGCAGATTCTTCATGATCTGAGAGATTGCCAACAACCAGATCAGCACTTCTACAAAGCCCAGGAACGGCACAATGTATTTGACCGACTTGCTGAGAAAAATATTCCTCAGTGTGGCCAATGTCACATCGCTCATACGGGCGAGGAAAATCAGAAAGGGAAGCACACCCCACTGAAAAAGGTCGCTGGCCATGAATGCTTCACTCCACATGTTGCTGCAGGAGTTTTTCGACCAGTTCAGGGATGCCATCTCCGGCCTTTTTTCGTATCACCGTAAACGTTTTATCGATCCGGGTACTGTCCACGGCAGGATCGACGATGTACTTCTCCACATGTGCCGGAACATAGTGCAGCAGAGACGCAGCCGGATAGACTTCCAGCGAAGTGCCCGTAACGATGAATATATCGGCATAAGCAGACAACAGAATAGCCTCTTCCATAGCGGGCACTGCTTCACCGAACCAAACGATGTGAGGACGCAGTTGTGCACCGCGCGGACATACATCCCCCATATTCAGCTCGGCACCCTCGATGGGCACAATCCAGTAGGGGTCGGCGGTACTGCGGGCCTTGCGGATCTCACCGTGCACATGCAACACCTTGTTGGAACCTGCCCGTTCGTGCAGATCGTCGATATTCTGCGTGATGATTTGCACATCGAATGCGCTCTCCAGCCGTGTCAGTGCTGTATGGGCTGGATTGGGTAATGCCTGCAGCATCTGAGCGCGGCGCTTATTGTAAAAATCCAGCACCAGTGCAGGGTCACGCTCCCAGGCTTCCGGCGTAGCAACCTCCTCAATCCTGTACTCTTCCCAAAGGCCTCCGCTATCGCGAAAAGTCTTAATACCGCTTTCGGCACTGATGCCTGATCCGGAAAAGACCACAACACGTTTCATGCATGCAAAAATGGAATTAAGAATTGCTTTGCCGGAGATGTATCCGACTATGATATCAACCGGCTGCGGTTAAAATCAGACAATAGATGCCGAAGACTCGAAACGGAACCCACGCAGAAGTTCATCGGTCTTCATCCGCTTCTTGCCCGGCAACTGTAGTTCGAGGATACATAAGAACCCTCCTGCGCAGCTGATCTTTAAATATGACTTCCCATCTGTCAGAATTTCATGGGTGAGAACAGTACCGGCTGTTTCGACCTTGCTACGCAACACTTTCACCTGAAGAGTAGTGCCGTCAGGTTGCTGCAGATCGAAGTAGGCTCCGGGGAAAGGACTCAGTCCACGCACTTGATTGTGTAAAACGTGCACATCCCGGGAAAAATCAAGGCGGCAGTCGGCTTTGAAAATTTTAGGTGCCGGATGCAGCACCTCGCCTTGCCGCTGATAATGGCTTTGCGGCAACGCCTCCAGCGTATGGGATGAAATAGCCTGTACGGTCTTTAAAACGAGGTCCGCCCCAATCATCATCATACGGTCGTGAAGCTCCCCGGCGGTTTCATCGGGCCCTATACTGATCGGCATCCTGTAAATGATATTCCCGGTATCGATCTGCTGGCGGATGAAAAAGGTGGTCACGCCCGTTTCTGTTTCTCCGTTCATCACGGCCCTATTGATAGGGGCTGCTCCGCGGTATTGCGGCAGCAGCGATCCGTGCAAGTTGAAAGTACCCATAGTAGGCATAGACCACAATACTTCCGGCATCATGCGGAACGCAACAACCACCTGCAGATCGGCGTGTAATCCACGCACTGTATCCAGAAACTGAGGATCGGATAATTTCTCCGGCTGCAAGACATTCAGTTTATTTTCCAGGGCATATTTTTTCACCTCCGACTCTGAGGTCTTTTGTCCTCTGCCGGCAGGCTTATCCGGTGCCGTCACCACGGCCACCACTGAAAAGCCATTTCTATTGAGGATGTCGAGCGATGGCACAGCGAAGGCAGGTGTGCCGTAAAATATGATGCGAAGTGGTTTCATTTGTTTACTTGAATGATGTGCACATTTCGTCCACGCATACAGGTGCCGGGGATCTGTTTAACTTCGCTATACTGGACATAGACCTTCAATCCGTCTTGCCTGAAAGGCTCCTCCAGCACATCCGGGTTCAGCAGCGAACTGTCTTGCAGCTGGAGCATGAATCCACAACCGGCAATTGAACGGGCGTCAACTACCGTCGCGGCAACTCCCTTGTTTGAAGATGGCCCCTGCAACTGCGGATTGGAAGTCAATTTCCCCGAACGGCAAGCACCTGTGATTAAAATTGACACTACCAGTATGCTATAAATTTTATTCATTGAGTTTTTGAGCGATTTGCAGCCAGCGATGGGAGCGAAGATACAGGAAGGCCAATGCACCTAGGAGGAACCAATACACGAATTCCGAGAACCAAACCGTAATCAATGCTCCGCTGGTCTCTATTGTGAAATACCAGACATAGATGAGGTACACCAGCAGGCTCAAGACCTCAATCACCATGGCCACCACTGTGGCCCCTGTACCTGACACGCCGCTCAGGTACACCATGGATACCGAAAAACATACCGTCGCTCCGCAAATCACGTAAAATACTGGAACGGCATCTGCGATGATGGTGGCGTCATGCGTAGTGAGGGCGAACAAGGCATCACGGAAAATCAATCCCGCCAATACCCCCGAAGTTCCGATGAAGAGGCTCAGTCGCACAATCTTGTTCACCAGGGGAATCACCTCCTGCTCCTTACCTTGACCGATCAAGTTGGAGACCATGCTGCTCGATGATTGCGAAAAGCCCCATACAGGAGTCATCAGCACCATATACACCCCCCTTACCACATTCGATACGGCGAGTTCCGCAGCCCCCAGCTTTTCGATAAATACAAAAAACAAGAACCAGCATCCCATTGAAAATACATGCTGTAAAACGATAGGACCAGAGAGCACAAGAATCTGGCGCACGGTATCGAAATGCACACGTTGCATCTGAAATAGGTTGTATTCCTTGAGAAAAGTCCGACGCAGCGCATACAACAATGCATAAATTGCTGCGACGGTTTCAGCGATGGCGGAAGCCCAACCGGAACCTGCTATACCCATGGGTGTTATTCCCCATCGTCCGATCACCATGGCATCGTTGAGAAAAAGGTTCACCACCATCATCACCAGAGTTGTATACGTGATGATACGCGTGATGGTGATACCGGTGTAAAACGAACGAAAACTCACCAATACCATCATGGAGGCAAGTCCCCAGCCCCTGGCTTGCAGGTACACAATGGTCTGACGCGCCACCTCTGGATCCCCGACCATCCAATACATCAGCTTCGGCATAATGGTATAGATGAACAACATGGCCAGCGCAGAAAAAGCCAGCAGGATAACCAGGCAATGATCCAGGATATTGCCTATTTCAGCATGACGCTCCTCCCCTGCACGGCGAGCGATCAGGATTTGCGCCCCGATTCCCACGGCCATTCCTGCCATGACCAGCAGAAAATAAAATACGCCACCGAGAGCAGAGGCGGCCATTGCCTGAACACCGATACGCCCCACATAGGCAACATCTGTAAAAGTAATGACGGTATTCGCCAGGCTACTCAGGATGATGGGCCATGAAATCCTCCAGATTTCGGTATAGCTCACTTCGACTTTCATGCAGCGCAAAGGTAGAATAAAGCGAGGTAGAAAGTAGCTTCTCGCTATCACATGGTACGGGAAGAAATACATGTATGCTATG
>CAZPCA010000097.1:0-9881 GCA_964584995.1 uncultured Bifidobacterium sp.
TGGAGTCCATGGCCTGGATGGGAACAGTTCCGAGGACCTTACTTTTTTACACCTATATTCTCTCAACAGCGGTAGTTCTTTGGATGTTGGTGGTGACGCCACTCTTCCGCCTCTATAAACTCGGTAAAACCCTTACTCATACCGAGGCCGCACGCATTGTGGGTGATCACTTTGCACCCATCCGCGATAAATTGCTCAATACACTGCAACTGCATGAACAGGCTGAACATTCGCCTGCTGACCGGGAACTGATTTTCGCTTCCATTCAACAGAAAAGTGAGGAGTTGAAACCCATTCCTTTCGCTTCTGCCATCGACTTACGTAAGAACAGGAAATACCTTCCTTATGCCGCGTTTCCACTGCTGGCCTTGATCGTCATTTTATTTGCTGCTCCAGGCTGGATCACCGATTCCACCAACAGGATATTGCAGCACAATAAGGCCTTCAGTAAACCGGCGCCTTTCCGTTTCAAGGTCACAACCACGCCTTTACAGGTCATACAGTACGACGATATCGTTATCGATATCCTCATCGATGGGAAGGAGATTCCCGCTGAGGCCTACATCGAAACAGGCGATGCCACGTTCAAACTGGAAAAAGAAAACAAGACCACTTTCCACCACACCTTCCGCAATGTTCAAGGGTCCACTACTTTCCGCTTGATGGCAGATGGATTTTTTTCCGAGGAATACAAGCTACAAGCTGTACCTAATCCGGTCATGGTGGATTTTGACGTGGAGCTGGATTATCCGGATTATCTGGGCAGGAAAGATGAAAAGGTGAAGAACACCGGTGACCTTCTGGTACCCGCAGGCACACGTGCCACGTGGAACATCGGAACACAGAATACATCCGAAATTCGTATATGCTTTACCGATAGTAATTATGTATTGAAAAATGCGGGCGACGACAAGTATAAGATGCGTCGCAGACTGATGCAAAACAGCAATTACAGCATCAGTACCCGCAATACTTACCTGCAATCGAAAGATTCCGTGAGTTATGCCATACAGGTCATACCCGATCAGTATCCTACTATACAGGTTGAAGAGCAGCGCGATTCCTCCTCTTACCTGAGGGTGTATTTCCGCGGCTTGTTGCAAGATGATTACGGCTTGACCGTATTGCAATTCCGTTACCGTTTCCTTAGGCGTGCTGGCCTTGATGTACGGGAAGAACCGGTGGCGACCCGTTTACCGCTGGAAAAGGGCTTGAGCCAGGATCAGTTTTATCATTTCTGGGATCTCAGTCAGGTGAATCTGCAGTCGGGCGATGAACTGGAATATTATTTTGAAATATGGGACAACGATGGGGTACAGGGTCCGAAAAGCGCCCGCTCCGTTTCTGGCATCTATAAAACACCCGACGCAGGCGAACTGGCACGCGAAAACGAAGAAAAGAACAAAGCACTCAAGGAGGACCTGTCTGAAAGCATTAAAAAAGCCAAGGATTTGCAAAGGGATATCCAGACCTTGAACAAGGATCTGCTTAACAAAAAGAACCTGGATTATGAGGACAAGAAAAAAGCCGAAGACATCCTCAAGCAGCAGAAAGAACTGGAACAGAAAGTAGCGGAGATTCAAAAACAGCAACAGGAGAACAATAAACAGCAGCAGGAATTACGGACTCCCGATCCGGAGTTGGCCGCCAAACAAAAGCAGTTGGAAGAACTGTTCGAAAAGCTGATGTCGCCTGAAATGAAGAAGATGCTTGAAGAGCTTGAAAAACTCATGGCAGAGGTGGATAAGCAGAAGATGCAGCAGATGATGGAGCAGATGAAGCTCGACAGCAAGGACCTTGAAAAACAGCTTGACCGCACCCTTGAACTCTTCAAGCAACTGGAACTCGAGCAGAAGATGAAAGAGACAGCGGAGAACCTGGAGAAACTGGCCAAGGAGCAGGAAAACCTTTCAGAAAAATCAGAGCAGAAAGACAGCAAACCGGAAGAGCTCAAAAAAGAACAGGAGGATCTCAACAAGGACTTTGATGAGCTGCGAAAAAACCTCGACGATATCGAAAAGAAGAACGAGGAACTGGAGTTCGCCCAGGACATGGAGGATTTCGACAAAGAAGAAGAATCCATTGAACAGGACATGGACGACAGTGAAAAGCAACTTAGTCAGGGACAGAAGAAAAATGCCGGCAAGAAGCAGAAACAGGCTGCCGAGAAAATGAAGCAACTGAGTCAGAAAATAAAGCAGCAACAGCAGAAACAACAGCAGGAGCAGGAAGAAGAGGATATGCAAGCCTTGCGGGCTTTATTGGAGAATCTCCTTCGCTACAGCTTTGACCAGGAAAAGCTCATGGAAGACCTTAAAGGGGTCGATGTGAACAATCCAAGGTATCTCAAAATGGCCCAGGAGCAGCGCAAACTAAAGGACGACGCCCGGGTATTGGAAGATTCCCTCCTTGCCTTGAGTAAGCGTGTCATGCAGATCAGCTCCTCCGTCAATGAGCAAATAACCGAGATCAATGCCAACACCGACAAAGCGCTTTTGAATCTACAGGATCGCTTCGTACCTCAGGCAAGGGCCAATCAGCAGTACATCATGACGGCGGTGAATAACCTGGCCTTGTTGTTGAGTGAAAGTCTTGATCAGATGCAGCAGGAATCGCAGCAGATGTCCAATGCCAGTTGTAAGAAGCCCGGGCAGGGGAAACCTAAACCGGGCCCGAATGCCGGCGATATCCGTAAAATGCAGGAAAAACTCAGTGAGCAGATCAAGCAGATGAAGGAAAAGATGGAGAAAGGACAAAAGCCTGGTCAGAAACCAGGAGGCCAGTCCGGTATGAGTGAAGAGCTGGCGAGGATGGCTGCACAACAGGAGGCCCTGCGCAACGCCATCAACAAGTTGAACCAGCAGGAGAATAAAGACGGGCAGGGCAAGCTCGGAGATTTGGGTAAGCTGGCCGAGCAGATGGAGCAAAACGAGAAGGATATTGTCAATAAGCGCATTACTGAACTTACCCTGAAAAGACAACAGGAAATACTGACCCGCTTGCTGGAATCGGAAAAGGCGGAAAAAGAGCGCGAGCAGGAGGAACGAAGGGAATCCAACGAAGCGAGAGATATTTACAGAACCTCACCCCAGTTCGAAGAATTCAGAAAGCTGAAAATGCGCGAAACTGAACTCCTCAAGACCATTCCGGTCGGCTTCCAACCCTTTTACAAAAACCTGGTCAATGAGTATTTCCAGCGACTCGATGATTAATCCCCTAACACTACCCCGTTAGTAATTTTATATGTATTTTCATCCTGATTTGTCCGATAATTGTAGCTTCGTATGTTCTATGGCTGCAGCAGGGCAGTACACTTACAGGGGATTCAGACCATGACACAGATGAACACCGAAAAACAAACATCCTCCATGCAGATAACTTCCCAACCGGAGAGTATCAATATCGTTGAAAAGCTCATAGATGATATCAAGAGCGATTACAATGTCCACGAGGAGTGCTACGGAAATATGCTCGTGGCGGTGACCGAGGCGGTAAACAATGCTATTCAGCATGGCAATAAGTATGATGCCGGTAAAAAGGTGAACATTGCCTATGAAATTGATGCCGACCAGATATCTTTTGTCATTACCGACGAAGGCGCAGGGTTCGATTACCTGAATCTCCCCGACCCTACTGACCCAGAAAACCTGGAAAAACCTACCGGCAGGGGTGTCTTTTTAATGAAACACCTTGCTGATCAGATAATTTTTGCAGACAATGGCCGTGTGGTCGAACTCTATTTTAAGACCGGAGGCCATATTTCCTGATTGATGCAGGGATGATTAGCTTTTTCACTACCGGCATTCGTTACCACGTTCGCGGTAAGCAACAGCTAAAAAAATGGTTTACGAAAGTCGCAGGTAGTGAAGGAAAGAAAATCGGCGACCTAAATATTATCCTATGCAGTGATGAATTTTTGTACGATTTGAACGTACAATATCTTCAGCATCATACGTATACGGATATCATCACTTTTGATCATAATGTCAGTGATGTTTTATTATCGGGCGAATTGTATATAAGCATGGACAGGGTGAGGGAAAATGCTGTTGCCCGTGGAATCCCGATACAGGCCGAGCTACACCGTGTCATGGTACACGGATTACTTCATTTGTGTGGTTACGGTGATCGAACCAAAGTACAGAAAAGTAAGATGAGCATATTGGAGGATAAGTACCTGGCGCATCTGAAGCTTGTTTAGGCTTTGATTTTTTCCATAGGAGTTTTTCAATTCATTCGGCGAATTTTAGCGGTTGCTTATGGCATTCACGTTTTTTTTAGAGTTTAGTGGCCAGAAAAATCAAATCATATGAAAAAAACACTCTTTGCCTTACTCCTTGCCCTTATCACCGCATGCCCCGCGTATGCTCAGGAATTCAAAGTGATCACCATTGTTGAATCCATCGTCCCCGGGGGTATAGGAAGATCACGACTTATTGAAAATCAAGGATCTATAGACGTTAATAGTATAACCACGGAGCGCGAAGAGGGTAAATCAAAGCAGGGCGACGTCAAGAGAAGTGACCTGAAAAAGGAAGGTGAGAACCTGAAAGAGACTAAATTGTTGAATTTCTTTTCTTTAGCAGGCATTAACTTTGGTAACATAGCTTCTAACGACGCTATTATAGCCGCGAAGATGAATGAAATGGCGAAGGCAGGATGGAAGTTGTTGCACATTGCCAGCGGAGTGGAATCGGATGCCGGTAAGGACGATGGAAACGGCATTTTCATCACGCGGATGTATTTCGTGAAGGAATAGTCAATACGACTTCTTAATCAGCGATAGCCGGCGATGATGCCGGCTTTTTTTATGGCATTCAGTTGTGCCCAAGCAACCAACTATGTTTAAAAGATTGTGAAATATTTGTTCATTTATTTTTATATATAATTGATTAACAGTATATTTGAAATTGAATAAAAGAAATAATATCAACATTAATGTTTCACGTGGAACTATGATCTATCCAGAATACGATGTAATTGTTGTGGGCGCAGGTCACGCAGGCTGTGAAGCCGCTGCTGCTGCCGCCAACATGGGTTCAAAGGTTTTATTGATGACTATGAATATGCAAACCATAGCCCAGATGAGCTGTAATCCTGCTATGGGCGGCATAGCCAAGGGTCAGATAGTTCGCGAGATTGACGCTTTGGGTGGCTACTCGGGTATCGTCAGCGATAGAAGTGCGATACAATTTCGCATGCTAAATCGCTCCAAAGGGCCGGCTATGTGGAGTCCCAGGACCCAAAATGACCGCATGTTATTCGCCGCTGAATGGCGTAAGATGCTGGAGCAAACGCCTAATGTTGACTTTTGGCAAGACATGGCCAACGGCATTATTGTTGAGTCAGGCAGAGTGACCGGAGTTAAAACCTCGATGGGTTTGACCTTTAAAGCAAGATCGGTGGTGTTGACTAACGGGACTTTTCTCAACGGTCTGATACATATTGGAGAGAAACAATTTGGAGGCGGAAGAACTGGGGAAAAAGCCTCTACAGGGATAACCGAACAGCTTGTTCAGCTTGGATTTGAAGCCGGCAGAATGAAGACGGGAACGCCTCCAAGGATTGATGGACGCTCTTTGAATTATGCCAAAATGGAGGTGCAAGAGGGCGATGATGTTCCTGTTAAGTTTAGCTATACCGATACACCTCGTATTACGAAACAGCGTCCTTGCCACATTACATACACCAACGAGCAGGTACACGATATACTACGTACAGGATTTGAGCAAAGCCCTATGTTCAACGGCCGAATCCAAGGCCTTGGTCCACGGTATTGCCCAAGCATTGAGGATAAAATCAGCCGTTTTGCAGACCGGGATCGCCATCAATTGTTTGTTGAGCCGGAGGGCTGGGAAACGGTAGAAATCTATGTAAATGGATTTTCCTCATCCCTTCCAGAGGATGTTCAATACCGGGCACTCCGATTGATACCCGGATTCGAGAACTGTAAAATGTTCCGCCCAGGTTATGCTATCGAATACGATTACTTCCCACCTGTTCAGCTCAAGCATACGCTTGAAACGAAGCTTGTGGAAGGACTTTATTTCGCTGGACAAATCAATGGCACCACCGGCTATGAGGAAGCAGCCTGCCAGGGTCTAATGGCCGGAATCAATGCGCACAGAAAGATCAATGAGCTTGCTCCGGTAGTTCTGGGTCGTTCGCAGGCTTATATAGGTGTTTTGATCGATGACCTTATTACCAAGGGTACGGAGGAACCATACCGCATGTTCACCAGTCGCGCCGAATTCAGAACATTGCTTCGTCAGGATAATGCCGATGTGCGTTTAACGCCGCTAGGTTATGAAATCGGTTTAGCGTCTGAAAATCGTTACAATCGTGTAAAAAGTAAAATAAATGAATATCAATTAGTTATACAAAAAATAAATCAAAACTCTGTTTCTCCTCAGGAAATTAATCAATGGTTAGAGGAGTTGGGCACAGATCCTATCAAACAAAAAATACGTATCGTGAATATTCTAAGTAGGCCACAAGTTGATTTGGTTTCGATGATGGATGCTGTTCCAATGGTTCGGGATTTGATCAATGCGATTACTACAGATTCCGAGGCCTTGGAACAAGCTGAAATCAATGTAAAGTATGAGGGATATATCGAACGAGAATTTGAGCTGGCGGGTAAGATGAATCGAATGGAAGATGTTCGCATACACGATGCGATTGATTATAACCTTGTACCCAGTCTAAGCGCTGAAGCACGCCAGAAACTAGCCCAGATAAGGCCCGCCACATTGGGCCAAGCCATAAGGATATCGGGCGTAAGCCCTGCCGATGTGTCTATATTGATGGTATATCTAGGTCGATAGTTCCACGTGGAACAACCGTTAGTAAAGTGGCGGATAAACGTAAAACCATATCCCAAGAAGATCCCGCCAACACTTGAGCTATAAACCATGTTGCAGCTAAATAGTTGATTATATGTGATTTATAATCAAAACAAGGACCTTATGGTTGACAAGCGAATTACTACGGGATACAGTACTATTACCTCACCCGCTACAACAAACGTAAATCATTGTAATTCAATATTATTGAATATAAAAGAAGAAGATAATTCTTAGATTTGACCCCACATAAATTCTAAAGGTTGACTATATACCAATGCCTGAAAAACTTCTTTCGTGCCCCGCTTGTGGCCATCATACGCTTAAACATTTCATGAAAGTCAAGGATTATTCTGTCAGCGGAGAGTTATTTGACCTAGAATCGTGTTGTGCTTGCGATCTTGTTTTTACCAATCCTCGACCTACCGTCGAAGAGAGTTCTCGCTATTACCAAAGTGATGCGTACATCAGCCACACGAATAGTAAGGCGGGCTTAATGAATAAAGCGTATCAATGGGCGCGACGAAGAGCCATTCAGGGGAAAATTGGCCATTTAACCCAATACGTTGATCAAAAAGGAAGCCTCCTGGATTACGGATGTGGAACAGGTGAATTTTTAAACGCCGCACAAATAGCCGGCTGGCAGGTTAAAGGCTTGGAGATTGATTTGGGCGCCCGGCAGAAAGCTTTTCAAAACCACGGATTGACAGTAGAAGATCCGGTACAATTATCCAACCTTCCATCAGAAAGCATCCAAGTAATAACACTTTGGCATGTATTGGAACATGTGCACACCTTGAAAGAAACAGTGGCGCATTTTCAACGTTGTCTCCAGCCGGGTGGATATCTCGTCATTGCCGTGCCCAACAGAACTGCTTACGATGCGTTGAAATTCGGACCATTTTGGGCCGCCTGGGACGTACCGCGTCATCTCTACCATTTCAGTGAGGCACCCGTAAGTAAACTGATGTCCAATAATGGTTTTAAATGCCTGAATATCAAAGGAATGTTCTTTGACCCGTTTTACATTACCCTGCTAAGCACGCGCTATAAATCGGGTCGATCGAATCTAGTTCAGGCGGGCTTGACCGGTCTTATTACGAATATGAAAGGGCGGAGCAGCCGTTCATTTCATTCCTCCCTGCTTTACACATTTCAAAAAAATTAGGATTAAGCCGGGTGAAGACATCTACTGCTTTAAGCCCCCATCTCAAGATGGCCGTATGTTGTAAGGTTTAAGTAGGCTAAAGATCAGACTAAAACCATGGTGAATCGAACAGGGTTTCTATGCAGGAAATGGTATGCGCAATGAAGCTTCGTCGTGACCATTGAACGTATCAAAGAGAGCGACCACCCAAGGCCAACTCCGTGTGATCAGGATGATATTACACGTGTTTGAAAACCCGGTATTGTTCGTGCGCATTCTTCTACTCTCCAATATTGGATATGTTTACTTTGATCTGATAGAATCTGGTGTGCACTTTTTCAACACCATGCGCGCAACAACGTTCCACGTTGCACATGATGTTTCTTGATTAACAAGTTCCAACAGATTCTTTGCCTGAGACTTTTTTAAAATACCAACACAGACTGCTTTACGGTACACAATAGCCATTAACCGATTCAGTACAACAGTCAGATAGCAGTGTTTTCTGCTGAACAAAGAAAAAGTGACCCTAATTGTCAAAATTAAAAGAGAAGCCGAGAACCATTTTATAGTTTGAAACATATAACAACCCCCCTGTTTTCCACTTTTAAAACCGGTTTCGTTCTATAGTCTTGCAAAACGCAAAGGCCGCCACTTCGTCGATTACGGTATTATTTATACTGCTCAGGGTGTAAAATAACACCCTGAGAGTCCGCCTACATCGGGGAAGCGAAAAAACTGCAAGCTTGCAATTTCTAACTACCAGCGGAAATTTCGCTGAAATTTGGAGTGTACAATCACTTTATGACGGAGAAGGGCGGCCCCAATGTACTTACTGTAGTTTTCAGTTCACAATTCGGGAACGATATGGTTCACGATATGGGGAGCCGTTTGACGAAAGAAATCGGCACAGCCTGCCCTTTGAACATCTATTCTTCCAATGGCGCCGGCAAATATACGCTACGTAGTACGGTGTCTCGCGAATCTTTACAGAAGCAGGTGGCAGAATGGAAGAACGATGTATTGTTGCTGAAAAAGAACCTCGACTTAAAGAAAACAGCCCCACTGCTCTTTGTGGGAGTGTATACAGAAAACAATCACTTATTACACCAGGATTTCAAGTCCAGAAATCCTGCCGCCTTTTGTTTTATCAGTAAAACCGATATCAAACACCCCGATTCTGTTTTTGCCGTTGTCAGCTCTTTTCTGCTTCACTTCACCTTCAGGTTGAACGGAGGTGGGTGGAAAAAAAAGCCGCAAAGCCGCAAACATGCCCCCTACTGCCTTAACCGCTCTTTGGAATATCAGTTAGGCATTCCTCTTAGTTTACAAATGAACGACATCTGCAGCGATTGCCTGAACGGGCAACACGAGAACCTGAAAAACGATGGATTGTTCAAGCGGCTTACAGAGATACTTGAACAACAAAGAGGATTTCTGCTCAATCGATCCGCACTCGCGCAGTCACAAAGCGAAACCGGCATTTGCATTGAGGGACCACGATTCACCATTCGCTTCCCGCAATTGTCGAACAAAGAGTTAAAATTGACACCGCTGGAAAAAATAACCTATCTGCTCTTTCTTCGTCATCAGGATGGCATGTTATTGTCCGAAGTAGAGCATCATCAGGACTGGATGCGCAGAGTATATGCACGCATCGCCACAACACGTTCAAAACAGCAAATACAAAAGCATATTCGTCAATTGAGCGACTCATCCGACAACTCACTGAGCGAGAAAATAAGCAGGATAAGGAGAAAGCTTCAACTTTTAGGAGGAAAAGCATTTGCAGAAAAATATGCCATCCGTGGGGGCAGAGGACAGGTGAAAAAAATCAGGGTAAGCAGTGATCTGATCCAAACAGACGACAAAGCGGCAGCGCTCTGGAT
>CAZPCA010000098.1:0-4557 GCA_964584995.1 uncultured Bifidobacterium sp.
AAATTACTTCAGGTGCTTGTTAACGAGTTTGGTCATCTCGAACATGGATACCTGGGCTTTGCCACCGAAAACTGCTTTCAGTGCATCGTTAGCGTTGATCATACGCTTGTTTTTGCTGTCTTGAAGACTGTGCTTCTTAATGTAAGCCCAAATTTTCTTAACAACGTCGGTACGAGGCATAGAACCTGATCCGATTACTGCAGCCAATGCGGGGCTGGGAGTCATTGCCTTCATGAAGGCTGCATTCGGAGTGCGCTTAACTTTTGCTTTCTTAGGAGCAGCTTTCTTAGCGGCTTTCTTAGGAGCAGCTTTCTTAGCGGCTTTCTTGGGAGCAGCTTTCTTAGCGGCTTTTTTTGGAGCGGCTTTCTTAGCGGCTTTTTTCGGAGCAGCTTTCTTAGCGGCTTTTTTCGGAGCGGCCTTCTTAGCGGCCTTCTTAGCAGGTTTTGCTTTTTTAGTTGCCATTTTTTTTAAATGTTAATGATGTTGAGTGGTGCTAATTTATCTCAGTTATTTACGCAGGGAGGATCTCCTTGGGGAATTTATTAACAATGAGAATGTGTGATTTTTCCCTATGAAATCCATCGGTCTGTGCATTGTTTTTTACAGCGGCGTATACAGTGGTGATTTTCTGGTCGATTACTGTTTTTCAGAGGAGAAACCGCTTTTTTTCATTGATAGTAAGAGTAGTTTCCATGCTTCCTCAATGCGCTTGCTTTCGAGTAATTGGTGAGCGGCGATGTGAACAGCCGTTGTTAAATTCTCAGTGCTATCGCTGAGTGTATCGAAGAGTTTTTTTACATCCTCCCGCTGCGCATAGAGGGAAATCTCCTCTTCAGTAGGTAGTTTTTCTGTATTGCCCAGCTGTCCAAGGTCGTTTCCGGTCAGGACTTTACTGTAGCGGATGCTCTCGGGAAGCTGGTCTACACCCATGCCCAGTGTACTCAGTGGCTTTGTCACCTCGAACAATCCCTTTGCGGCCCTCGTGTACCAGTCTCCACCCAGTCGCGCTACCTGATCTATCCTTGCCGGGTCAATGCTGCCATTTTCGTTCAGTACATTTTCATTCAGGTGGACCATAAGGATCTCGCAAATCACCAGGTTGGCGGCACCACCACGGACCCCGGTCTGGATAATCTGCTTTACGCGGCATTCCAGCTGGGCGGGGGATTCCTTCACCCGTGGAGGTTTCACCAGTATGGAATCCTGCATGGTGAAACCCGCTTTGATGAATTCATTGACTCCGCGGGGGTACTCCGTGCTCGACAGGGACATCTGCTGGACCATGTCATAGTTGACGATGTTGATGACCACTTCATCGATCTGGCGGACGTTTTCCAGCGTGTGTTTCGTCTGCGCGTCCCGACCGCGTAAGGCCGGGCTGAATATCAGTGTTGGGGGATTGGCACCAAAGGCATTGAAAAAACTGTATGGGCTCAGGTTGACCTGCCCGGATTTATCCACGCTGCTGACAAAGGCAATTGGGCGGGGGGCTATGGCGCCGGTAAGGATGCCCTGCATTTCGGCAGTCTTGAGGTCCCTGGCATCGAAGGTGCGGAATGACATAACTTTATAAAGGATTGATTTTCGGGTGCTAAATTCAGAAAGTATCGCGTATGATTTCGGGCTATTGCAAAAAAAGATTGCTATTTTTGCCGACCCTTTACGACCTATCGGGGCTGTTCTTTACAAGTATTGTTTATTTGCGCATGTGGCGTAATTGGTAGCCGCGCCAGACTTAGGATCTGGTGCCGAGAGGCGTGGGGGTTCGAGTCCCTCCATGCGCACAAATAAATCCGTTCAAGTCCGCTGAACCTGCGGGATTCCGGTTCGGCCGTTTTCCTCAGGTCGAGCACTACTGCCTCCCGGAGGTCCACGGATTAATAATTTGCCAACTCTGATTATGAATATTGTTCAGGAAAACATAGATGCGCTGAATGCCGTGCTAAGAGTGCAGTTGACTCCTTCTGATTACAAACCGAAGGTCGACGACGCAGTGCGTAAGTACAAGAAGAAAGTTTCCATGCCTGGTTTCCGTCCGGGCCATGTGCCCGAGAACGTTGTGCGGAAAATGTATGGGAAATCCTTGCTGGTGGATGAACTGAATCGCCTGGTAGCGGATTCGGTAGATAAATTCATCTCCGACAACAACCTTCAGGTCTTGGGTAATCCACTCCCGAAGCCTGAAAACGATCTGGGCGTCAACTGGGATGAACCGGGTGATTTTGAATTCGCATTCGACCTGGCCCTGGCACCGGAAGTGAAGTTGACAATGCCTCCTGCCCATACCTTTACCGCATACGATATTCAGGTGGACGAAAAGGTCATCGACGAGGAAATCGATAAACTGGCCCGTCGCTTCGGCAATTACACAAGCCCTGAGGTAACAGATGGCGACTGTTCAGTGTACGGGACATTCCGTGAACTGGATGCGTCCGGTAATGTCGTGGAAGGAGGTGTGAGCAATCAGGCCTTCATGTCGATCAGCAAGATCGCCGACGAAGCCTCTCGTAATAAATTCATAGGCATCTCCGCCGGAGCGGTAGTGGTTTTCAATCCTGTGGCGGACATCCGAATGGAAGATGAGGTAAGGTATCTTCTCGGAGTGCGTGAGGGAGACCTTTCTCTTCACAACAAGGATTTCAGTTTTTCAGTGGAGCGGATCAACAAAGTGGAAAAGGCAGAGTTCAACCAGGCCTTCTTTGATCAGGTTTATGGAGAAGGAGCCGTAACTGACCTCGCCGGTTTCCGGGAGCGTATTCGCGCCGAAGTGGCGCAGGGGTACGGATTTGAAGCCGATAACTCCCTGAAACACGAAATGGAGGATGTGCTGATGAAGGAGGCCAATCTGTCTTTGCCCGATGAGTTTCTCAAGCGCTGGCTGAAGCATTCCAATGAAAAAATAACCGACGAGCAACTGGCCAAGGAATACCACCAGTATGCCCGCGATCTGAAATGGCGACTCATTGAAAACAAGTTGTACGCCGACCAGAATATGCAGATCTCCAAGGAAGAGATTGAGAATTATTCCCGCACCATGATCATGGAGCAGTACATCAGATATGGTCAGGCCCACATGCTCGACGACGATAAGTTAAAAGATCTTACTGCCCGTTATCTCAAAAATCCGGAATCCGTTCAGCGCGTGGTAGAAAATCTGAGCAGCCGGAAAGTTTTTGAATATGTGAACCAAATTGTGAAGAAAGACGTTAAAAAGGTCACGCACGACGAGTTCGTTGACATCATGAGCCGTCATATGCACCATCACCATTAAACTCACCTCTTAAAACATCACTATGGACTTCCGTAAAGAATTTACACGCTACGCCGTGAAAGACCGTGGCATCAGCAGTTTGGGGATTGACCAATATATCAATTCGGTTCGGGCGGACTATATTTCGCCTACCATCATCGAGGAACGTCAGCTGAACGTCGCCCAGATGGATGTTTTCTCCCGCCTGATGATGGACCGTATCATCTTCCTGGGTGTACCCATCAATGACTACGTTGCCAATATCATCCAGGCGCAACTCCTGTTTCTGGAGTCGTCAGATGCAAAACGCGACATCACGATTTATATCAACAGTCCCGGTGGTTCCGTATATGCTGGTCTCGGGATCTACGATACCATGCAATGGATACAGCCCGATGTTTCCATAGTGTGCACCGGAATGGCTGCGTCCATGGCTGCGGTATTGTTGTGTGCCGGAGCAAAAGGAAAACGCAGCGCGTTGAAGCATAGCCGTGTGATGATCCATCAGCCTATGGGTGGCGCAGAGGGGCAGGCTTCCGATATTGAAATCACAGCCAGGGAAATCCAGAAGTTGAAGAAGGAACTGTATGAAATCATTTCCCAACACAGTGGTAAGGATTACGAGCAGGTATGGAAAGATTCCGACCGCGATTACTGGATGACTGCACAGGAAGCCAAGGACTACGGCATGATCGATGAGGTCCTGATCAAACCCGCTTCCGCAAAATAACCACACTTCGTACCTTTGTAAGACCGGCCCGTAGTAACTGGCCGGTCTTATTCTTCTTAAATAAACCCTACGTGAAGCAGAAACAGGAGATCGTTTGTTCATTTTGTGGCCGCGACAAGAGCCAGGCCAACGTGCTTATAGCCGGTATCAACGGCCATATCTGCGACCAGTGCGTCAGTCAGGCGCAGAATATCATTGCCGATGAACAGGACCAGAAACTGAAAACCAGTATCGGGACTCCGTTAACCTTGCCGAAACCTGCCGAAATCAAGAAGTTCCTCGACGAGTACATCATCGGACAGGAACATGCAAAAAAGGTGCTTTCCGTGGCCGTGTACAATCACTACAAGCGCCTGATCCATAAAAGCAAGGTCGGAAAGGACGATGTTGAACTGGAAAAGTCCAACATCATCATGGTCGGCGAGACAGGCACTGGCAAGACCTTGTTGGCGCGTACCATCGCCAAATTGCTCAAAGTGCCTTTTTGCATCGCCGATGCGACAGTGCTGACGGAAGCCGGGTATGTGGGCGAAGATGTGGAGCATGTGCTTGCGCGTCTCTTGCAAAATGCCGATTA
>CAZPCA010000098.1:4567-9819 GCA_964584995.1 uncultured Bifidobacterium sp.
GTTGCAGGCAAGCAACTACGATGTAACAGCAGCTGAGCGCGGCATCATCTACATCGATGAAATCGATAAGATTGCCCGTAAAGGCGACAATCCTTCTATCACCCGTGACGTTTCCGGCGAAGGGGTACAGCAGGGCCTTCTGAAAATGCTCGAGAGTTCGGTGGTGAATGTGCCGCCTCAGGGAGGCCGTAAGCACCCCGAGCAGAAACTGATTCCGCTGAACACACAAAACATCCTGTTCATCTGCGGAGGTGCCTTCGATGGATTGGATAAGATCATTCAGCGTCGCTTACAGACCAATGCCATTGGCTACGCCTCCAAGTCTGAAAAAGAGATCGATCAGGAGCAGGTCGTTCAATACGTGAGCCCTGTCGACCTGAAAGCATTCGGACTTATTCCGGAACTGATCGGGCGTCTCCCGGTGATTACCCACCTCTTACCGCTGGACAAAGATGCACTCAGGAGAATCCTCTCTGAGCCTAAAAACGCACTCACCCGCCAGTATCAGAAGCTTTTTGACATGGAAAACATCAAGCTCAGTTTCAGCGATGAAGCCCTCGACTATATCGTGGAAAAGGCGGTAGAATTCAAACTCGGTGCACGTGGCTTGCGCAGTATCTGTGAAGCCATCATGCTGGATGCCATGTTCGATGTGCCGGGAGGAAAGAACACCAAGGATTTTACGGTTTCGCTTGACTACGTCATAGACAAACTCAATAAATCCAATATCAAGCAGCTGCGCGTAGCCTGATATCAACGTGATTTCTCCAGCACTTTGAAGCTGTAATTGTATTTGTTTTTTTCATCAGCCGCATGTTTTTCTTCGCTGATGATTTGCCATTCTTCAGGTTCGATGGCAGGAAAAAACGTATCCGCATCTGCTTCGACCTCCACGCAGGTCAGGTATAGCTTGGAAGCGTAGGGCAGCGCCTGGCGGTATATTTCCGCCCCACCGATGATGAATACTTCCTTTTCTTCTCCGCAAAGTCCTAGTCCATCCTCCAATGAGCCGACCACTTCGACACCTTCTATTATCAAATCCTTGTTTCTACTGATGACGATGTTTCTTCGGTTGGGCAAGGCTTTTCCGATGGAATCATAGGTTTTTCGACCCATGATGATGGTATGTCCGGAGGTGATTCTTTTAAAATGTTGTAAATCAGCAGGCAAGTGCCAGAGTAAGCGGTTGTCTTTGCCGATGGCATTCTTCTGGTCAATGGCAACGATGACAGATAGGGGCATGTTGACTTCGGGACTTATGGGATAGATGGTCAAAAGTACACAGAATCATCTGCATGCTTAACAGGCTTCGGGATATTAAGGATTCGTTAATTTTTTGTAACATCGTGAGTTGTTTTCGAAAGGTGTGAAAATGCGATGGCTTGCGTGAGTTGTGTGCCCAGCGCGGTGATTGGAAGCCAGCGAATCGCTTTATCCCTGAATTAAACCCCTCTGTAGAATTAACCTCTGAGTTTGATATGAATAAAGTATTCTTAGCGTTCTGTCTCCTGTTGTTTTTTGTTTCCTGCGAAAAGGAGCCAGGCGAGGGTGGTAATTCAGTGATCACAGGTAAAGTGCTGGTGAGAACCTATACGGTGTTTCCGACTATCTATTCCGATAAGCCCTCCATGGATCAGGACGTATTCATTGTTTACGGCGGCAGCAGCAATGCTATCGATGACCGTACCCGAACAAGCTTTGATGGATCCTACAAGTTTCAGTTTCTGAAAAAAGGCGACTACCGGGTCTTTGTCTATACGGAGGATACTGCGTTGTCAAATTTCGGGAGGGACAAGGCCATCATTCTGCAGACGAAAATCACTTCTAACAATTCAGAAGTCCGGCTTCCGGAACTCACCGTAGTCAACCTTTGAGATGAATGGTCTCAGCGAAATATTGTCGACGTTTCGGCCGATTTCCCTGCGGGAGATGGACGAAGTGGCATTGACCAATCGCATCGATACGAAATTCGTTTTCCATCGCTCGCTGCTATCCGATTTGTTAGTGGAGCTACAGCGCGACTATGCTGTATTGGACATTGATCAGACCCGAATACATCCTTACGATACCATCTATTTCGATAAAGAGGATTACCGTTTGTATCTCGATCACCACAACGGCAGGGGCAATCGGTATAAGTTGCGCTTGCGGCAATACGGTAGTTCGCTGGTCGCTTACGTGGAAATGAAACGCAAAACGAACAAGGGGCGCACCGAGAAGGCCAGAAAAAAAACAACGTCTTTTTCGACAGTGCTGGACGAACAGCAACGTTTGTTTTTGCACGAGGCCACCGGAGAGAAGCATGCCGAATGGCGATTTTCAACACGCGTATTCTTTGAAAGGATCACCCTCGTAAGCCTGTCTCCGCCGGAGCGCATGACACTCGATGTAGGCCTTCGATTTTCAGACGATAATAATGAAAGGGCCTTCCCCGAAATCATCATCGCTGAAGTGAAGCAGGGGAGCAAGGCGCCGTCTGCCTTCATCCGTCTGATGAAAGAAAAGCACATCCATCCTTTTTCCATTTCCAAGTATTGCCTTGGCATATCCTTGCTGCATCCTGAACTGAAACACAATCTATTCAAAGCACAACACACCTACCTGCAACACCTGCAAAACCTCGCCTGATTTATGGAACTCGACCTGTTTGACAAACTCGGGGATAAGTTTTTTATCCGCCTGCTGATAGATCTTCTATCTGTCAGCATCATAGTTTTCAGTATCTATCTTCCGAATTACCGCAAGCGCGATCACCTCTTCACGTTTTTCATGTTCAATGTGGTAATTTATATCATTACGTACCTGCTGAGTAAGGTGGAGATGTCCTTCGGGGCCGCCTTCGGACTGTTCGCGGTTTTTTCCTTGCTGCGTTACCGTACCGAGAATATCTCAGAAAAAGATATGACCTATTTGCTGCTCTTCATTGCCATGGGACTCATCAATTCGACGGTGAAGGGAACGTATTTCGAATCAGCCATATTGAATGGAATACTAATCCTGTCGGCCTGGGTGCTCGACGGCGGAGTGCTGGTAAAGAATGAAAAAACGCAGACTATTTACTACGAGAAAATAGAAAATGTCCGCGGAGATCGTTCGGATATACTCAAACAGGATCTCATCGATAGGACCGGTCTCAACATCCACAAAGTGTCCGTGGTGTATATTGATTTCGTCCGCGATAGTGCAGAAGTGAAAATCTACTATTATTGAAAAGCCCGCTTTGCGCTACCTTTTTTGTCTCTTGTTCTTCATCAGTCGGATGACCCTAGCTCAGGTGAGTTGGGAAAATCAGGCATGGACATCTCTGCAGGCTGAAGGTAAACTGCTGAAAAGGACAACGGCAGCTGTTACACTTGAAACCCGATGGAATACTTCACCCGTCATGGCGGTGAGGTATTTTTCCAACTTCGCACTGCAACAAAAATTCAGCAATCACTTCAGTGCAGTGGTCCATTACCGCTATATCACCAGCAACCGTGGCATGGGTTATACCGAGACTTCTCATCGGATCATGTTGGATGCGATAGCTTCAGAGAAGTTCAGAAAAACAGGGCTCGCTTTCCGGCTGAGGGTCGGGAGGGAGGACGAACCAGGCAATGACGAAGGAGTACTTTCTTTCAATGAAGTCGTGGTGAGACAAAAGCTTACGCTGAAACGGAAAATTTGGAAACAGGATTTTGCGCTCAGTGTTGAGCAGTTTGAAACAATCAGGGCCGGCGATGTTGAATTTGATCAGCGGCGTTACATAATTAGCACTGACTTCAAATTGTTCAAGCGGCAATACCTGAATGTGTTTTTGATGTACCAGGATCTGATTGCAGTTCGTCGATTGAATATTGGAGTTGGTTACGAGTACAAATTCAAAGACTGATGCCTTTCTATACGTGTCTTTTCTATTAACGATGGTTTCGCCAATGAAATCCCACCCAGGTAAATATTTTTTACTGCCCTTCTTCATTCTATTGTTGGGCAGTTGCCAGGTAGGCCGGTTCGTAATATATAATCTGGCGGATATCCGTGACTATAATAAATTTCCTGCACGGGAAATTCACAGGCAGGGTGAGGTGTTTCAATTTCATCCTACGGACAGGTTCAACGTGCCGGACACGGTCACCGTTGGAAATGACCGAAGAATGCCATTCATGCGTTTTTTGGATGAATCGGGTACTGTTGCATTGCTGATCATACAGCGCGATTCGATCTTGTTCGAACACTACGCTAAAGGGTACGATGCCGGAAGTACAGTGCCTTCATTTTCGATGTCAAAAGCCATTGTTTCCTTGCTGATAGGTTGTGCCATAGAGGATGGTTTTATAAAGTCGGTGGACCAGCCGGTGACGGACTATATCCCGGAGTTGCAGAAGAACGGTTTCGGGAAGGTGACGATAAGACACCTGTTGCAAATGACTTCCGGACTGGATTTCCACGAGAGTTATATCAATCCATTTGGTGATGCAGCTTCCTTTTACTACGGCCGCCGATTGAGAAAGAAGTTGGAAAAAATGAAGCTGGATACCGAGCCAGGTACAAAATTCAACTACGTCAGTGGAAATACACAAGTCCTTGCGTTGATCTTGGAACGCTCCATGGGAGGTCAGAGTATTTCCACCTATCTTGAGAAGAAGCTATGGCAACCCATGGGAATGGAATTCGATGCATCCTGGAGCATCGACCGTAAGAAGGGGGGCATGGAAAAGGCTTTTTGCTGTCTGAATGCACGCGCACGAGACTATGCGCGAATCGGAAGACTCATGTCCCGTAAAGGGGAATGGAACGGTACACAACTGGTGCCCGCGGCTTGGATTGAAGAGTCAACTCGGCCCGATACGGCAGACGGAGGCGCTGCATATTATAAATACCAGTGGTGGATTTCCGGAGACCAAAAGAGTTTCATGGCCATCGGTATTTTGGGACAGTACATTTATGTGCACCCTGAAAAAGATTTGGTGATTGTAAGGCTGGGAGAAAAAGAGGGGAAGCCGGAATGGTGGAGGATTTTACCCTCTATGGCATTGTCGTTTTAAGGAGAATAGCCAACATGAAAAAAGCCTCCGCTGATAGAGCAGAGGCTTTGGTCGTAAGCGGCGGTATTAATGCCGTACTACGAGTTTTTTGACCATCTCACCACAGCGCACGAAATAGATACCGGCAGGCCATTCCGAGGTGCTTAATGTGAAATACGGCGCATACCCCTGACGGCTTAACAGAGAGCCGATAGCATTGTAGATTTCGAGATCTCTTTGTGCTCCATC
>CAZPCA010000099.1:0-9595 GCA_964584995.1 uncultured Bifidobacterium sp.
GAGACATAAATGAAAAGGTATCTTTCGTCTTCAGTCACCTGAGCACCGTAGTAACGCAAGGGGCTTTGCTTGTCCTCATAGACCAGACGGTCATCCGTTTGTGAGGTGCCGAGCCGATGGTACCAAACCTGATGGTATTCGTTTTTCCCACTCAACTCGGTACCTGCTGCAGGTTCCGGATAACGGCAATAAAAGAATCCGTCCTTGTACCAAGACGCCCCGGAAAATTTCACCCACCGCAGTTCATCGCTCATATCACGGGCACTCGCAACGTCTTTCACCCGAATGGTTTGCCAGTCGGAACCGCTCTGATTGATGGCATACGCCACGTATTTTTTATCGGAGGAAAAGCCCAGCATACTGACAGCGGCCGTACCATCAGCCGTCAAACTGTTGGGGTCAATAAAAACCTTCGGTGAACCGTCAAGCCCTTTCTGGTAATACACCACCGATTGGTTCTGCAGCCCATCGTTCTTGCTGAAGAAATAATAATCTCCCACCTTGCTGGGTGCGGAGTAGCGCTCGTAATTCATGATTTCGGTAAGCCGTTTGCGGAAGCCTTCGCGCGATGGAATCTTAGACAAATAATCAAAGGTCACTTTGTTCTGTGCTTCCACCCAGGCCTTGACATCAGCCGCCGTATCCGCTTCGAGCCAGCGGTAAGGATCCTTCACCACAGTGCCGTGATAATTGTCTTCCACAGTACCTTTCGCGGTGAGGGGATAGTTGAGTTTCTGGGCCTCCGTCATAGTGACATTCAGGAACAATAAGGTTCCTGACACAATTAGATATAAACGATTCATGGTACCGGAATTACTCTTCAAAAATAATGAACAATGCCACACAAGCGGCCTCTGAAGCTCCGCTTCCCCCGCTTATTTCATCTTCAGCTCTTTCTCCGAAAGCGAATGGCTGAAAAGGACTGTACCGTTCTTGTCGAAACTCTGCATTTTCAGCGTACGGTCACCTGCAGGTCCGGCAATTTCAAAACGGCAGAAATTGTTGAGGGCAACGAGCGAACCCTGCAACCGGGCAGGATTGTTTTTTTCAAGGAGTGAGACTTCGTGTACCCTGGATGTAAGCGGAGAACAAGTAAAATCAAACAATGTGTACCCCCCCTTGATCCGATAGGTATTCACCTCGGTGAAATGCCTGTCGCCCGTAAGAAAAACCACCCCTTCGACCTTATACGTTGCGATGAAACTCATTAAATCATTGAATTCGCAAGAGTAATTTCGGAAATGCTCCTTTTGTGCCACTGGATTCAGCACCTGATTGCCCACGGCAATGAATTTGAAGGTCGCTGTTGAACTGAGTAATTTATCCTTAAGCCAGGATAACTGCTGCGGACCGAAAAAAGCCTTATCGCAATTCGGCTTACCGTTCAGGGAATCCTGCATGCGGTTGGGGGCTCTTTGCGAGCGATCGTCCATGAGAAAAAAATCCGCATCGCTCCAGCTGAAAGCGGAATATATCGCTTTATCGTTCTCTCCACCATACGACTTGTTCCCCCAGTACGATGCAAAAACATCCCGGGAAACATTTTTCAATTCAAAAGAACGATCGGCGTCGTTGTATCCATAGTCGTGGTCGTCCCAGATAGCATAATTGGGCCGAGAGGCGAGAAGGTCAGCAATCGCCGGAGAACGACGGTGCATCGAGTAGCGGTAACGTATACCGGCTTCTGAGCTGTAATCAGGAGAACGCAGGTAGAGATTATCCCCGAGCCAAAGCATGAAGCTGCTTTCCTGGGACGACATGGCTTTGAAAATGTACGGATCCTGGCCGTAGGGCATATTCGACTGGTCGAGAACAGGATCATTGAGATAGGCACAGGAGCCGGCAAGAAAAGAAAATGCTGCTGGATCAGCCGTCGGATTGGCCTGGTGTGGCTTGGTAGAGAACGTAGCCGTTCCGGTAAGATCCATTATCTTGCCGTTCAGCAGCAGTTCATACTTGTATGTGGTATTTGGTTTTAATTTGACCAGCTCGAACTTCGCAGGATTATACGGCCGACCCAACTCTCCGGAATAGTCCACTTCATAGAAAAAATCGCTGTTGCTATTCTCCCAATACCGTAATTGTGCGGAATTGACCTCCTGGCTGAATTCAAACCATATCAATACAGAGCGATGCTCACAATACCCCAGCATAGGACCTGAAATCAGCAAAGGCTCGGTCTGAGCATTCAAAAGGAAAGAACGAAGCATAAAAAGGAAGAACAGGAGCTTTTTCATGGGCGGAGATGGTTTCCTAACAAATTTATGAAACGAATTGTATTCCTGCCCGTGCAGCTCCGGCATCTGCAAACCAACTATCTCTCGAGGGCACTGAACACCAAATGTTCGAGGAATCTGCAGATCTCCTTTTCATCCTTCTTCGCTCCAAAATCAGTGAGCGAAGGAAGGTTATGCATGAAGAAATTCTGGTAATGGGCCATCTCCAGCAAAGTGCTGGCGAGGGATCGAGGGTACTTGAATTTAGGATTGAACTCTTTGAAAACCTCCGAAATGCGACCAGCCAAATCCTTGTAGGGTTTGAAAAGACGCACCTGGTTATCTTCGTTCACATGACGGGTAAGATAGGCTTTAGAGCCTTCCCAGATTACAATCTGATAGAGGGCGTGCTGGTCAAGGCCATCGAATCCTGAATCATCGGCAGCATCCATTGCCAGCAGTTTGATGATTCGTTTGATTTTAACTTCTGTATCATCGGTATTCACTGTATTCACCATGACCTTGTACTCGAGCCAACTCCAGTACCACGCCACCAGGTACACCAGCAGACGGTGCTTGTTTTCAAAATAGCGGTATACACTGGCTTCCGTCGTCTGCATTTCTGTAGCCAGCTTTTTGAATGTGAAGGATTCAAAGCCGAGTTCATTGATCATCTGAACGCTTTTCTTCACCATTTTACGCCCGAGCTCACTATCCTCCGGATTACGCAGGTAGAGATGCTCGTTCATTTTAAACTTGACTTGTAGTTCCATATATCATTCAGCGTACTTCAATAATGACGTGAAAGTAATACTTTTGCCGAAAATAGTAGATACGGAAATATGAGCATGCTGGACCCCGTAGTTTTATTTTTCCTGCTGGGAGTGATTGGCGGGTTATCCAAATCGGGACTTAAAATTCCGGAATCATTTTACAATGTATTGAGCATTTATCTGCTCCTATCCATTGGTATTAAGGGAGGTATTGAGCTCTACCACAGCGAAGCGGAGAAAGTGCTTTGGCCTGCAACCGTCACCATTCTTTTAGGCATACTGATTTGTATCCTGGCATGGCAATACCTGGAACGCATCGGCAAGTTCAGTACTGCGGATGCCATCGCTATGGCTGCTCACTATGGCTCGGTCAGTGCAGTCACCTTTGCCGTCGTATTGTCTTTCCTCCGCGATAGAGGCATCGCCTACGAGGAGTTCGTGACCGTATTGCTGGTATTGATGGAAATACCCGCCATCGCATTCAGCATTTTTGTGTACAAAATCATTCGGAAAGACCCCTCCACCAAGGTATCCTGGCGTGCTGTAGGTCATGAAATATTTCTGGGTAAAAGTATGCTGTTGTTACTTGGAGGAATGATGATAGGATTCTTTACAGGATGGCAGGAAAACGAGCAATTACACAGCTTCTTCTTTGGGATGTTCAAGGGATTTCTGGCCATTTTCATGTTGGAAATGGGTGTGGTGACCAGTAGCAGACTATCCGATCTCAAGAAAGTGGGCCCCTTCCTGATTGTGTTCGGTATCACCATGCCAATCATTGCCGGTACACTGGGTGTCCTAGGTGGCTGGATAGCAGGTATGTCGCAAGGAGGGACCATCATTCTGGCTACACTTGCTGCCTCTGCATCGTATATTGCTGCACCAGCAGCCATCAAGATGGCCATTCCCGAAGCCAATCCTACACTGTACCTTACAACACCCTTGGGAATAACATTCCCCTTCAACATCATTGCCGGAATCAGCATATATTATCACCTAACAGAAGTGTTTTTCCGCAGCTTCCCTCCTCCCTCTTAAAACAATTGACTTTGCGATTCGATTTCATTAGTTTTATGCCAACTTTATGAAATCATTAAACTGTCTTTTGCTGCTTGCCATGTGGCCTTTATGGGGAAGCGCACAAACTTTCAATGGAACCGGAGGCTCTATTCCCGATGATGGCAGCTTCACGCGCTATACGATTCCGGTCAGCGGACTTCAAAGCAGTATTGATTCGACATTCGGACTCACTGAAGTCTGCTTTAACATCGTCCATCCTTATACGGGTGATCTGAACATCTGGCTCATTTGCCCGGACAGCACATACATAGAGCTATCCACGGGAAATGGTGGCTCAGGTAATAACTACTGGCAAACTTGCCTTGAAGACAATGTGCTCAATTTAATTTACAGCGCCAATGCGCCGTTCAGCGGCTCTTTCCGACCTGAATCTCCCTTGTACGTAGCAAATAATGGCCAGAATCCCAATCAGAATTGGCAATTGATGATACAGGACGCTTATTCCGGTGATGCGGGGATTATCCTTAACTGGACCATCAGCTTTTCCGCCAATCCTCCACAAGGATTCCAATTCTCGTCTTCAAACCTGCCCATCATTAAAATCAACACCATGGGTCAGGCGATCCTGGACGACCCCAAAATCATGGCCACCATGGGCATCATTGACAACGGTCCGGGTCAACGCAATTACGTGAGTGATTCGGCTAATCACTACAACGGATTCATCGGGATTGAAACAAGGGGCTCGAGTTCACAGACCTTCCCGAAAAAATCATTCGGACTGGAAACATGGGACAGCACCGGCAACGAAATCGATACGGCCTTGCTGGGTATGCCCTCGGAAAGCGACTGGATCCTGAATGCGAATTACACAGACAAGACGCTCATGCGGAATGTACTGATGTACGATATCGGCCAATCACTCGGATACTACACCAGCAGAACCCGCTATTGTGAAGTGATATTGAACGGACAATACATGGGCGTTTACATCTTCATGGAAAAGATCAAACGCGACAATGAGCGTGTCGATATAGCAAAAATGACGCCTGCCGACACCAGCGGTGACGACCTCACCGGAGGCTACATTCTCAAGGTAGACAAGACGACAGGCAGTGGAGGAGCCGGATGGGTTTCATCTTTCAACCCGCCAAGTGGAGGTCAGCCCCATACCATCCAAGTCGAGTACCCCGACCCTGCTGACTTACTACCAGTACAGGAGCAGTACATAGAAGCTTACTGTGACAGTTTTGAAACCGCGACCGCAGGTCCGGGCTTTACGAACCCTGTGAGTGGCTACCGGAAATACATCGACCTGCAAAGCTGGGTGGATTATTTCCTGCTATCCGAATTATCCAAGAACGTAGACGGCTATCGCATAAGCACCTATTTCTACAAGCAGAAGGACAGCGATGGTGGCAGATTGTACATGGGCCCGCTTTGGGACTATGATATCGCCTGGGGGAATGCAGATTATTACGGCGGCGATGTGAGCAGCGGATACAGTTACCAATTCAACAATACCGGAGACCCCTTTCAGGTTCCTTTCTGGTGGAACAAGTTCATGCAGGACCCATTCTGGCGAAATACGGCAAGATGCCGCTGGGAAGAACTGCGTGACAGTGTGCTCAGCACGCAGCGACTGCATGCCTGGATTGACAGTGTGGGGGTACTGCTGGATGAAAGTCAAACAAGGAATTTCACCTTGTGGCCCATCCTGGGTGTATACGTATGGCCTAATCCTTCACCCCTCCCTCCTGATTATGCAGGCGTGAAGCAGGAATTGAAAAACTGGATCACCAACCGCGGCAATTGGCTGGACGCGAATTTACCCGGCTTATGCTCTCTGACCGGCTATCAGGAGGTTCACCAAACTTCGTCTGAGGATAACGCTACCGCCTATCCGAATCCTGCCGTGAACGATACCTGGATTTTACTTCCGGACAACATGCAGGGAGTGATCCGTGTGACTTTGTTCAACGAGTTGGGACAAGCGGTACAGATGACTGATATGTATATCCAGAACGACAAGGCACACCTGGATCTTTCCGGAATAGCAAAGGGACTTTACATTGCCGAAATGAAATCGTCACAAAAAACTTACCGCAGCAAATTCATTAAATCGAACTGATTCGCGATCAAGACTTACCCTTACAGCTATCGATACTGTATTTACCAGGCCCCAGCAGCAGTACTGCTGTGAAGCAGATGAAATAAAGCAGGGAGTGTTCCTGATCTGCAAGACCATCGTCGCGGTGTATCCAGAAGGCGGCAACTGCCATGGTGAAGGCGGCCGGAATGGCAGCGATGCGCGTGAATAGTCCAAGTGCTATCATCGCCGGAGCAAGCAACTCGCCTATGACGGTGAGCACGAGTGATATCTCCGGGCCCATCCCCATAAAATTGAAAAAATCGATTTCACCGCCTGCAAGCAATTTTTCCAGCTTAGCGTACCCGTGTGTCATCATCAGGAGCGAAACTCCGGCACGCAGCAATAGCAGTCCTGCGTCTGTTGTATTTTTCATTTCGCTGAAACTTTGATTTAATCCAACTTGAGTACAGCCAAAAATGCCTGCTGCGGTATCTCCACCGAGCCGACCTGGCGCATGCGCTTCTTTCCTTCTTTCTGTTTTTCCAGGAGTTTGCGCTTACGGCTGATATCTCCGCCGTAACACTTCGCTGTAACGTCTTTACGGAGCGCCTTCACTGTTTCCCTGGCTATGATCTTTGCACCAATGGCCGCCTGGATTACAATTTCAAACTGCTGCCGTGTGATCAGCTCCTTTAATTTCTCGCAGATCTTCTTACCGAAAGTAAAAGCGTGGTCGCGGTGTATCAGGGCAGAGAGTGCATCCACCGGATCACCGTTGAGCCGGATATCGAGCCTGACCAGGTGACTGGCACGGTAACCGATCATATGGTAATCGAACGAGGCATATCCTTTGGAAATCGATTTGAGCTTATCGTAAAAATCAAATACGATCTCTGCCAGCGGCATGTTGAAGATGAGTTCCACCCTGTCGGTGGTCAGGTAACTTTGGTTCACGATCTCACCCCGCTTTCCAATACACAATCCCATCACCGAGCCCACGAATTCCGCCTTGGTGATGATCGTGGCTTTGATGTACGGCTCCTCGATACGGTCGAGCTTGCTGGGGTCGGGGAAATCGCTCGGGTTGTTCACCTGAAAGTCTTCTCCATTGGTGAGATAAGCGTGGTACGACACGTTGGGCACCGTGGTGATCACGGTCATGTTGAATTCCCTTTCCAGGCGCTCCTGGATGATTTCCATGTGGAGCATGCCCAAGAAGCCGCAACGGAAACCGAAACCGAGTGCGGCCGATGATTCAGGCTCGAAAACGAGGGATGCATCGTTGAGCTGGAGCTTTTCAATAGAGGTACGCAACTCTTCGTATTCATCTGTATCCACCGGGTAAATACCGGCAAACACCATGGGCTTTACGTCTTCAAAACCGGCAACCGCATCGGTGCAGGGTCTGTCTACGTGCGTGATGGTATCCCCCACCTTGACTTCCCGCGCGTTTTTAATGCCGGAAATGATGTATCCCACGTCGCCTGTCTTCACGATTTCCCGCGGAGACTTGTCCAATCGCAGAATGCCAATTTCATCGGCGTGGTAATCGGCACCTGTTGCGACAAACTTCACGTGGTCGTGCGCCTTGATTTCACCTTCCATCACTTTGAAATAAGCGATGATACCCCGGAATGGATTGAATACGGAGTCGAAGATGAGCGCTTTCAAGGGCGCTGTGGGATTGCCCTTGGGTGCGGGAATCCGTTCAACAATGGCGCGAAGGATTTCCAAAACACCCATTCCGGTTTTTCCGGAGGCGGCCAGGATCTCTTCCCGCTTACAGCCCAGCAGGTCCACGATCTGGTCTTTCACCAATTCAGGTTCGGCACTGGGCAAGTCGATTTTATTGAGAATAGGAATGATGGTCAGGTCATTTTCAAGCGCCAGGTACAGGTTGGAAATGGTCTGCGCCTGAATTCCCTGGGCAGCATCAACGATCAGCAGAGCTCCTTCACAGGCAGCGATAGACCGTGATACCTCGTAGCTGAAATCCACGTGGCCGGGCGTATCGATCAGGTTCAGGATGTATTTTTTACCGTCCAGCGGATAATCCATCTGAATAGCATGGCTTTTGATGGTGATGCCGCGTTCCCGCTCAAGATCCATGTCGTCCAGTACCTGGGCTTGTAAATCTTTCTTGGACACGGTATTGGTGTACTCCAGAAGGCGGTCGGCCAGGGTAGATTTACCGTGGTCGATGTGGGCAATGATGCAGAAATTCCGGATTTGCTCCATAAGGGCTGCGAAGGTACGAAACACAAGCGTATGCTTCACCATCACAGGGCTGCCCCTTCATGTATTCGTCGCTCGAAAAAACGTCTTTCTTACCTTTGGGAAGTGCCGGAGGAAGTCCATTCGATGCTTACTTTCGTCCGGAGCAATTACCCTCCGGAGAGAATTTATATTTTGACAAACAACACTTTACAGATTCTTAGGACTGCCATGCAACTTTGCCTGGCCGATTTGCATCTATGACTTTACCGACCCGTAATGAGATGAACGACGAGCAGTTGCTTTCCGCAGTTTTACGCGAGGAACCCGCTGCTCAACGCCTTCTATACGATCGGTTTTCCCGCAGGATGTTTGGCGTTTGTCTGCGTTATTGCAAACACCGCGAAGAGGCTGAGGACGTACTGCAGGAAGGATTCGTGAAGGTATTTCAAAGGATTCGTTCTTTCAATAGTCAGGGGAGTTTAGAGGGGTGGATACGCAGGGTAATGGTCAATACGGCGCTGGAGATGCTCAGAAAGCAGAAGATGGTGTGGACCGAGCTCCAGGAAACGGATGAACCGGTGATGCCTGCCACGGCTGATACGGAACTGGACACTGAATCCCTTCTGATCCTGATTCAGGGCTTACCCGCAGGGTACAGGACAGTATTCAACCTATTTGCCATTGAAGGCTACTCCCACAGGGAAATTGCCGAAATGATGGGCATAACTCAAGGAACGAGCAAATCACAGTACGCCAGGGCAAGGGCTGAACTGATTCTACGCATGAAAGAACATACTGAAAAAGAGCAATCGACTGCCAATAAGTGAAATGAAAAATTTTGAAGAGCATATCCGGAACAGTTTCGACGACTTCAGTCCTGAAGTCCGTCCGGAGCTCTGGCAGTCGGTGCAGCAAAACCTTGCGCAATCTTCCGCACCTACCGATCCGGGTACTGTAAGGTTATCAAAAATCAGCCAGCTCGGCGTCAAAGGGTGGGCTGCAATCATAGCCACTGCAGCCGTACTTACTGTGGTGGCAGTGCGTCTCTCCCGCTCACCGGAAAATTCAGGTGTTCAGTCATCTGTTGTGGTGACGCAGCAAACGCCGGATACCCCAGAGCGCTCTGAGTCCCCGACGTTGGAAAATTCAGTACCCCTCGAAACAGAAGTTCAAACCGCAACGGGGATTTGGGATCAGCAACCAGACATCCATAGTGAAAAAGTTATTCAGCAACCTGGTTTAAGCACCACGCACGCGTTGACCGGAACTGAAGCCGA
>CAZPCA010000100.1:0-9554 GCA_964584995.1 uncultured Bifidobacterium sp.
AGTGGATGCTTTAGTGCTAAACGCGGATGACTGGCAGCGTAAATCGACATGGTATGATGGAACGTGTTTGATTCAGGGAGTAGTGGAGTGAAGCCGCGTTACTCCTGCACTCACAAATTTCACGCTAATATACAAATTGGCACTCAGCAGACCAATTGCTGCCCCTGCGGCACCCCAGAGCGGTATACATAACCACGCAGTAATTCCGCCTATGACGATGGCGGTGATATAGACCAGAAAGCGTTTTCGGATAAGTCCCAGGCTTTGTATTAGCGGTAAGGCCCAGAAGCTGAGAACGCCCTGCAGTGAGCAGACCAGAAGGATGATAAAGGCGGTACGCGCTTCTGTATAGGTAGCTCCAAACAGTAAAGTGATGATTTCCTCGTCAAACAGCAGGCAAACGAAAAAGATCAGTAAGCAGGGTAAAAGCATCCAGAGAGTAATCTTCTTGATCATTACGTTGATTTTGGCGGTATCCTTCCCGGCGATGAGATGTGAGAATTGCGGGAAAATGGAACTGGCCAAAGGATCTGTCAGTGTGAGTACGGCATAGGCGAGTTTCTTGGCAGTGCTGTAAAGACCTGCTTCATAAACTGTCGATAATTGACCGAGCAATAATAAATCGCCTTGATTCATGAAAACTTTCAGGCTGCTGCTTAGCGAGTTGCCAAAGATGTATCGGATAAACTCTTTGTAGTGGTTACGGATATTTTGTGCCGGAGAGGCAAGAAAGGGCTTCAGGTCCCGTTTCAACTCCTGGTAGGCAAAGGCATTGCATACTATGCTATTGAGGATTCTGGCACATATGGCTGCGATGAAAAATGCTTCTAAGTCGGGACCGAAAACGAACAGAGTGGAAATGACGATGACCAATTCCAGGGTGTCCATCAGCATTTGAATAATGGAGTTCATCTTAAACTTGAAGAACAGTTTCAGTGCAGCCTTGGCAATAGCATCAATGAAACCGAGCGAGTTGGCGAACGCGAAGCCAATGATGTAGGGAAGCAGGTTCGGTTGTTTGATGAAGGTGTCGTACCAGACAGTGGTGATGACGGCCAAAACCAAAATAGAGATGATAGCGGAGCAGCAACTGAGGAAAAGGCTGAACTTGATGGCGGAGACTATTTTGTCTTTTCTTTCATCTTTATGAAACAAAGCGCCGAATCGGATGAGCCCCATCGAGATGTTGAGCCTGAAAAATTCCTGAGTGGTGATTATGAACGCGATGGCAAGAGCATACGCACCGAAAAGTTCCACGCCGAGAATCCTGGTAATAGCTATAGTCTTGATAAAGGCATAGCAAGTTCCTAATGTATTAGAAAGGGTGACCCACGAGCTGTTTTTAAAAAGATGAATCGACTCCGGATCGAATTTCTTTTTGATTGCCTGGAAGCTGATTTTTCGTCCTGTATCCACAATCCACGGTGATAAGTGGTGCCTGGTCAGGCTTTCTTCCTGCTTTTCTTTTTGAAGAGTGACCGGAATGTGGAAAGTACACCACCTTTATTGGTGTCTTCTTCATAGTAGCCATAGCCGTATCCATATCCATATCCATAGCCGTAGGAATACTCGTATCCGTATCCGTAACTCTTGTTGTTCGCCCTCATCGCGTTCAGGATGATGCACATGTTTTTCAATTTGCCGTCATTGTAGAGCTTGTTGACAAAACTCAGATGGTGGCGGCGCGTCACATTCTGCCTAACTACATAGATGTTGATATCGGTGTACTTGGAAAGCACCATAGCGTCGGTGATAAGTCCGACGGGTGGTGTGTCCAGAATGATATTGTCGTAGTTCGCCTTTAGATATTTGAAAAGCTCATCCATTTTAGGAGAGATGATCAATTCTGAAGGGTTAGGAGGTTTGGGTCCTGACAGTATGATGTCAAGGTTAGGTATGGCACCGGAATTTTGTATGATTTCCTTTTCGTTGTTCGCGCCGATAAGATAATTACTCAAACCAATTTCGCTGGTGAAATCGAAACCGACGGTGATTTTTGGTTTACGCAAGTCGCAACCGACCAGAATTGTTTTCCTGCCCGACATGGCGAGCATGACCGCTAAATTCAAGGAGCAAAAACTCTTCCCTTCAGAACTGATGGAAGATGTCAGCATAATGATGTTTTGATCCTTATTGGGATTGAAGTATTGAAGATTGGTTCTAATGGATCGAAATGCTTCTGATATATGCGAATTTGGTTTTTCTGTCACCACCAGGTTTGATTTGCCGGCACTCAATCCTATCATTCCCAATAAAGGGATATTGGTTTGCCGTTCGAGGTCATAACGGTCAATGATTTTATCGTTCAATAGGTCTCTCGCGTAGATAAGAATGCCCGGTATAAGCAATCCCAATATGATGGCGATGGAATAACTTAGACTTTTCACCGGCTTTAGCGGCTTGAAAAAAGTTTTAGCGCTGTCCACGACACGGTTGTCCGCAGTGGTGGACGCCAGAATGATAGCGGTTTCCGCTTTCTTCTGTAAAAGGTAAGAGTAAAGCGTTTCCTTGATGTTGGATCCGCGCATAAGTGTTTGTAGTTCGCGCTGTGCTCCGGGAAGTAAGCGCAATTTGCCCTGCACTTGTCCTTTCTGCGACATGGCTTCATTCAGCGAGGACCTCAACCCGTTGCGTAGGCTTCGCACGTTCTCCAATAGGGCGGACTTGGTATTTTGAATTTCTATGTTCAGGCTTACCAATAAGGGGTTTTCTTGTTTGGCAAGAGTGAGCTGTGCCTTACGCTTGTTCTCCAGCTCGTTCATTTTTAGAATCAGATTGGTCAACAGAGGGTCATTCACCAATATGCTACCGGGTGATATGTTTCCGGTGAGTTCCTTGCCTTGTGAAACGTATCGTTCCAAATAGTCAAGAAAAGAGGTCTGCACCTGCAACTCTGAAATCTTGGCGTCGAAGTTTTTAACACTTTCAAGGTAGGATGTAGCTTCCACACTCAGGTCAGTAATGCCCTTGGAAACCCTGAAGCGCTCTACGTTCGCTTCATTGACGTCGATTTCCTGCGTCAACAGATCGACTTGTTCATCGATGAAACGCAGGGTGTTGACGGCATATTCGTTTTTTAACTCAATCCCTTTCGCAATATAGAACTTGAACAACGTATTCAGGAAGTCTTCGTTTTTGGCCGGCACAGGTCCCTGGATCGAGGCTTGCAGGATATTCGACATTTTGCTCACCTTGTCCACCTTCAAAGCAGTTTGATACACGATGGTCAGGTTTTCGATGGAGTTGAAGCGGATCAGCATTTTCCGCTTTTCATAACTCGGCCGGTCGAAAACTTCGTCCTTGAATTTTTCGGTTTTTTCAATCTTGAAGCGACCGATTTTTGTATTCACATGCTTGCCGAAAAGATAATATCCGATCTGGTGCCCAGTGGGGTGATTGTAGCTGATCTTGTATTTTTTAGAATCAAGGATCTCAATGTTCAGGACTGTGCTGTTGGAAATAGGATACAGGGTATCTTCTTTCAAGCGAATGGGTGAATCCTTGTAAGCTTCTGATGTCTTGATTTCCCCCTTCAGGTAATAGCTTTTGTCGAAGCCAAGCTCAGTGAGTGTTTTCTGGATGAGTTCCCGTGAACGAATGATGCCGATTTCGGTTTCAATGCCACCTTCTGTATTGAATTGGTTGAGTTGGGAAAGTAGATCGTTGCCGTTATATTTCTGCTTGTCGTCTTTAATGAGTACGGTGCAGCTCGAAAAATAAATGGGGGTGGCATACCAGTTATAGAAGTATGCAGTGATCAATCCAAGGGTCAGGGTGTAGATGTAAAGGTACCAGTGACGAAGGAAAAACTTATTGAAAAGGAACTTCAGATTGACCTGGTTGTTTTGCTCACCTGCACCAATAGCTTGTTGCTGGTTTGGATAGGAGTAAGGCGCTTGCTGCTGACTTTGGGAATCGTTCATGACTTAAGTGCAAAGGATTATTGGACTATTCTGGCAACGACAATGGCGACCAGTGTCAGACTGCTCATGACGAGCGGCAAAACACGGTAAAGATTATCACTCTGCGCAACTCTTCCACTGACCGGAGAAACGTACAGGATGTCACCTGAACGAAGGTAATAGTAGGATTGATGAAACAATTCTCTCGACCTTAAATCGATGGGTGTGTATTTTTTCTCGCCTTTCTCCTCTCGTATGAGTAATACGTTTTTTCTATCGGCGAAGATGTTCAGGTCTCCTGCGAGTCCAAGTGCTTCGGGTATGGTTATCTTCTCGTTGGTGACACTGTAAACGCCGGGTCTGTTGACTTCTCCCAGAATGGTGACTCTGAAATTCTCTATGTAAATCCTAACCGATGGATACTGAAGAAATTTCTCCAGTCTTTTTGCCAGGGTATCTTTTGCAACAGTTGTAGTCAGTCCGGCGACTTTTACTTTGCCCACAAGCGGTAACTCGATGAAGCCGTTCGCATCGACCAAATAACCGATATCGGTTCGGGTGGCATAGGAGCTGTTGGTGGTTTGTTCATTACGTTCCAGCGGGGCTATGGCATTGAAAAAGCTGCTGGCTTCAGGACTAAGGCTGGACACGTAAATGGAAAGAATATCGCTGATTTGAATGAAGTTTTCATAAACGGGCTCAGCTTTATTTCTGTCCAGATTGAAATTCGGGTACACGACTTTAGAGTCGGCTTCTTTTCCCTCCTGTTCCTGAAAATAGGCTACATCCCTGACGCTTCGGCAAGATGAAAACACAAGGATCAGTGCTAACAGATGGAATTTTAATGTTCTCATATCCACAAAGATAAGTATTCCGAAATAGCGGATTATTCTTCGCATTCGGGTAGGCGGTTTACGCAGATTCAGGTGCTTGGTTGCGGTTTTGGGGTTATTTGTGATGAACAGGGGAAACCTTCCGCTATTCCGGCTTGTTAATTAGTACACTCTTCTGATAAAACTCATTTGCCTTGAAAGGTCGATTGTTCTAATTTTACAAACACCACAGAGCTATGGAATCTACAATTGTACAGCAGGAAAATTTAAAGCGAGAGCAAGAATTCAACGCCAGCATCGCTGCGGGTAAAACCATAGAGCCGAAAGACTGGATGCCAGAGAAGTACCGAAAACAATTGCTACGAATGATGTCTCAACACGCTCATTCTGAGGTGGTTGGAATGCTTCCCGAAGGCAATTGGCTCACCCGTGCCCCCAGCTTAATGCGCAAAGCGGTTTTACTGGCAAAAATTCAGGATGAAGCCGGACATGGATTGTATATCTACAGTGGAGCGGAAACCTTAGGGATGAACAGAGCCGAAATGGTGGATCAGTTACTCACGGGAAAGGCGAAGTATTCCAGTATTTTCAACTATCCAACGCTCAATTGGGCCGACATGGGTGCTATCGGATGGCTGGTCGATGGTGCAGCTATCGTGAACCAGACCGCGTTGGCGAAGTGCTCTTACGGTCCCTATGCCAGAGCCATGCTGAGAATCTGTAAAGAAGAGAATTTTCATAACAAACAGGGATATCAGATCCTGGCTACTTTGATGCGTGGTACCAAAGAGCAGCAGGAGATGGCTCAGGATGCGATGAACCGCTTCTGGTGGCCTGCCCTGATGATGTTCGGACCATCCGACAGGAATTCTCCCAATACTTCGGAGTTGATGCAATGGAAAGTCAAATTGCATTCCAACGACGACTTGCGTCAGCGCTTCATCGACCGTACAGTGCCACAGGCGGAAGCCATTGGCCTGAAGGTGCCCGACGATAAATTGAGATGGAATCCGCAGACGCGTCACTATGATTTCGGTGAAATCAACTGGGATGAATTCAATAAAGTGATCAATGGCGATGGTCCCTGCAACAGGTTACGGATGCGTCAACGTCGTGAAGCGCACGAAAAAGGCGCATGGGTGAGAGAAGCAGCGAACGCTTACGCCAAGAAGCATGCGCGCGCTTAACCATTTACATAATTCATTCTAAAAATGTCAGATCAACATCAATGGCCTACCTGGGAGGTATTCATCCAGCGAAAAGACGGTGAGCCCCATGAGCATGCAGGAAATGTGCACGCTCCTGATGCCGGAATGGCCCTGCTGAATGCACGCGATGTGTACGGGCGCCGGCAAGAGGGAATCAATATGTGGGTAGTGCCCAGCGATGCGATTACCGCATCCACTCCTGAAGACGTAGGTCCGTTTTTCGATCCGGCCAACGATAAAATGTACCGCTGGCCGAATTACTATAAAACGCCAGATGGCATCAAGCAAATCTGATGACTAAGCAGGAAGCACTCTTCAGCTATTGTGTCCGAATCGGTGATTCGGCCCTGATCCATGCACAGCGGCTTTGTGAATGGTGCGGTCATGGCCCCATCCTCGAAGAGGATATCGCCATGAGCAATATCGGATTGGACCTTATCGGACAGGCCAGAGGGTTTTATACGTATGCCGCGGAAGTGGAAGGAAAGGGTAGGACGGAAGACGATATCGCTTTTTTACGCGATGAACGTGAATTCACGAATTGCTGTATGGTGGAGCAGCCAAACTGCGATTTCGGTTTTACCATGGCCAGGACCTTCCTGCACGGTTGTTTTGCGTACCTCCATTACCGTAGCCTGTTGAACAGTACAGATGATACTATTGCAGGTTTAGCGGCAAAATCCATCAAAGAGGCGACATACCATGTGCGTCATTCCGGTGAATGGCTGGTGCGACTGGGTGATGGTACAGACGAAAGTCATCGCCGAGTACAGGATGCGCTCGACGAACTTTGGCAATTCACGGAGGAGCTGTTCGATATGGATGAGGTAGATGCTTTACTCATTAGGGAAGGAGTGGCGACGGATTTGTCCGCATTGCGTGCCGAATGGGACAGTATGGTGAATGAAATACTTTCAAGAGCGAAGCTTCAACGCCCTCAAGGCGGATACCGTTCCAAAGGCGGCATGCACGGACTCCACACCGAGCATTTGGGACATATGCTTTCAGAAATGCAAATTCTTCCACGCACCTATCCGGGTGCAAAATGGTGAACGGCTCCATGCTCAGGGATGCAGATAGCGGAACCGAGGCCATTTGGTCTGTATTAAGAGAAATTCCCGATCCCGAAGTGCCGGCTATCAGCATCGTGGAATTAGGCGTGGTGCGGGAGGTATTCCTCAAAAAAGATAACGAAGTAGAAGTGGTGATGACGCCCACCTACAGTGGCTGTCCGGCCATGAAAACAATGGAAGACTCCGTGCATGAGCAACTTTCTGAGCGCGGGTATTCCGTGAGCATTCGTGTGGTCTATAAACCGGCCTGGACGACTGAATGGATGTCGGAAGAGACCAAAGAGAAATTGAAAGCCTACGGCATCGCCCCTCCGTCTAAATTGACTTTCGAGCACCTGCATCCGCTCAGTAAGCCCAGGAATTCAGCTGTGCATTGTCCGTTTTGCAATGCTTCGGACACAAAGCTGACCAGTCAGTTCGGTTCTACCGCATGCAAAGCCTTGCACTTTTGCAATGCCTGCCAGCAGCCTTTCGAGGAGTTCAAATGCCATTGATTGGCACATTTTCACCATCCATTTATCAGCGTAGCTATTACGAAAAAAACTCCGGCCTGCAACAGACCGGAGTTTTGAGAAACCTTGTTAAAGGCTGTATCACATGTTCGCAATGATTTCGTCGCCGAACTCAGAGCACTTCAATTTCGTAGCACCTTTCATCAAGCGCTCGAAATCGTACGTCACCCTTTTCTTGCGAATACTGCGCTCGATTCCTTTCACGATGAGTTTGGCGGCACGGTCCCAGCCCATGTATTCAAGCATCATGACTCCGGATAGGATGACAGAACTTGGGTTAACCATGTCCTTGCCTGCATACTTCGGTGCTGTACCGTGGGTGGCTTCGAAAATGGCATGCCCTGACAGGTAATTGATATTCGCTCCGGGCGCAATGCCTATTCCTCCCACTTGTGCAGCGAGCGCATCGGATACATAGTCTCCGTTCAGGTTGAGGGTGGCGATCACATCGTACTCCGCGGGGCGCAGAAGAATCTGTTGCAGGAAGGCATCGGCAATGACATCCTTTACAACCAGCTTGCCTGCTGCTACCGCTTCGCTCTGGGCTGTGTTTGCAGCGGCTTCGCCTTTTTCTGCCTTGATGCGGTCGTACTGGGCCCAGGTGAAGACACGGTCTCCGTATTCACGTTCCGCAAGTTCATAACCCCAGTCTTTGAACTTGCCTTCGGTGAATTTCATGATATTTCCCTTGTGCACCAGTGTGAGGGAACTGTGCTTGTACTTGAAGCAATGCTCGAGCGCCGCGCGTACCAAACGCTCTGTACCTTCGATAGAGACAGGTTTGATACCAATGGAGGACGTCTTGGGGAAACGAATCTTTTTCACGCCCATTTCTGTCTCCAGAAACTGGAGCACCTTTTCCACTTCCGGTGTGCCAGCCATGTACTCAATACCCGCGTAGATGTCTTCTGTATTCTCGCGGAAAATGGTCATGTTTACCAGGCCTGGTTCTTTCACTGGAGTAGGAACACCTTTGAACCATCTGACCGGACGAACACAGGCGTACAGATCGAGTTGCTGGCGCAAGGCTACGTTCAGTGAACGGATGCCACCGCCTACCGGAGTCGTAAGTGGACCTTTGATGGCGACCTTGTATTCGGAAATTAAATCCAGGGTTTCCTGGGGCAACCAATTACCCGTTTTCTGGAAAGCCTTCTCTCCGGCAAGCACTTCCTTCCAAATGATTTTACGTTTGCCTTTGAAGGCTTTTTCTACGGCTGCATCGAGTACCTTTACAGAGGCCGCCCAGATGTCAGGACCTGTACCGTCTCCCTCGATAAAGGGAATAATGGGGTCGTTCGGTACTTTAAGTTTTCCTTTTTTGATGGTGATTGTAGATCCGGTCATAATGAATATGAGCTCTTTAGATAGCTTTAGGTGAATAGAGGTATTGGGGCGAAGGTACTTACTCGGCTGTTTATTCCAAAATGCAATCTGTTGGTTTTTCGGGCTGCTGCAGGCTCTTTCTATGCCATTGGCACTCGGTGTGTTTGCATACATTTGCATGTAAATAAACGACGTATGTCTGTGATACTTGCTTCTGATTCAGGTCAGGTTCGTGTGCTCAAGCTGAACCGACCGGAGAAATTCAACAGCTTCAACCGGGAGATGGCCATCCGGCTTCAAAACGAATTGGATCTCGCTGCGGCAGATCCTTCGGTACGGGCTATTTTGTTGTGTGCCGACGGTAAAGCCTTTTGTGCAGGCCAGGATTTGTCGGAAGCAATGGATCCTTATGCGCCTTCCATCAGCCGTATCGTTGCTGAACACTATAACCCGATTATTGAAAAGTTGCGGTTCGTGGAAAAGCCCGTGGTGGCTGCCGTAAACGGTGTAGCCGCAGGTGCCGGTGCCAACATCGCATTGGCCTGCGATATCGTTCTTGCCGGAGATTCTGCATCTTTCATCCAGGCCTTCGGCAAGATCGGCCTGGTGCCCGATAGCGGCGGAACATTTTTTCTGCCGCGATTGGTGGGCTTACAACGTGCAGCCGCATTAATGATGCTGGGCGATAAGGTGACGGCCG
>CAZPCA010000101.1:0-9464 GCA_964584995.1 uncultured Bifidobacterium sp.
CGCCCTTTCAACATGGGCAGCCATAATTCCGTCTGATCCGCGCCGGTCCTGAGTACCGGAGCAGCAGCGATGTTGTTCTGAAGGCCGCTATCCGAATTTGCCGAATGATGTATTTTCTGCGAACAGGCTATTGTCCAGGTCAACAGTACCAGCAGGCATACAGCAACGCCTGCCCGATTGTAAAAACCGTGAATTTCAGAATCAATACTGGACCTCATACCTGAATTCGATTTAATTTAGACGCAAGTTTAATCAATGTCACAATACTGGCTTATTCGATTTTACGCAAATCGGCTGATGTATTCCGAAGGCGTTCAAAATACCACCACCCGACCCGTGGTCAGAATCGCTATTGCTGGAATAGTACTCGGCATTGTCGCCATGTTGATAAGCATCATGGTGGTAACCGGATTCCGCAATGAGATCACCGACAAAGTAACAGCCTTTGTGGCGGACTTCCGTATCAGTGCGTTTAAAACAGACCAATCCTTCGAAGAGACCCCGGTAAGCGTTGACTCCAGTGTGATGAATCGCATACGCTCAATCGATGGTGTAGAACGCATCCAGCCCTATATGGTCAAAGCTGGCTTATTGAAAACAGCAGAAGACATACAGGGGGTAGTGCTTAAGGGCATCGCTCCGGGCTTTGAAATGAGTCCATTTGCCGACAAACTGACAGAAGGAACATTTCCGGCCTTGAAAGATTCCGGTTACTCTTCGGATGTAATGATTTCCAAAAACCTCAGCAGAAAACTCCGCCTCAAAAAGGGTGACTCTTTCCTTGTATTTTTCATACAGGAAGACAGGAAAGTCCGAAAGCTAAAGGTGTGTGGGATTTACTCTACAGGACTCAGCGAAGAATTCGACAATCTTTACCTTCTCTGTGACATCCGACTATTGCAAAAAGTGAACAACTGGCAGACGACTCAAACCGGAGGATACGAGATTTTCACCGACAAGACGAAAAATCAGAATGTATTGCAGGAGCAACTTTATCAAACAGCAGGATTTTCGCTGAACACACTCAGCACACGCGAGCTATATCCGCAACTTTTCAACTGGCTTGACTTGCAGAACCTGAATGTGATTGTCATTATATCTTTGATTTTGTTTGTTGCCGGCGTCACTATGATTTCCACCATGCTGGTCATCATTATGGAGAACACACGGGAAATCGGAATTTTGAAATCCATTGGGGCCACAGACAAATTCATAGGCAGGGTATTCGGGTGGATTGCTTTTCGAATACTGCTTCGGGGACTTATCACAGGCAATGTCATTGCGCTGTTATTGGCTTTCATCCAATCCACCACAGGCGTATTGAGCTTGCCGGAAGAATCCTACTATCTATCCCAAGTACCGATTCACTTCAGTGTTAGCGGATGGCTCCTGGTGAATTCAGGTGTCATATTCGCAGGATTCATGCTCACGTTGGTGCCTGTACGCATCATTTCAGGCATACGGGCGGTCAAGGTACTCCGTTTCGATTGAATCAGTATGGTCTTCGCAAAGGCGAACAGGCCCATGTGCTGAACAATTCCATCGCAGCATCCCGCATGAAGGGAATCATCGGAATCTTTTTTTGCTCGTCGCGCAACGTAAGCTCGTGGTAAATGAAGGAGTCATCAAAACCGGCCGCTGCCGCATCCTCACGTCCAGCTGCATAAAAAACCCTTTCTGGCCGCGACCAATAAATTGCACCCAGGCACATCGGACAAGGCTCGCAAGTGGTGTACACGTCACATCCGGCCAGCTGAAAATCTTGAAGAAAATGACATGCCTGTCTGATTGCTACAATTTCAGCATGAGCGGTCGGGTCATTGGTGGAGAGCACCTCGTTGCATCCTTTTCCTACTATTACCCCTCCCTTTACAATCACACATCCAAATGGCCCTCCTTTACCTTTCGCCAAGCCCAGCCGGGCCTCGGAGATGGCCTCCTGCATGAACACTTCGAGTGGCTTTGACATCACCAATGGAATTCGACGTGCTGTATCAAATCGGGTGACAAGCTCAACGCTACCGGACATGTACGGGCAGCATGCTCCAGGATCTTCTTTTCCTTGTCCGAAAATGACAAACCTGGAAAAGAAAATCCGACACGGATTTCCCCCACCCTACGGGGTTGCTGATGCATAATTTTTGTTATCTGCACGGTGGTTCCCGTAAGCTGAATGCCATGAGCATCCGCAGCAATCCCCATTATGGTCAACATGCAGCTGCCCAAAGCAGCTGATAACAAATCTGTTGGAGAAAAGGTCTCACCCCTTCCGTGATTATCGAGGGGAGCATCCGTAATCAATTGCTGACCGGAGGACAAGTGTTTTGCCCGGGTTCTGAGCTGTCCTTCATAAACAGTTTCAATCGTTGCCATGTTGTAAATTTAGTGAATTCTGCTTCCACGTCAACTGGCCATATTTGATTGTATATTTGTAGAAATGAAATTCTTGCGCACGGTACTTTTTGTTTTTCTTTTGAGCAGTATTTCTGTTTGTGCTCAACAAAACCCCAATGAGTATGTGGAGGAAAAGCCATTCCTTATGAAAAATGAAGGAACTTTTGGATTGAACCTGCACAGTGCCGGCTGGGGAATTCAGGCTAGAAGATGCTGGAATATCACCGGATACAAAAAACTGATGATTGAAGCCGATTATATCGGGCTCAAGCATCCCAAGGAAATCAAAACCGTCAACCAGACTTTTGACAATGCACGCTCCTATGTATATGGTAAAAAGAACTCCTTCACAATTTTGAGAGGAGGTATTGGCAGACAACGGACCTTGTACAGTAAAGCCGAAAAAAACGGTATCGAAATACGGCTTATCTACTCCGGAGGATTGTCTTTAGGTATCCTAAGACCCGTCTTCCTGAACATTCTTGAACCTACCACCAACACAGGAGAGTTCATTGTCGTCACTGAACAGTACGACCCCAACGAACATTTCACTGACAATATCTACGGAAGAGCCCCCTTCACCGAAGGCCTTGACCGTTTATTCTTCAGACCCGGAGCGTATGCCAAACTGGGCTTCAATTTCGAATATGCCCCCATCTTTGACGATGTGAAGTCGCTGGAAATCGGGGTGGCTATTGATGGATATCCACAGGAAATCCCTATCATGGCTTTTACTGAAAACAAGCAGTACTTCCTGACGTTTTACTTAACGTTCATGTATGGCCGTAAATGGTAGACATGGTGCAGCACGCGTAATTATGACAACAGATCAAAGTAAAATAGCTACTGAAAAACCCCGTAAACCCGAGTGGCTGAAGGTGAAACTGCCCATCGGCGAAGAATACAGAAAGGTAAGGGAATTGGTGAGTACCAACAAGCTACACACCATCTGTTCAAGTGGCAATTGCCCCAATATGGGAGAGTGCTGGGGCGCCGGGACTGCCACATTCATGATTTTAGGTAATATCTGTACCCGATCCTGCGCCTTTTGTGCAGTGGCAACAGGTCGACCATTACCCGTAGAAACAGATGAGCCGGAGCGTGTAGCAAACTCAGTTAAAGTCATGGGGGTGAAGCATTGTGTGGTCACCTCTGTGGACCGCGATGACTTGAAGGATGGTGGCGCCCAAATTTGGGTTGAGACCATCCGGGCCATCCGCAGGGTGAACCCTGGAACCACACTGGAGACGCTTTTACCGGACTTTCAGGGTAAATGGGAGAATCTTGATCTGGTCATCAAGGAAGCTCCGGAAATCATTTCACATAATCTTGAAACTGTCAGAAGACTCACACGTCAGGTCCGTATACAAGCCAAATACGACCGCTCGCTGGAGGCACTGGCCCGGATCAGCACAGCAGGTGTGCGGGCGAAGTCCGGTATTATGCTTGGCCTCGGAGAAAAGGAAGAAGAGGTGCTTCAATCGATGGATGATTTGTTGAGCGCTGGCGTCAGCATCCTGACCTTGGGACAATACCTTCAACCCACGCGATCGCATCTTCCGGTGGCGGAATTCATCCACCCCGACACCTTCAAGAAATACAAGGAAACGGGACTTGCGAAAGGGTTCCGGTATGTAGAGAGCGGCCCGCTTGTGCGTTCATCCTATCATGCGGAGAAACATCTTTTTTAAACGGTCATAGTGTGACGCCCCAATACTCGTGGTCGCAGTATTCTCCATCTATGCAAGCGACCTCAGGAAGAATGCCCCAAAGTGAAAAGCCTGCCTTTTCCAAGAACAACCTGCTTGATTGATTTCTACTCAGGATTATTCCAATCGCTTTTCTGTATTTAAGCGACCTGGCCTCACTGATGGCGGCCTGCATTAAAGCAGTACCAATACCGCTTCTCCGGTGGTGTTTATGCACGTAATAACTCATTTCAACAGTACCGGAAAGGGCTCTTCTGCCTGCTCTGTACGGACTGATACTCAACCAGCCCACTACACTGCTATCAGCAACAGCCACCAAGACCGGAAATTGATTGCCGGCATGTATTTCCCACCACTGCTGCCAGCGGTTTTCATCCGGCATTTCAAGATCGGCCGTTTGGAATTTATCGTTGATAGCTGCTGCATAAATCGCCTTTACAGCTGAAAAGTCAGTGGGAAGCAGTCGTCGAATCAGCACAGGATACATGAATAAAAATCATCGTCCCATCCGTTCATACAGGCGGAGCGTGAATCCTGTCTTGCTTCTGAACACTTGTTTTTCTTTGTATTTCTCACGGACTAATCTTCCTATTTCAGGAAGAGCCGCCACTCCAAAATTATCGCGCAGCAAAATGTACCGTGTCGAGGGCAGGTCGATTTTTCTGATGAGTTCAACCACACTGGCGTTTCCCGATTTGTAGCGTTGCAGATTGGTATCCACTTCTTTCGCTGCAATACCTCTGCCAGACAGCAAGGCTACCAGCGGGACCGTACCGGAGTCGCCAAAAAGGTAGTCCGTATCACTGCTTGACGAACGAACAAGTCCTGCGATTTCAGGAAGCACGTCCACCACCCTGGAAGCATGCCATAGGAAGTAGGTGAAGGAAGAGTAGGTTTCTCCTATGATGCGTGTGTCCTTCCATATGAACGATTTCACGACATCGTTCAATGGTCCCGGCAGTGCACCCTCCCTCCATTGATAATTGGATGTGCGTTTTTCAGGATTTCGCATAGCCTCCTGATAATAGTTCAGTCGTTTTTCCAGGCGGGGTGAAACCAAATAGAAAAAAACGAACATCACGGCTGAAGCAACCAACCAGGCAGGATTGACCGCAACGAGAGAACCGGTGGGGTTGAATTTTACCGGCAAATACCTTCGAAATGACTGCACCCAAAGCGCGACCATCCACCCACCTAAAACGGCTCCAAAAGGAAAAGCAAGCACAAAATAATACATCCACACTCTTTTCATATTCAGCAGGATGCCCAGCGTAAGTACTACGGCCAGCAAGGATGTCCATAAAAGAGTATAATCCCTTTTCTTGATTTTCAGTTTACGCTCTTTTCTAGCCACCTCACTGGCCTTCTGTGCGACTTGCTGACTAAAACTGACGGCGCCAAGAGTGATTGCCCCGAGCAAAAACAACACGAAAGGGATGGCATTGTGAAAAAGCACTGCATCCCGCATAAAGGAAAGCTTGTCTTCTTGCATGGAAGTTTTCTGCGCCTGAAAAAGAAAAGCGTCGTTGATGAATTGCGGAAATCCTGTCCAAGCCCCGATTACCAAAAAGAATAAAACTGCAAGCGTTGCACCATATGCAGCGACGTGGATGAACTTCTTCCGATCCTGAATCAACCAAACAATCAGCATTGCCAGTACCGCAGGCAAGGCATAGTAACGCGTAAATACAGCCAATATGCAGAAGAGGGAGAAGAGAAAAGGCTTTTGCTTTCTGAAGTAGAAAAAAGCCACCATCAGTAAGGCCAATGTCATATTGACACCTGTGAAATGAATCGATGCTCTCAACGGCTCGTAAGCCAGGATATACAAGGCCATCGAAAAAACAGAGGCTGTCCTGCCCCACTCGCGCTTTACTATAACAGCGAGGAACAACCCTGCCATCAACGCCCAGAAGGTCGCTAACAGACGGAAGGCAGTAAAATGGTATCCGAAAATCTTGATCAGCGAAGCTGCAAACAAGGCTTGTAAAGGGGGGTGCGCCATGGAGAAATCCCGATAAGGAACGAAGCCCTCGGCAATCAGTTTACCCTGATAGATGTAGATATGTTCATCGCTGTTGTAGGGATGAAGGGTGAACATCTTCAACACCAAAAAAAACGCAGCGACCATCAGGACACCTACAAGCCATGCTAAATCTTTTCCGGCCGGATATACCTTATTGTGTTGGTTATCCGAGATGGTGTTCGGCTGAGGATTTTTCATACTACCAATAGGGTTATATTCTCGAACAGAGTTTTGCCTAAATTACATTGAATATTGTTCCGGAGCAAACCACCGTCCGTCATTTAATCACCGTATAGGGCCATGTATCGATCTGCACTCCGTATTTTTACATCCGTCAACCAAACCAATCAAAGCCATGACACGTATCGCCATTAACGGATTCGGAAGAATAGGAAGAACCTTTTTAAGAAAGTTGCGCTTTCACCCCGAAATCGAACTAGTAGCGATCAATGACCTTACCGATACGCACACACTCGCACACCTTCTGAAGTATGACTCCATACACAGGAGTTACGAGGGCACGGTGGAAGCCGGAGAAAATCTACTGCACATCGACGGCCGCTCCATTCCCGTTTTTGCCGAAAAAGACCCATCCGTGCTGCCATGGAAAGAGTTAGGGGTAGATGTCGTGATTGAATCTACCGGTCATTTTACGGCACCGGACAAAGCATCATTGCACCTGCAGGCGGGCGCAGGAAAGGTCATCATTTCAGCCCCCGCCAAAGGCGATGTAAAGACTATCGTACTGGGTGTAAACGAACATCTACTGGACGGAACGGAAACCATTCTTTCGAACGCATCCTGCACCACCAACAATGCTGCACCGATGATCAAAATACTGGATGAAAATTTCGGTATCGAGGCCGCATATGTCACCACGGTACACGCCTATACGGGCGACCAGAATATCCACGATGCACCACACAAGGATTTACGGAGGGCACGCGCTGCGGCACATTCCATCATCCCTACCACCACCGGTGCTGCGAAAGCGATCTCCGAAGTGTTCCCACATTTAAAAGGCAAGATCGGAGGTGCGGGCATCAGGGTGCCGGTCATTGACGGCTCCATGACGGACATTACATGCATTGTAAAAAACAAGGCCGAGGTGGACCATATCAACGCGCTTTTCAAGCAGGCTTCCCTGTCCAACTGCAGAGGAATCATTCAATACACGGAAGACCCCATTGTTTCAGTAGACATCATCGGCAATGACCACAGCTGCGTTTTCGATGCCCAGTTGACTTCCGTACTCAACGACGGCCATTTGGTGAAGATCGTAGGGTGGTACGACAATGAAAGCGGTTATGCGAAACGACTGGCTGAGCTTATCGGGCTAATCGCTGGTGAGGTTTAGTCCTTCAATTGAAAAGCGGCCAGATAATGCCGAACTTGAGTGTACGCGGGGGCACAGGATAAGCTGCCAGGATGTAATTCTCGCCACCCCACCAGCCATCGTTCACCCTTTGCATCATGAAGGTAATGGTAGCTCGACCGATGTCGGCGTTCACGAATACATCCATAACGGGTTGGCCGCCTGCGAACTGTTCGGCCTGTAAAAACACCTGTCCGCTAGCGGGCATGAATCCATACGCTTTATACGCTGCTTGTTTATACACCGCAACACCTAACTCAGCGAAGAGTGCCTTTTTGAAATAGAAATCGCGGTAAGAAAAACGTGAATAAATGCTCCACTCCGGCAACCGCAGAAAGCCACGATCGACACTGTTGTAATCTACCCTGGCCATCCATCTCCATTTGCGCAGCGGAAGATCGCTCACCAAGGAAGTTGTATGAACCCGTACATCGTCCGCTGATTGTACCGGAGTTGCGCCATATCCGTAATACACCGCGTCAACCATATGCAAAACGGTATGAGATAGCTTCAGTTTTTTGCGGAACAAATACACTTGCGGCTTCAACCAAATGGAGCGTTCTTTTTGAAATTCATTGGACCATTCGAAATGATTGGAAAGGAAGCGCGTTGCGATTGCCTCAGGAGCTAACCTGTACAAGCCACCATCCAGCAGAATAGAGGAAACAAAAGATGACTTCAGCTGAGATCCCGTAGAAAACACGATTGATACATCCCCATTATTTTCGAAAGAACTCTTTACAGTTTTCACAGAGAGCGAGTAAATAAGATTCTTCAAGCTCCCCTCAATTTCTAAAAAAGGTGTTGTGTAGGAAAGGGAGCGCTCCAGCGAATCGATAAGAGTTGAAAGGAATGACTGCCGTGCTCCTGCAGCAATCTGAAACGAGTGATTTTGACCATTTATCCATTGCCATTGAAGGGCGGCGTCCGCCGACAACTGCTGATAGGCGGTAGTATCTGCTGTCGCGGAGACGCTCAGTAATTCTGAGGGATAAAATAGGCTGTCTGCAGTACCAGTGTAAGAGGAGGACCAGCGCGTCCAATCGGTTCCTGTCAGCAGCTTAAGCGAAGATTTTTTCTTATTTGCGGAATCCTGCGCAGGCTGCCACAGCAAGAACTGTTGTTGAATGAAAGCTTTGAACTGTCTTACATCGCGCGAATCATCCCTTAGAAAAGTCTGCAACTGTTCGTAATCCGAACGAGAAATACCAATGGTAACCTGACCAGGCTTCACGCCTCCGTTTTCGTCCATTTTCACCTTCTCGTAACGGAATCCTGCATTCACAGCGTATCGGCGAGAAGCGTGCTTCAAGCCGATACGGAAGTGTTTATGGAATCCCAATGTATTGAGTAAAAACCCGGGCGAAACTATGCTATGATATCCTATCGTTGCCTGGGCATTCTTTGCTATACGCTGGTGATGGTCGACAAACAATGCTTGCTCCCGTTCACTGCCTAAAAGTATTTTGATGCGGGAATGGGCCAAGTGTGTATCCAATGGAAGGACCGGGTCAGCGGTATTGAAAAACCGCTGGTAGGCATGAAAACCCCAGCGGAAATCGCCGGCTGTGAATGGCTGAAAATTCCACACCTGGTACGCACTCAGCATACGGTCGTACAAGAATGTCGAGCCGTTCATGGTAAATCCCTGGTAATTCTCAGGGGGCAAATGATTGCGAAAAGCAGAATCAGGCACCTGAGTTACAGAGGGAACAGAGTCCGTGTTATGCTCTGCAATTCCACCAAGCAAGGCCGAAGAGAAGAATATTAGCAGACAGCAGAGGCGTAACATGGGAAGGAATCGAGCTCAAAGAAAAAGAAAAAGAGCTGAGTGATAAAATCAAATTGATCCAAAACGAGAGGTATATAAAAAGAAAATGCCCCGACTAGCGGGGCATTTTCGATAAGACGGCAACGACATACTCTCCCGGATGTTACTCCAGTACCATTTGCGCAAATG
>CAZPCA010000102.1:0-6169 GCA_964584995.1 uncultured Bifidobacterium sp.
TCCGTACAGCAACTCCTTATATTGACGTTCCTGCCGGCGTAACCATCAACATCGGCATCGCCCCGGGCAACAGTACTTCCGCCAACGACACACTGGTGAATATTCCTGCTGTATTCAGCAACGGTGAAACTTATTCGGCTATCGCCAGCGGAGTATTGAATCCAGCTGCTTTCGCCAGTAACCCTAACGGCGTCGGTACCGGCTTCCAGCTGTTGGTAGCCAACGCTATGCGCGAGGCAGCACTCAATAGTAATGAAGTGGACTTCCGTGTACTGCACGGCGCTACTGACGCTCCTGCTGTGGACGTTGTGGCCCGTGGAGTTGCCACTCTGGTGAACAATGCAGCCTACACCGATTTCACAGGCTACATCAGCGTACCTGCTAATCCCTACATCATCGATATCAAAGCTGCTGGAACAAATACCATTGTAGCGAGCTACAGCGCTCCTCTCAATCTTGTTCCCGGTGGTGCTGGAGTGGTTTTCGCATCCGGCTTCCTGAATCCCTCAGCGAACCAAAGCGGCCCTGCATTCGGATTGTATGCAGCATTGCCTGACGGCAGTGTCATCGCACTTCCTGCTGTCAGCCAGGCGCGTTTGCAGGTGATCCACAACTGTGCTGACCCTGTTGCAGACAGTGTAGACGTTTACCTCAATGGTGCTCTGCTCCTCGACAATTTCGCATTCCGTACAGCTACGCCTTACATTGACTTCCCCGCTGGTACTGTTCAGAACGTGGGCATAGCTCCCAAAACATCTGCAAGTGCGAACGACACTTTGGTGAATTACAGCATAACCGCTGCTAACGGAGAAACCTACGTTGCTATCGCAAGCGGCGTATTGACACCCGGTTCTTTCGCGAGCAATCCTGACGGAAGACCAACCGGCTTCACCCTGCTCTTACAAGATCAGCAAAAAGAAAGCGCCGGTAGCGCCAGCGATGTGGAATTCCGCGTGCTACATGGATCTACAGATGCGCCTACCGTGGATGTTGTAGCCGTCGGTGCAGGCGTCATTGTTGACAACGCCGCTTATCTTGACTATACCAATTACATCACTGTTCCTGCTGCATCGTACACCTTACAGGTTACCCCGGGCAACAACAACAGCATTATCGTTGCACAATACACTGCAGACCTCAGCGGACTGGGTGGTGGAGCAGCTGTAGTATTTGCGTCCGGTTTCCTCAATCCGGCAACGAATCAAAATGGTCCTGCATTCGGGGTATACGCAGCACTTCCCAACGGTACGGTGGTAGCCTTCCCGGTCGCCACAGGTATTGCAGAAAACAATTCCAGCATCCGTCAGGTATATCCGAATCCGGCTTCCAACCTGCTGAACATCGAATTGAAGGACGAACAACGCGTAATGGGTTACACCATCACCGATATGAGTGGTAAAATCGTTGCTGAAGACGCCTTGTCGATGAGCAGCAATCGCTTAACGGTAAACACTTCACTGCTCGAAGCCGGCATGTATTTGCTCAATCTTCAAACCAGCGGAGGCAACAGTACTGCTCGTTTCCAGGTCATCAAGTAACGCAGATCACTGCATAAAGAAGAAGGCCGGCTCTTGCGAGTCGGCCTTTCTTTTTATCTTATTTATCGTTTATTCCTCTGTCAGATTATCGTACTCGAAGATATCGTGATCGAGCTTTGAGCCGGGAGGCATGTGTACCTGGGGCCTGATCAATCCATCGTGGAGATCGTACACCCAGCCATGCAGATGGGGTGCCTGGTGCAACTTCCAAGATTTCTGCACAATGGAAGTCTTGGCGAGGTTCATGACCTGTTCCATGACGTTCAGTTCAATCAAGCGGTTCACCTTTTCGTCTTCTGTCTTGAGCGCCTCGATTTCAGTCTGATGGTAGCGGTAAACATCTTTGATATTCCTTAGCCACTTATTGATAATACCAAGACTCTTATGCGTCAAGGCCGCCTTCACACCTCCGCATCCGTAATGCCCGCAAACGATGATGTGTTTCACCTGGAGTACCTCCACAGCATATTGCAATACACTGAGCAGATTAAGGTCGGTATGTACGACCATGTTGGCAATGTTCCTGTGGATGAAGATCTGACCGGGCTTGGTCTGGGTAATTTGATCGGGTGGCACACGGCTATCCGAACAGCCGATCCAAAGAAAATCGGGTTTCTGCACATTCACCAGCCGTTCAAAAAATTCAGGGTCATGTTCGACCATTTCCTTGGCCCATGCCTTGTTTTCCAATAGTAATCTTTCGTGAAGTTCCATAGTACATTAGGTTTTTAGATCAAGTTAGCAAGACCGGCTCTTTGATGATATCGGTCGTATGTGTATCATTCCTTTTCAGGATCACTTGCACTTCTCTGAGCGCAGCATTATCGATAAAATCGTTTATGATTTCAGCATTATCGTAATCAACGAATTCCACCTTGGATACATCCAGCAACACGCTCACCCCGTCCGGTACCTGCCTGAATACACGGCGCAATTCCGCCTTGTGAACGAAGGAAAGGTTCTTCTTGAATTTAATCAGATGATTGTTTCCGGATTGGACGTACACCACAGACGATTTGAAATTGCTCACCAGCACAAATACCGAACCCGCCACTATGCCGATCATCACGCCCACCAGAAGGTCTGTAAGCAGGATGGCCAAAATCGTGATCACAAAGGGCACAAAGTGCGCAAGACCTTTCTTCCACTTGCGCATGAATATTTCCGGCTTGGTCAATTTAAATCCTACGGATATGAGCACCGCAGCCAGTGCACTGAGCGGAATCTGGTTAAGGATAAACGGAATCAATGCCACCGAAAGTAAGAGCAGTAAGCCGTGCAGAATGGTCGAAATCCTGGTACGCCCACCACTGCTGACATTGGCGGAACTGCGCACAATCACGGAGGTGACAGGCATTCCTCCCGCAAGTCCTGAAGCCATATTGCCTACTCCCTGGGCCACCAACTCACGGTTGGTAGGTGAGATCCTTTTGAAGGGATCGATTTTATCGATCGCCTCAATACTCAGCAAAGTTTCCACACTCGCGACGATGGCCAATGTCAGGGCCGTCATCCAAACCTGTGAATTACTGATGTAGGAAAAATCAGGTGCTTTGAACTGCTCCAAGAACGATGTAGCAGAAACCGCCACCGGGATGTTGACGAGGTGTTCGCTTGCCAATACGAACTGGGGCGCTACGGACCTGAATAGATTATTGGCCAGCACGCCCAGCACCACCGCCAGTAGAGGACCCGGAATGTATTGGAGCAGGGGATGATTTTTTATGCGCTTGTGCTCCCACAAGTTCAGCAACACAATGCCCAAGACAGAAATCACAATGGCGCCGGGGGATAAGGCCTCGTTGAACAAACTCAACAACTCGGTAATTGTATTACGGCCGTCCGACTGACTGAAACTGAAGTCCCCCTCGTAATCCTTGTCGTAACCTACCGCGTGGGGAATCTGTTTCAGAATAAGAATCAACCCTATGGCGGCGAGCATCCCTCTGATGACAGCTGAAGGTATGAAATCACCGATCAGACCAGCCTTAAGCACTCCGAGTAATAGTTGAATGATGCCTGACAGAAAAACTGCCAGGAGAAAAGCCTCGAAAGAGGGCAGACTTTGTACCGCGGACAATACAATGACCGTCAGTCCTGCAGCAGGTCCACTTACACTTAACTGAGAACCGCTCAGTAAACCAATGACAATCCCGCCTACAGCACCGGCGATGATGCCGGAGAAGGCAGGCACACCGGAGGCAACGGCTACACCGAGGCAGAGCGGCAATGCGACAAGAAATACTACAAGGGCAGCAGGTCCGTCATAGCGCAAATTGCCCCATGAGGGTTTCAAGGAATTTGATGGCATAATGGTCAGGTTTCATTAGGAGAAAAAAAATCAGGTTGAGGTAGAATGCGAATTTATCACTTTCAAAATAAAAACTACCAACTTTAATAGCATTACTATCTATTGAAAATAAAAAAAGCGCCACTCTAAGGAGTGACGCTTTGAATTTAAACCACTTCGCTTAGCGAATGATTTTCATTTCGTTGAGCAGATGACCGGCTCCACCGAATTTATCCATGATGAACAGAGTATAGCGAATGTCCACGCAAATGGTACGCTGAAACTGGGGTTCAAATGCGAAGTCACTTGCAATCGCCTCCCAGTTGCCGTCAAATGCGGTTCCAATCAATTCGCCGTTTCCGTTAATGACAGGACTACCGGAGTTACCGCCGGTGATGTCATTATCGGTCAAGAAGCAGGCGTGCAATTCACCATCCTTATCAGCGTATTGACCGAAGTCACGCTTTTTCATCATATCGATGAGGCGTGCAGGTGCATCGAATTCGATATCACCGGGGGTGTACTTTTCCAGAATACCGCGTGAAGTGGTGAATTCTTTGAAGAAAGTCGCATCCTTACCATTGTAGGGCAAAACGCGGCCGTAGGTCATGCGCATACTTCCATTGGCATCCGGTGTAAACAGACGATTGGGGCTCATCTCCATCACTCCTGCCTGGAACAGGCGGTTGGCTTTGCCCAGCTGCGTATTGATCTTGTTCATCTCCGGTTGCATTTTACCGGTAACGTCCGTCATGTAGGCATTGGTCACTGCGTAAATGGGGTCTTTCTTGAGTTTTTTCAGTGAAGGCGATGCGAGGAAGGCCGCAAATTTCTCTTTGCCGGTGAGGAAGGATTTCTCCCACATGGCATTGGCCATCGCGGTGTAATCCTTCTTGTACTTGGCGGCCATATCCAGCAACACAGATGGAAGCATGCTGTTATCCAGGTCCTCAACAATGTGCATAAGCACTGAAGCCAAGACCTTCTTCTCGATGGGCTCATAAAACTCGCGGAAGTCCGCATCAAGGTCAGCTGCCATTTCCGCTGCGGCTTTTTTCGCATCCTCTTTCTTGTTCTTGTCCGCCAGCATAGGCTCCAGCGAAGAAAGGCCCATAGCAAACACCATCGGCTGACTGTTACTGATGCCGTCCTGAAGATAAACACCGAACATACCCAACTTCTCCACTTTACCGAACGCTTCGTTGTACATTGGAATCACGTCGTTGTATTTGCTGGCGTTATTCGCTTTCACCCAGGCAGAGAATTTATTCTCCTCCTCCTTGCGACGCTCATAGATACTCAACTTTTTCAAGGCATCGGCTTCGCCCATGAACTTCTTCCAGTAGTTACTCAAGCCTGCATACTTGTCGGCATACATGAGTTTGATCTTCGGATCCTTGTGCATGTATTCTTCATAGATATCCAAAATATCCCGGCGGACTTTGACGCGCATCGGACGCTCCTTCTCTGAATAATAACGGATGCCCTCGCTATAGGTATAGCGTTGTGTCCTGCCCGGATAACCAAGGATCATCGCATAGCTCTTCTCCTGAGGTCCCTGGATATTGATGGGGAAGTAATATTTGGGTGTGTAGGGCTTATTGTCCTTGCTGAATTTCGCAGCCTTATTGGAGGCGTCCGCGTAAATCCTGAAAACACTGATATCACAGGTGTGACGGGGCCACATCCAGTTATCGGTTTCTCCGCCGAACTTTCCGATGTTCTCAGGAGGAGTGCCTACGAGACGGATATCCTGGAAAACGTTGTAATACATAGCAAGGTACTTATTGCCGGCCCAGAAGGGGATGATTTCAACCACCCAATAATCTTTTTCATCGCCCAGTGCCTCTTTCAGCTTTGAGGAAACAGACTTGATCAGCGCTGAAACAGCCTTGCCGCGTGCGGATTCATCGGAAAGACCCGCTACTGAATCTGTGACAATACTGCCTGTCACATCCTCCACTTTGGCGAGCAATCCGATATTGAAATTGGCTGCACGCTCCTCGGACTGGTTCTTTGCCCAGAAGCCGTTGGCCAGGATGTTGTCTTCGTTGGTGCTCAGCTCCTGTATAGCGCCATATCCACAATGGTGATTGGTCAGGAAGAGCCCCTGCTGAGAGATGATCTCTCCTGTACAAAACATCCTGTTCTGCTTGCTCATCAGGCGCACTACGGCGTCCTTGATACAAGCTTGGTTGATGCTATAGATATCTTCAGCGGTCAATTTCAAACCGCGGGCCTGCATAGAGTCCTGAAGTTGTGAAATCAGGAACAGCGGCCACATGCCTTCGTCGGCACGCACCTGTTTGCCCCATACCATCCCAAGGATGAGCAAGAGGCC
>CAZPCA010000102.1:6179-9404 GCA_964584995.1 uncultured Bifidobacterium sp.
TATTCGATTTTGTTTGGGAATGCAAAGTAAACCAATTCAACCTTCCTTACAGGTGAAAAGGACGTTAAAATTTACGGTTCCTCATCCGTAAAAACGCAGCAGTTATGGCGCGACAACCCAGCCCTATCAAACTGATTTTCAGTTTCTAAATGATAATGCCGGCAATTGTTGCCGAAAGATAGGAAGCCAGGGTACCACAGAAGAGTGCTTTCAGGCCCAAACGGGCAAGATCGGCTCTTCTGCCGGGAGCCAGTTCGCCGATACCACCGATTTGCATGCCTACGCTGGCGAAATTGGCAAATCCGCAAATGGCGATAGACACAATCAATAGCCCTTTCTCAGTGAGGATAGGCACCGATTTATTCGCCAGATTCTGGAAGGCTACAAATTCATTGATGGTCAATTTTTGTCCAAGCAGCGTCGCCACGTTGCCGACATCCGCCGAGGGTACGCCCATGGCCCAGGCCATCGGGTAAAAGAGCTTGCCGAAAATCCAGTTCAACGATAGATCAAAGTCCGGGTTAAAGATGTGTGCGATGCGGATCAAGGACCAGTCGATGAGCGCTATCAACGCAATAAAACCAATGAGCATAGCAACGACATTCATGGCGATTTTAAATCCTTCGCCGGCACCGTGGGAAATCGCATCCACCACATTGATGTATGGACTTTTCACTTCCAGCTTCACGTTACCCATGGTTTCACTCTCCTTGGTCTCCGGAAAGACAATTTTGGAGATGACCAGTGCTCCCGGGGCTGCCATTAGGCTGGCAGCGATGAGCTTCGGTGCAAGGTCGAATCCTGCAGCAGCGCCCATGTTCACGTACACCACGAGTATACCACCGGCGATGCAGGCAAGACTTCCGCTCATACTGGCGAGCAGTTCACTGTTGGTCATTCCCGCCAGGTACGGACGTATCATCACCTGTGCTTCGACTTGGCCGACGAAGGCACTGGCGACATTGCTGAGTGCTTCGGCACCACTGACCTTCATGATGAAATTCATAGCCTTAGCAATGACAGCAATCACTTTCTGCATAATGCCGAAATGGTAAAGAATCGCCACCAACACACACACGAGAATGATGGTAGCAGTCACGTTAAATGCGAAAACGAATCCTCCCGCAGCGTAATTCGCCACCGTACCATCGAACTGCATGGCTCCGAGTCCACCGTACACGAAAGCCGCCCCTTGCCTTGCGAACATCTCGATCTTCTCCATGCCATGACCTACAGCCTGAAAGAAAGCAGTGACGGGCGGAATCTTCAAGACCAGGATGGCGATGAACACCTGCAGCAGCAGGCCACTCAGTACAAGTCGGCTATTGATGGCTTTACGGTCGTTACTGGCGAGAAATGCGAGTCCGAGTATCAGGACTATTCCGATCAATCCGGTGAGGCGTTCCATAGTAGGTTCTTAGCGGTATGAAAATAGGTTATTTTGACGATACAGGAAAACGAACTAGTAAAGCCGGCCATGGAAGCAGCTGCCAATTCTCTTTTAGAACGCAGTGCATTGGTAACAGACTCCATGCATTGATACCGCACAACCTAACTACTGAAGGGAACGCAGCCGACTATCAAACGGCTCTAAAGTAATCTACACCCCGCTTTGAAAAAACACTCCATGAAATACGTGAAAAAACCCAGGTGTGGAAGAACGCCAGCGAACTCACGGCACGTGTATACCAAACTTGAACATCCCCAGTTCGACATAGTCCCCGTGACTGCTCTATGCATGATGACAATCCGTTTATTTATTGCAGGATTGCCGGCCTGGCAATGGAAGCAACAACCGACTACACGCGGCATCAGACCCTACAGCTTATATGGCAAGGCCTCATCGCCGTACCTTATCAGGCCAGCGTCCTCTTCACAGCAATCTGCTCGTACCCTTCGATGTTATCACCAATGCGGATATCGTTGTAGTTATGGATGCTCAGACCGCATTCCATACCTGCCTGTACATCCTTGGCATCGTCCTTGAAGCGCTTGAGGGAAGACAACTCACCACTGAACACTACGATGCCGTCGCGAACGATCCTGATCTTGGTATTGCGGTTGATTTTACCGTCTGTAACCATACAGCCGGCAACAGTACCGACTTTCGGGATTTTGAAGGTTTCACGCACTTCCACATTGCACACAATCTTCTCTTCGAATTCCGGCGCAAGCATTCCTTCCATCGCCGCTTTCACTTCGTTGATGGCATCGTAGATGATGGAGTACAAGCGTATGTCGATTTCCTCCGTCTCTGCGAGTTTTCGCGCACTGCCGCTGGGCCGCACCTGGAAGCCGATGATGATAGCATTGGACGCGCTGGCGAGCATGACATCGGATTCGGAAATCTGGCCCACACCTTTCAGAATGACATTCACCTGAATTTCCTGCGTAGAGAGCTTGAGAAGAGAATCAGCGAGTGCTTCCACCGAACCGTCCACGTCCCCTTTCACGATAACGTTGAGCTCTTTGAAATTACCGATTGCCAGACGGCGACCGATTTCATCCAGGGTGATATGCTTGTGGGTACGGATACCCTGTTCGCGTTGCAGCTGTAACCGCTTATTGGCGATCTCGCGTGCTTCACGTTCGTCTTCCATGACATTGAACTGGTCACCTGCCTGTACGGCACCGGACATACCCAGTATCATTGTAGGTGCGGAAGGTCCAGCTTCTTTGATGCGCTGACCGCGCTCGTTGAACATGGCCTTCACACGACCGCTGTGACATCCGGCCAGTACCACATCTCCCATACGGAGCGTACCGGTCTGAACGAGGATGGTCGTGACATATCCACGTCCCTTGTCGAGGGAGGACTCGATGACAGTACCTTTCGCCAAGCGATCAGGGTTCGCCTTCAGGTCGAGCAGTTCCGCCTCCAGCAATACCTTATCAAGAAGTTTGTCGATGTTCAAGCCTTTCTTCGCGGAGATTTCCTGGCTTTGGTATTTACCGCCCCAGTCTTCCACGAGGAAGTTCATGGCAGCAAGCTGCTCCTTGATCCTTTCCGGATTCGCATCGGGCTTGTCTACCTTGTTAATGGCGAATACGATCGGGACTCCCGCCGCTTGAGCGTGATTGATGGCCTCCTTGGTCTGCGGCATCACGCTGTCGTCTGCCGATATCACGATGATGGCCACATCCGTCACTTTAGCACCACGGGCACGCATAGCCGTGAAGGCCTCGTGACCGGGGGTATCCAGGAAAGTGATCTTACGGCCCTCT
>CAZPCA010000103.1:0-9351 GCA_964584995.1 uncultured Bifidobacterium sp.
AGAAGGAGTTGGTACCGGGCACAAAAAACTTCTGAATCGGATTGTTCGGATTGGTCACATCCACAATAGACAGTCCAGTTTGAGCACCTACAAGTGCGTATTCATTCCCCAAAGAATCCACATAGCCCCAAATGTTGGATAAATCCACCGTGCTGCCATAGGGTAATTGGGAACGGAACTGAACATTGAAATTGGTCTGGGCCAAGGCCGAAAGTGAAAAACAAACCAAGACCATGAGGAATAACTTTTTCATAGGCAAGGGGCAAGCACCTCTAAGGTACGGCGTTCTGTTCAATCCGGCAAATCTGCTGAAAGCCGTCAGGCGTTTACAGCGAAAATCTCTTTCACCTTCTCCACACAATAATCAATCTCCTCCCTGGTGTTGAATCTGCTGAACGAAAAACGAATCGACGGACGGCTCATGTCCGTACCTATCGCCCTCAGCACGTGCGAACCCGTATTGCTTCCGGAACTACATGCGCTGCCCGCCGAGCAGGCAATACCGGCAAGGTCCAGGTTGAACAACAGCATTTCGGCATTGTCGTTCGGGGGAAAGGAGACGCTGAGTACTGTATACAAACTTCCTTCGGAAGAAATATCGCCGTTGAAGGCGATGCCCGGAATCGAAAGCTTCAACTGTGACGCCATGTACTCTTTCAGTGCAGTAATCTCACGGATGTCGTTTTGCATACTTGCGTAGGCCAGTTCCAAGGCTTTTGCAAGGCCCACGATACCATATACATTTTCTGTTCCGCCCCGCATATTCCTTTCCTGGGCACCTCCCGTAATGAGTGGTTTGATCTTCACAGAACTTCGGATAAACAGGAAACCCACCCTCTTCGGGCCATGGAACTTGTGCGCTGCACCGGTGATAAAATCCACCGGAACAGAAGACAAGTCGTGCGGAAAGTGCCCCATGGTTTGAACGGTGTCTGAATGGAATAACGCATTGTATTTTTTGCACAAAGCTCCTATGGTCGCCAGTGGTATGGTGGTACCGATCTCATTGTTGGCCTCCATCAGGGAAACCAGGGACTGTTCATTCTCACGCAGCAATCGTTCGAGATCTTCCAGATCGACATGCCCCTTCTCATCGAGTTTCACCAGGCTGAGCTTGATTTCTCCACGGTGGGCCATGTCCTCCGCCGTGTGCAATACCGCATGGTGTTCGATAGCGGAAGTGATGATATGTCGGATGCCCAGGTCGTGCACACAGCAGCGCAAAACCATATTATCCGCTTCGGTACCGCCGGAAGTAAAAAATATTTCTGCGGGAGCTGCATTCAGCAGGGATGCCACTTTCTTACGGGCTGCTTCCACTGCCGCACGCACCTCGCGACCGTACGCATGAATGGATGAGGGATTGCCGAACTGGTTTTTGAGAACAGGCAGCATGGCCTCCACCACTTCCGGATGGACAGGAGTTGTAGCCGCATTGTCAAGGTAAACTTTCATGCTTTCACAAGGTATTTCAGGCGCTGTGCAATTGCCCGGATAGTATGTCTTTAATGTCGGCAATGATTTTGCCGGTGAGATTCTTCGCCGTAGTCATGGACTGGCTTTCGGCGTAAATGCGGATGATCGGCTCGGTGTTGGAGCGACGCAGGTGCACCCACTCCTTATCGAATTCGATCTTGACGCCATCGATGGTGTTGATGTGTTGCTTGCTGTATTTTTCTGTTATGCGCCCGAGAATATCGTCTACATCGATATCCGGTGTGAGTTCGATCTTATTCTTTGATATGTGGTAATCGGGATACGTCGAGCGGAGCATGGAACAGGATTTTCCGTATTGTGCAAGGTGCGTCAGGAACAATGCGATGCCTGCCAACGCATCCCTCCCATAGTGTAACTCGGGCAGGATCACTCCACCGTTTCCTTCTCCCCCGATTACCGCATTGGTCTCCTTCATCTTTTCCACTACATTGACCTCCCCTACAGCACTGGCCGCATAGGTGCCGCCGTGTTTTTCGGTGATATCGCGCAGGGCACGAGTGGACGAAAGGTTCGAGACGGTATTGCCGTTTCGGTGCTGCAGAACAAAATCCGCCACCGCTACCAATGTATACTCTTCACCGAACATCTCCCCGTCTTCGCACACGATGGCAAGCCTGTCCACATCGGGATCGACAACTAGGCCGAGATGCGCTTTCTTACGCAAGACTTCCGCTGCGATTTCCGTGAGGTGTTCGGGCAATGGCTCCGGGTTATGCGGAAAATTACCATCGGGCTGACAGAATAATTCGACGATATTCTTCACACCGAGTGCGCGCAGCAAGGCCGGCACTGCGATACCCCCGGTGGAGTTGACACAATCGATAGCGACGGTGAAATTTCGTGCGGCAATGGCTCTTCTGTCGACCATCGGTAGTGCCAGGATGGCTTCTATATGCCTGGCGATTGATGTGGTGTCAAAAGTCACCTGACCCAGTGCAGTCACTTCTGCAAAAACAAATGCATTGCTTTCAGCAATACGCAAGACCTCTTCTCCCTCCGCAGCCGCTATGAATTCTCCTTTACCATTCAACAATTTGAGGGCATTCCACTGTTTGGGGTTATGGCTGGCCGTTAGAATGATGCCACCCTGTGCCTGGTGGTAAGGCACGGCCATCTCTACCGTCGGTGTGGTGGAGAGCCCCGTATCGATCACATCGATACCCAAACCGGTCAGGGTGTTGGACACCAAGCCGGAAACCATAGGACCAGAAATGCGTGCATCTCTGCCGATGACCACTTTACAGCGTAGCGAGGGATTGGCCCGTAATAGCCAAGTGCCATAGGCTGCGGCAAATTTTACAATATCGATCGGAGACAATCCTTCGCCGGGTTGACCACCGATGGTACCCCGGATGCCGGAAATGGATTTTATCAAACTCATAGTGAAAACAGAGGTGGGAACCGAATGGGATCACGCATCGCAAAGATACGTTTTAGCCTGCTCATACGAAAGCCTCACAGCTCTCAAGAGCACATCAGGCCTTGAGGGTATGCCCCATCTTATCACGCTTCGTTTGCAGATACTGGAGGTTGTGTGGATTCGGAGCAATTTCAATTGGAATGCGCTCCACAATTTCGAGTCCGTAACCTATCAGACCAGCGCGCTTTGTAGGATTATTGGTGATAAGCCGCATTTTGGAAACCCCCAGGTCTCTCAGTATCTGGGCACCGACTCCGTAGTCGCGCTCGTCCATTTTAAACCCAAGTTCCAGGTTAGCCTCCACGGTGTCGCGCCCTTGTTCCTGCAGCTTATATGCCTTCAGTTTATTGAGCAATCCGATGCCACGTCCTTCCTGATTCATGTATAAAAGCACACCCTTTCCTTCGGCTTCGATCATTTGCATCGCCTTTTGCAATTGAGGACCGCAGTCGCAACGGCATGAACCGAAAATATCACCGGTAATGCACGAGGAGTGAACCCTGACCATCACCGGTTCGTCTTTCTCCCAGCTACCTTTCACGAGGGCAAGGTGTTCCTGTCCGTTTTCTGTATGCCGGTAGGCCACCAGCCGGAAATCCCCTGCAGCGGTTGGCATTTCCACCTCCACCATCCGTTGAATCAGTGTCTCTTTTTCCAGCCGGTACTTGATCAGATCCTCGATGGAAATGATTTTCATACCAAAGCGTTCCGCCAGCACCAGCAGTTCGGGCAGACGGGCCATGCTTCCGTCTTCGTTCATGATTTCCACGATCACTCCGGAATGTTCCAATCCGGCCATTCGGGCGAGGTCCATGGATGCTTCCGTATGCCCAGCCCTGCGCAGCACTCCTCCCGTTTTGGCTTTCAGTGGAAAAATATGCCCCGGCCTGCCGAGGTCTTCGGGTTTTGTAGCCGGATCGATGAGCGCCTTTATTGTTTTTGATCGGTCAGAAGCAGAAATACCTGTAGTACAGCCGTGGCCCAGCAGGTCCACAGAGACGGTGAAGGCCGTTTCATGCGATGCCGTGTTGTTGTCTACCATCATGGGGAGATCCAGTGCCTTGCACCTCTCCTCCGTGAGGGAAATACAAATCAGACCTTTCCCATGTGTTGCCATGAAATTCACCACTTCAGGACTGGCATGGTGCGAGGCAACCAGAAAATCGCCTTCGTTTTCGCGATCGGCATCGTCTACTACGATGATGATTTTACCGGCTTTGATATCCGCTATGGCTTCCTCTACGGTATTCAACTGTATGCTGCGCTCTTCCATCGGCCGCAAAGGTACACATCTGAACGCCATCAAAACCAATAACACCACACGGAACCGAACTGACCGAAACCATTCATGAATAACCGACTGCCAGGACCCTGGACGAACATTTGTACTCAAAAAATTGTTTTTCAAATACTTATAAAAAATGTAAGAAAAACTGTAAGGTTTTTCGAAAAATGAAGAACCTAGACGATGAACCGCCGTTAAAATTGATATAACACAGCAATTGAAACTTGCTTCCGTTCTTGAATTAGGGTTTTGTTTGGTTTTAGGTTGATGTCAGTAAGGGTAACCCCGTAAGGTTACCCGGCCTGACAATCCTGCCGGCAAAATTTAAAATACTGTACCGCGTAAGGTACTCTGTACTTGCCCCGTAAGGCAAATGATTGGTTTTGGTGTTTTTAGGTTGATTGTCAGTAGAAGGGACAGCCCCGTAAGGCTGTCCCGACCTGGCACCTTGAGACGAGAAGCGCTCCTTCCGAAACGCCAAAACGACCTACAAAAAGGCCACTCCCGAAGAGCGGCTTTTTTGATTTTCAGGCCCTCCTCAAACAGTCGAAGGGTGTCCCTTTTTCTTCAGGTTAAGGATAGAAAAATCAGTATTTTCCTTACGAATCGTATTGGTCAGGCATCCCAGGCCATCGATGCTCATCTCCACTACATCCCCCTCCTGCAACCACTGCACCGGATAATCGGGATTGTTCAACTTGCCCGTACCGTTCAACTCGAGAAAGCAGCCTGTGCCAACCGTACCTGAACCGATGACATCTCCTGGAAAAATATCCGCCCCATAGGCACATCTTTCCACGATCTCGGCAAAGGTCCAGTCCATTTCCGCCATGTTCCCTTCGCTCACCTGCACTCCGTTGACCCAGCACTTCATGCTCAAATCGAACTGATTGCCTTCGTGACCAGGTTTGGCGGCTACTTTTTTCTGCTCCAGTTCATCGGGCGTCACCAGATAGGGTCCAATCACTGTGGAGAAATCCTTGCCTTTGGCAGGTCCAAGATTAAGCTTCATTTCTTCCATCTGCAGCACACGGGCGCTCATATCGTTCATAATCATATAGCCTGCGATGTATTTGTCTGCTTCAGAGGCTTTGATGTTTCTACCTTTTTTGCCAATGACAATAGCAGCCTCCAGTTCGAAATCCAGCTGGCGGAAATGGTCCGGCATGCACAGGATGTCGCCGGGACCCTGGATGGCGTTATGATTGGTGAAATAAAAAATCGGGTATTCATCAAACTCGGGAATCATCTCGACACCGCGATTTCTGCGGGCGGTCATTACATGCTGCCGAAAAGCGTAGCCGTCGCGGCAGGAAGTGGGTTGCGGAACCGGTGCCACGATGCGCACTGAAGACCAGAGTGACCCGGGCAGGGATGTTTTACCTCCGGCAATAGCGGCGTGCACTTCCCTCGCCTGTTCCATCGTGCGCTCCTCACCTTCCAGCAATTCACGCATGGTTTTTGGTGCAGTACGGTCGACCGAGACCGCTGCATCTGCCAAATCATATACTCTTTCATAGACGTATACACCAAGGCGAAAAACACCCTCGTGGAGATAAGAAACGAATTTCATGTGCGTAGATTTTGATCACAAAGGTAGACAATGGATAAATTTGTGTCCATATTCCTACGATTAACTGATAGATTGTATCTTGCAGCCGCATTGTTCGACCTATGCCACAATACCATTCTCTCGGAAAATTACCTGCCAAACGTCATACCCAATTCCGCAAGCCCGACGGAAGTCTGTACGCTGAAGAACTGGTGTCCACCCATGGCTTTTCAAACGTCTATTCCCTCATTTACCATACATATGCGCCAACCTTGGTGAAATCGGTCGGTGAGCCTTACTCCCGGGAACCGAAAATCGTTCATCAACGTTTTCTGAAACATCAAAGTTTTGAAGGATTCCATATCCGGCCGGAAGATGATTATATAGACTCCAAAAAGGCGGTATTGGTCAACAATGATCTGCACATCGCCCTGGCCGCCCCCCGTAAATCCATCACGGATTATTTCCTCAAAAATGCGGATGCGGATGAAATGATATTTGTACACGAAGGCAGTGGCATCCTGAAAACCATTTACGGTAGCATCCCTTTCAGCTATGGCGACTACCTGATCATTCCCAGGGGAACCATTTTCCAATTGCACTTCGAAAGTGAACAAAATCGCCTGTTGATTGTAGAATCCTTTTCTCCTATCGAAACTCCCCGGCGTTACCGCAATGAATACGGTCAACTGGAAGAACATGCGCCTTTTTGTGAGCGGGATATCCGCAAGCCTCAAAACCTGGAGACGCACGATGAACAGGGCGAGTTCAAGGTGATGATCAAAAAGCAGGGAATCGTCTATCCTTACATGTATGCGACGCACCCCTTCGATGCCATCGGCTGGGACGGCAACCACTATCCCTGGGCGTTCAGCATTCACGATTTTGAGCCTATCACCGGAAGGGTTCACCAACCACCTCCAGTCCACCAAACATTTGAAGCTCACAATTTTGTGATCTGTTCTTTTGTCCCACGCCTGTACGACTATCACCCTCAGGCCATTCCGGCACCTTACAACCACAGCAATGTAGATTCGGACGAAGTGCTGTACTATGTAGATGGTGATTTCATGAGCCGAAAGCATGTCACAAAGGGGATGATCACCTTGCATCCTGCAGGCATACCGCACGGACCACACCCTGGAACTGTCGAAAAGAGTATCGGCCAAAAGGAAACCCGGGAACTAGCCGTCATGATCGACACCTTCAAGCCTTTATGGCTTACAGAAGACGGACTGAGCATCATGAGTGACGACTACTATAAGTCGTGGGTAGAAGACTGATTTTCAGTAATTAATTTTTTTATTTACTCAGCCGGATGTAGTACAACCTATTGACTGCATCCGTCTAAGCATTCTCCTTTTTCTGACCTTTTCGCGGCCACAGACCGAGCATTGAACAGCGCTGTTAAAAAGTAAGAAAAAAAATCAGCGCAGAGTGAATAATAATATGCTGAAATACCTATTTTTGAGAGCTATACCTAAAATCAAACACGCGTTAAATAAAACCAAATACCCTATGAAAAGATTAGTACTTTCTTTTTTTGCGCTCTTCCTAAGTGCGGTTGCTTATCCACAAGCCACTCAGGTATGGTGCGAAAATTTCGACGGAGGCACAGTGAATGCCACTTCGTCCGGCGTTCCTGGCTGGAGCATTGACAACAATTATTTTGTCAGTTCGGCCAACAGTTACAGAGGACAGTACCAGGCCGGAGGCGGTCAGGTGTTTCTGACCTCCCCTGTGTTCAGCACAGTAGGATTGAATTTCGTATTGCTCGATTTCAAGCAAATCTGCAAAATCGAGTTCACGGACAAAGCCCAAATCGAGTATTCGATCAATGGTGGCACCACATGGACCACCATTACAGCCGCCAACTACACCAGCATTACGCCGGGCGTATTCGGGGCCAACGGCAACGCATTCACGGAAGGATCTTACCTCGATTGGGCACCCGGCACACCTACCGCTCCCACGAATGCATGGTGGAAACCTGAATCCTTCGACATTTCCAATCTTGTGGCCAACCAAGCGAACGTCCGCATCCGCTTTGTTTTAACGGATGTTGTGAACGGCTTGAATGGTCGCTATGGATGGTTGCTGGATGATGTCTGCGTAACAGCGGCGCCCTGCGAATTGGTGGATCCAACTGTCACCGCACCCGCACCGGGTAATCCCCTATGGCAAGGCACTGTGTATAACCTCGGTCCTTTCGATGTTTTTGCCATCATAAATGACCAGAGCGGTATCGCGGACCCGGTTTTTGGTCCGGGCTTCGCAACCCTGAACTACACTGTCAACGGGGTATTGAACCAAACTTTGATGATCAACCTTTTCGATTCGACCTATGCCGGTCAGATTCCGGCGGCAAATCCAGGAGACACGATTTGCTGGTGGATCGAGGCGACGGACAATTCCGGCTGTAACAATACTGTTCGTTATCCTGCCATCGGGGAAATATGCTTCTACCCCGAAGACGGAATCAGCTTCCCTTACTGCGACAATTTTGACATCAATACTCAACTATGGACTGCGGACCCCACCGGCCAAGGAACATTGTGGAACATCGGGCCTCCGACCGGTCCAACACTGACTTCAGCCAATTCCGCTCCCAATGTATGGGGTGTTGGTGATATCGGCGGTGTAGGCAGCTACTCTCCCAACGCTAATTCGGCTTTATTATCTCCTGTATTCGACTTCTCGACCACCACTACCGCCAACCTCAGTTTCTTCCAGAACCGTGAAGTAGAAGGCTCCTGGGACGGTGTTCGTCTGGAATACACCACCAACGGTGGTGCAAACTGGAACGTCATCGGAGTGCAGAATGACCCGAACGGAACGAACTGGTATACCAATGCTTCGTTGATTTCCAGTGGCCTTCCCGGCTGGGACGGACCACAGACCGGACCTTCAGGCTGGATTGAGTCCCGCTATAAATTGGGCACTATCAATGGCCTTAGCGGTTCTACTTCCGTACAATTCCGTTTCGTATTCACTTCTGATGCATCAGTGCAGGATGCCGGTTTCCACATCGACGATTTCTGTATCACTGTTCCCTGCAACAACGATCTCTCTGTAGTCTCCATCGACAACCCCATTCCCGGCAGCGGTCAGCCCGCAGGAGGCACAACGCCTTTGTCGGTTACCCTTGAAAACCTCGGACAGGCGGCCCAAAGCGGATTCAACGTGAACTGGTCGCTGAATGGCACTCCTCAGGGAGCCTTGCCGTTCCCCGGTTCCATTGCTCCCGGAGCAACGGCTAACTTCACCATTCCTGCTACTCCTGTATTGCCCAATTCCTACACTATCTGTGTTTGGACAGAGCTCACAGGGGACTGCAATACTTTCAATGATACCGTTTGCGGTAGCTTCATCGGTATTCCCACAATTCTGCCCTCGCCCTCCTATTGCGACGATTTCGAATCGGGCAATGTGGGTTGGTCCAATCAGGTAACTGCTGGAGCTAATGCAGGTACCATCTGGGAACTTGGGCAACCGGCATTCGGCGCCACTAGCACTACCCACTCTGGTGTGAATGCATGGGACGTCAACCTGAATTCGGCCTACACCAATCAGGCAAGCTGTGAACTGTATTCACCG
>CAZPCA010000104.1:0-9307 GCA_964584995.1 uncultured Bifidobacterium sp.
AGGTGATATAGTTTTTTGGAAGGGAGCGCATTGCGGAAGAACTCACACAGGAGCGGGAGTTGGACATCAAGACAGCGCACTTCCTCAGTACAGTACTCGATTTACCCATAACCCGATTCAGATGTTATTCCGAAAAACCGCAGCGGAAAAAACCTGTTAGCGGTAACAGGGACAACATTCCATGCAGAAACAGTTGAATGGTGTCAGGACAAAAGATCAATTGCAAGCCAGCTAAAGGGTCTGATATACGGGGGGAGGCTGTTGACAGCCATTTCTTCCGTACCTTTGTGCGTCTGAAAAATCCCCTGATAGGGTTTCAATTGTTTAACGGCCAGTAAATTACATCATGGAACATACGCCTGTCAAATCACTGCTCGATGCCTCGTCCATAGGAAGCACCGCCGTTGCCAAAGGCTGGGTGCGTACCAAGCGCGGCAATAAGAACGTCGCTTTCATCGCCCTGAACGACGGCAGTACCATCCACAACCTGCAACTGGTAGTGGACCCTGCAGCATTCGGCGAAGACCTGCTCAAAAGAATTGCGACCGGCGCCTGTATCCGTGCCCTGGGGACCATCGTCGCCTCTGCAGGTTCCGGACAAGCCACGGAAATGCAGGTAAGTGAACTGACGGTGTACGGTGAGGCAGATCCCGAAACCTACCCGCTGCAGAAGAAAGGGCATACACTGGAGTTCCTGCGGGAAATCGCCCACCTGCGTCCCCGCACCAACACCTTCGGTGCGGTATTGCGCATCCGTCATCACCTGGCCTACGCCATCCACAAGTACTTCAACGACCGGGGCTTTTTCTACCTCCACGCGCCGATCATCACCGGATCCGATGCAGAAGGAGCGGGCGAGATGTTTCATGTGACCAACTTCGACATTGCTCAGCCTCCCAGAACCGAAGACGGAAAAGTCGATTTCAGCCAGGATTTCTTCGGCAAGGAAACCAATCTCACCGTTTCGGGTCAACTGGAAGGTGAACTGGGTGCACTGGCACTGGGCAAGATCTACACCTTCGGCCCTACCTTCCGTGCCGAGAACTCCAATACCCCGCGTCACCTCGCCGAATTCTGGATGATCGAACCCGAGATGGCCTTTTACGAGATCCAGGACAACATGGACCTGGCGGAGGACATGCTGAAATACCTCGTGCAGTACGCACTGGACAACTGTGCCGACGACCTCGCCTTCCTGAACAACATGTACGACAAGGAACTCATTGCGCGCCTGCAGTCGGTGGTGAACAAACCTTTCGTGCGCCTGAGTTACACCGAAGCCATCGGTATCCTTGAGCCTCACAGCAAGAATTTCGAATTCAACGTAGAATGGGGAACCGACCTGCAGAAGGAGCACGAGAATTTTCTGGTGGAGCACTTCCAGGGTCCAGTGATCCTCACCGATTACCCAAAGCACATCAAGGCTTTTTACATGAAGCAGAACGACGATGGGAAAACGGTGCGGGCGATGGATGTGCTGTTCCCCTGGATCGGTGAGATCATCGGCGGTTCACAACGCGAAGAAAACTACGAGAAGCTTCTCGCACGGGTGAAGGAAATGGGCATTCACGAAGAAAGCCTGTGGTGGTACCTGGAAACACGCAAATTCGGAACATGTCCACATGCAGGCTTCGGCCTGGGCTTCGAAAGGCTCGTCCTCTTCGTCACCGGTATGAACAATATCCGCGATGTGATTCCCTTCCCGCGCACTCCCAAGAATGCGGAATTTTAAGATCTACCGAACCTGCTCGAGCGCCTTCACCCGGTGAAATCCTTCGAACAGCATCGGCACCTGTTTTTGTAGCATCCGGCTGCTTATTTTTTGCCCACGCTGACCTCCGTCAACTTGTTCGGCGCAACTCTCGTTCTGCGTGCAGGGGTACCATTACCATGTGAAGGAAACTATCGATCAGTATTGACCCTCCGCTGAAAGGTTTTTACCAAAAATCAACGGCATTCACCCTTGGGTGTATTAATTTCGCAGCTCTATGTCTTCGCAGAAATTAGGTCTTCATCAGAAGCTTTTACAAAAACTATCTCCACAGCAAATCCAGTTGATGAAACTGTTACAGGTGCCTACAGCGGCGCTGGAACAACGCATCAAAGAAGAGCTCGAGATCAATCCCGCACTCGAAGAAGGAAGTCCGGACGACCTGGCGGAAGAAGAATTCAAGCAGGACGAGGAGGATAGCAACGAAGATTTCGACCAGGACGAAGAGGGTGCAGAGCGGGAAGAATCCGTGGAGAGCGCCGACGATGCCGAAGCCGAAGCGCTGACCGAAGCCATCCGCAACGAAGACGTGGACATGGCCGATTACATCGACGACGACGATGTGCCGTATTACAAACTCAACGTCAACAACAGCTCACCGGACGATGACCGGCCAGAGACGCCCATCACCGTCAGTGTTTCTTACCAGGACAACCTGCTTGCAGGACTGGGCATGCTGCCCCTCGACGACCACCACTACCTTCTGGCGCAACACCTGATCGGAAGTCTCGATGACGACGGCTATCTGCGCAGGGACCTCGAGTCCATCGTCGACGATCTGGCCTTCACGCAGAACATCCAGACCACCGCTGCCGAGCTGGAAGAGACGCTCAGGTACATCCAGACAATGGATCCTGCCGGTATTGCCGCACGCGACCTGCGCGAATGCCTGATGCTGCAACTTGAACGCCGGCACCACGAACAGGTGTACGAAGATGCAGCCTACAGGATTTTGAAAGATCACATGGAGGAGTTCTCGAAGAAGCACTACGAGAAAATACAGCGTACGCTCGGACTGAGTGACGATGCCTTCAAGGCAGCCATCCACGAAATAGTGAGTCTGAATCCGAGACCGGGCGGTGGTTCTGCCGAGGATACACGGAGCAGCCAGCAGATCATCCCTGATTTCATTCTCAGCGTGGTAGACAATAACCTGGAGCTGAGCCTGAATTCAAAAAATGATCCCGACCTGCGCATCAGCAGGAATTTCCAGGAGATGCTGGCCACCTATAGCCGTGACAAGAAGAAAGACAGCAAGGAAGCCGTGGCTTTCATCAAATCGAAAATCGATGCCGCCAAGTGGTTCATCGATGCGATCCGCCAGCGCCAGCACACCCTGCTCAGCACGATGACGGCCATCATGAACTACCAGAAAGCCTATTTCCTGCAGGGCGATGAGCGGGAAATCAGGCCGATGATCCTGAAAGACATCGCCGACATGGTAGGTCTCGACATCTCCACCGTATCGAGGGTAGCCAACAGCAAATACGTGGAAACACCCTACGGGACCTTCCTGCTCAAGTACTTTTTCTCAGAAGGATTGCAAACAGAAAGCGGTGAGGAAGCCAGCAGCAGGGAGATCAAGAAGATCCTGGAAGAGCACATCGGCAAGGAGGATAAAAAGCATCCACTGCCCGATGAGAAACTGGCAGAGATACTCAACAAGGCGGGATACAACATTGCCCGCCGTACCGTGGCGAAATACAGAGAGCAAATGAATATTCCGGTAGCGCGCCTCCGCAAGGAAGTCTGAAAGACGCCGAAATACGCTCAACGATGAACAAGCTGGCTCAGGGAATCTCCGTGATATTTCATCCACTCTCGATGCCTTTGCTGGGCACCTGGTTGCTGCTGCACGCCGACACCTATCTGAGCTACGCCCTCCAGCCCAGAATGCAGTTCTTCTTGTACCTGGTGGTATTCACCAGCACCTGGCTCGTACCTGCCACCCTCACCTGGATGCTGCTGCAACGCGGCATGGTCAGCTCACTCGAATTGAAGGACCGCAACGAACGTCACCTCCCCTACCTGCTCACACTGGCGAGCTACGGCGCCTCGGTGTATCTGCTCTTCCCACTGCCTGTACCACGGCTCTTTGTGTTGATGCTGATCGGTGCATCCCTGACCATCCTGCTTTCTTTCCTCATCAACCTGCGCTGGAAAATCAGCGTCCACATGATCGGTATCGGCGGACTCACAGGCCTGCTCTACGGCTATGCCCTTTATTTTCATCTGGACTTACTGCCGGCCCTCCTATTGCTTGTCGTACTCGCTGGCTGCATCGGTACCGCACGCCTTTACCGAAAGTCACACAGTCCGGCCCAGGTATATGCCGGATACCTCACCGGCTTCGGAACCTGCTTCGGATTTCTGTGGATGCTTACCACCTTGCTCTGAGCGATGACGGCGTCCTGCTCCACTTGTCAGCGGGCTGTAATACCTCCGGTGGAGCAAAATGCAGCACGCTAATTTTCTTAATTTTGCTGCATGAGTTTACACCTTTCCGAACAGGAACTTATCCGTCGTCAGAGTCTCGATGAACTCTGCAGCCTCGGCATCGATCCTTATCCAGCAGCCTTGTTTCCGGTGAATTCATCGGCGGCAGAGATCATCGCCGGATTTGAAAAACAGCCCGAAGCATTCCAGTCCATCGTCATTGCCGGCCGCATCATGAGCCGGCGCATCATGGGGAATGCCTCCTTCGCCGAACTGCAAGATGCCAGCGGACGCATCCAGGTCTATGTGCGCAGGGACGATATCTGTCCGGATGAAGACAAAGCGCTGTACAATACCGTTTTCAAAAAGCTCATCGACACCGGCGACATCATCGGTGTGAAAGGATATGTTTTCAAAACACAGGTAGGAGAAATCTCCCTGCATGTACAGGAGCTCACCCTCCTCACCAAATCCCTGCGTCCGCTCCCTGCGGTGAAAGAGAAAGACGGTCAGCTCTTCGATGCCTTCAGCGATCCCGAGCAGCGTTACCGCATGCGCTATGTGGACCTCATCGTGAATCCGCAGGTGCGCGAAACCTTTGTGAAGCGTACGCAACTCACCTCCAGCATACGGCAATACCTTGGCGGCAGAGGATATCTCGAAGTGGAAACACCCATCCTGCAGCCCCTCTACGGCGGTGCAGCTGCGCGTCCTTTCAAGACGCATCACAACACACTGGACATGACCCTCTACCTGCGCATCGCCAATGAGCTCTACCTCAAACGGCTCATCGTAGGTGGTTACGAAGGGGTGTTCGAGTTCGCCAAAGATTTCCGCAACGAGGGCATGTCGCGCTTCCACAACCCTGAATTCACACAGGTGGAACTCTACGTGGCCTACAAGGATTACTACTGGATGATGGAGTTGGTGGAAGAGATGGTGGAAAAGGTAGCGATGGACCTCCACGGCACCACACAGGTTCAGGTAGGCGAAAACCTCATCGATTTCAAGCGCCCGTGGAAACGATTCACCATGTACGAAGCCATCCAGCATTTCACAGGCGTTGATATCAGTGAAATGAATGAGCAGGAGATGCGGGCGGCGGCACAGCAGCTCGGCGTGGAAGTGGACGATACGATGGGACGCGGTAAACTCATCGACGAGATCTTCGGTGCGCATTGCGAACACCGTCTCCTCCAGCCCACCTTCATCACCGACTATCCGGTGGAGATGAGTCCTCTCGCCAAGAAGCACCGTACCAAAGCAGGACTGGTGGAGCGCTTCGAAGCCATCTGCAACGGAAAGGAGATCTGCAATGCGTTCTCCGAACTCAACGACCCCATCGACCAGCGTGCACGCTTCGAAGAACAGCTGGAATTGGGTAAGCGTGGTGACGAAGAGGCCATGCAGCTCGACGAGGATTTCCTGCGCGCCATCGAATACGGCATGCCCCCGACGGCAGGACTCGGCATCGGGATCGATCGCCTCAGCATGATCATGACCAATTCCGCATCCATCCAGGACGTGCTCTTCTTCCCGCAGATGCGTCCCGAATCCGCCATATCGTCCATTGAACAGGAGCAGGCCACACTCGACGGTATCCCCTCACCGTGGGACGATGTGCTCCGCAAGATGGGCATACAGACACGCGACCAGCTCAAGACCATGAACCCCAACAAGCTGTTCAATGACCTTGGCGGTATGCGCAAAAAAATGAAACTGGAAGCAGCCATGCCGGCCATAGAAGATGTGCGTGGCTGGGTTACCCAGGGATGATTCCCGATTAACACAACCCTATCATGAAAACGACATTCCGTCCGGCTATATTCATCGCCGGCATATTGCTGATCTGCACGGCAGCACACGCACAACTCGATTCTGCGCGCATCACCCCTCTGCTGAAGAAACACATCAGCACACTGGCTTCCGATGAATTCGGAGGCCGCGAGCCCGGCACCAAAGGCGAACAACTCGCGCACGACTACATCATCGCGCAGTTCAAACAGATCGGCATAACCCCAAAAGGAGAAAAAGATTTCCTGCAAGCCTTCAGTTTCACCAGGAAGGTAAGTGCGGCTCCATCCTGCATGCTGCGTCTTGGTACTGAGACACTCCGGGACGGAATCACGCCACTGGCCTATTCAGCGAACGGAAAAGCGGAAGGGATGACCGTCGATCTTGGTTTCGGCATCTCCGCTCCCTCCCTCTCCTACAACGACTACAGCGGCAAAAGTGCGCTGAAAGGAAAGATCTTTGTCATGGACGCGTCCACGCCCGACAAAGGAGGACCGCATTCCAAGTTCGGTGAAGTATCCGACCTGCGTACGCGCATCGACACCGCTGTGCATTACGGAGCTGCAGCGGTGATTTTCTACACCAGCGATACGGAGATGAAAGAGCCTGAGCTCAGCAACCGGATGCGGGTAACACCTTCCTCGATACCGGTGCTGTACGTTCAGCGCAGCAAATCGGACATCCTCAAAAAACAACTAGGGAGTACCTGCTCTCTTTACGCAGAGATCGTACGCGAGGAAGCCTCCGGACACAATGTGCTCGGCTACATCGACAATGGCAGCGAAAACACCATTGTCATCGGCGCTCACTACGACCACCTGGGACATGGAGGAGAAGAATCGCTGTACCGCGGTGAGGCGGCCGTACACAACGGTGCCGACGACAATGCCAGCGGTGTGGCCGGTGTCATCGAGCTGGCCCGCTATCTGAAAGAAAAAGGACCACGCAGCAACAATTACCTGTTCATCGCGTTCTCGGGAGAAGAGAAAGGCCTACTCGGTTCAGGACACTTCACCAAGAACTCCACCATCGACCTCGGCCGCGTGAACTACATGCTGAACATGGATATGATCGGACGCCTCAAACCGGAAGAGCCCACGCTCATCATCAACGGCACGGGTACCTCCGACGCCTGGAAGATCACCATGGATTATATGAAACCCACTGCATTCAGGATCAAAACCACAGAATCTGGAGTCGGTCCCTCTGACCACACTTCGTTCTACCTGAAGAACATCCCTGTTTTGCATTTCTTCAGTGGTACACACAACGATTACCACAAACCCTCCGACGACGAATCGCTCATCAATTACAAGGGCGAGCTGGACATCCTGAATTACATGATCACCCTGATCCAGAAACTCGACGACAAAGGGAAGCTCGCTTTCCAGAAAACGAAAGAGGAGAACAACGAAAACAGTCCGCGTTTCAAAGTGACCCTCGGCGTGGTCCCCGACTATGCCTTTGAAGGCACCGGGATGCGTATCGACGGCGTCAGCGACGGCAAGCCGGCCTCCAAAGCAGGACTTAAAGCCGGAGACGTTGTGACACAGATCGGCGAACACAAGGTGCAGGATATGATGAGTTACATGAAAGCCCTGGGCAAATTCAGTAAAGGCGAAAAGGCACCGGTCACCTTCCTGCGCGGCAAAGAAGAATTGAAAGCAGAAGTGGAGTTCTGATGATCCACCCTCCGGGATATAAAAGCGGCAGTCGTACGTGGAAGTATGCTGCCGCTGTTTTTTTGCTGGTGCTTTGTGCACTGCGGCTTCCCGCACAACAAATGAACATCACCGTTCAGGGCAAAGCCATGGATCAGGAATTCCCGGCGCTGCGCTTAGAACAAGTGATGGTCATCAATCTGCGCACGCAGCAGGGCATCTTCGCCCATCCGGACAACAGCTTTTCCGTACAAGCGGAAAAGAACGACACCCTCATTGTAACGGCACTGGGGTACCGCGCCCACAAGATCTGCTTTCGCGATTCGGCACAAGAAACGGTATTCAAAATAATCGTTCCCCTGCAAAAGCTGAGCATCACCCTGGAGGAAGCTACGGTTTTCATCCCCCGCAGCCTCAGCCGCATCGAAGAAGATATCAAGAAACTCGGCTACAATGCCAAAGACTACAAGCTGAGTGGAGTCAATGCCTGGCAGAGCCCGATCACCGCATTGTACGAAGCCTATAGCCGCAAGGAGAGGAGCAAACGGAAGGTGGCAGAGATGATGAACGAAGACAGAAGACGCGAACTGCTCCGTGAAGTCCTGGCGAACTACAGCCGCTCCGGCCTCATCCGCCTGCGGTACAACGAATACAACGCGTTCATCGACTACCTCGCGTTGAACGATTTCATGCTGCAATCGATGTCGCAATACGAAATGGCTGTTTACATCAAGCGCAAATACTACAATTACATGGAACAGTGAGCGGGGTAATGACCTTGCGCAGCTCAGCTTTCGCTGCTCACTTTTTCGCTTCCTCCGAATTCCCCAGAAATACAGAGAGTGCTTCCCAACCGGGCATACGGTCGGCAATGAGTTTTGCGATGGCGGCAAAGGGGATGAAGAGGATCATGCCGGAAGCACCCCAAACGATGCCGCCGATGATGATCACCAGTAAAGTCGAGAGCGTATTCAGTTCCAGTCGCTGACCGACAGCCCAGGGGAAAATCACATTCGCCTCGAGGTATTGTACAAAAGCAAAAAGGGCGATCACTCCGAGCGGATACCAGATGATGCCGTAGGTGACCCAGGCATAGGTGATCGGGAGAATGCTCGATACGATGATGCCGATGTAGGGAATGAAGGTCATCACGGCCGTAAGGTAGCCGAACAGAAAGGCATAGGGAACACCCATCAGCCAAAGGCCCACCGAATTGAGGGTGCCCACTGCGAAATACACTACAGCCATCCCTTTGATGAAACGGAAATACGTGTGGACCGAGAGTTGCAGCACCTCCGAAAGTTTCTCCCGCTGCCCCTCAGGCATCAGCAGATACAGCAGCCGCACGAGACGGGAACGGTAGGCGAGTATCAAGTATGCATAGATCGGTATCAGCGCCAGCATGGCCAGGTTGAGCAGAAAGGACTCGAGCGTGGTGCCTACTATACCGGCGGAACTGTTGAAGGTGCTGCTCAGCATTTCGGTAAGCCAGGCCGTGAGTTGGGCATCGGTAAGGTTGAAGCGATCGGAAAGGTAGTGCTGTACGGCCAGCAACAGTTCGGTGATTTTTGCATAGATCAGCGGCCACTCTAAAAAGATGGTCTGTAGTTGCAAGCCGAACAGGAGGAACATGAGTACGATGAGG
>CAZPCA010000105.1:0-1707 GCA_964584995.1 uncultured Bifidobacterium sp.
GCTGAGTCCGCGGGAACTGATACATCCGCATTCGCAACTCAGCGGCAAACCACCCGTACTGCGTAAAACGAAACACTGGTACCTGCCCCTCGACAAGATGCAGCAGGAATGGTTGCAGGACTGGATGCTGTCCAAGGAAGACAGCTGGAAGAAAAATGTATTCGGACAATGCAAGAGCTGGCTTGACCAGGGACTCCAGCCGAGGGCTGTCACCCGCGACCTCGATTGGGGTGTTCCTGTTCCCCTGCCCGGCAACGAAGGCAAGGTGCTCTATGTCTGGTTCGATGCCCCCATCGGTTATATCAGTGCCACCCGCGCACTGACCAGGCAATGGGAGCATTACTGGAAAGACAAAGAGACGCGTCTTATCCATTTTATCGGGAAAGACAATATCGTTTTCCACTGCATCATCTTCCCGGCCATGCTCAAGGCCCACGGCGATTACATCCTTCCGGAAAACGTACCGGCCAACGAATTCCTTAACCTGGAAGGGGACAAGATTTCCACTTCCAGGAACTGGGCTGTATGGCTCCATGAATACCTGCAGGACTTCCCCGGAAAACAGGATGTGCTGCGCTATGCCCTCTGCGCATCGGCACCGGAGACGAAAGACAATGATTTCACCTGGAAAGATTTCCAGGACCGTAACAACAACGAACTGGTAGCCATCTTCGGCAACTTCGTCAACCGCACCCTGGTGCTTTGCGGTAAATACTTTGAAGGCAAGGTCCCTCCGCGCGGCGAACTGCTGGAAGCGGAAAAGGTCTGCCTGGAAGTATTGCGTGCAACCCCCGGCCTCATACAGGAGAGCATCGGCAAGTACCGCTTCCGCGAAGCGCTCGGCCACCTGATGGACCTCGCACGCGCCGGCAATAAATACCTTGCCGACACCGAGCCCTGGAAGCATCATAAAACAAATCCCGAGTACGTTGCCACGGTGCTCAACATAGCCTTGGAAATCACCACTGCGCTGGCCTATTGCTGCGAACCCTTCCTGCCGCATACCGCCGAAAAATTAAGGAGCATGCTGAATGTCCCGGCGCACAACTGGCAGGATGCTTTCCGGCATACATTGCTGCCGGCAGGTCACCTTTTGGGTGAAGTATCCTTGCTTTTCGAAAAGATAGAGGATGAGCAGATCCAACTCCAACTGCAAAAGCTGGAGAACACCAAAACCGCACAAATGAACACGACGGAAGAACCCGCGGCCACAAACGCCCTCCAGCCCTTGAAGGCGGAAACCACATACGATGATTTCAGTAAAATGGACCTGCGGGTAGCGACCATCCTCGCTGCAGAAAAAGTGGAAAAAGCGGACAAGCTGCTGAAGCTTACGCTCGACACCGGTATCGATACGCGCACGGTCGTTTCAGGAATCGCCTTGCATTTCCAGCCGGAAGAAATCATCGGTCAGCAAGTCACACTACTGGCCAACCTCGCCCCGCGTAAAATCCGTGGTATCGAATCCAATGGTATGATCCTGATGGCGGAAGATGCAGAGGGAAAGCTGGTTTTTGTCCAACCCGGACGAAAGACCAACGAAGGCAGCAGCATCGCATAAGCTGTTGAGGCGGATGTGGACGGAGACCACCATCATCACTCCGCTATAAGCTTACTGTGAGCGTTCCATTTTCACTTGCTCTCCTGCTCCAGCCATCTTCTCAATTCCTGTAATTCCTCGCTGCTGATCTGGTGCCCCATGGGGTA
>CAZPCA010000105.1:1717-8991 GCA_964584995.1 uncultured Bifidobacterium sp.
CCCGCCGATTTCAAATTTTGGACAAGGGTTCTTCCATCGCTCAGGGGGATGACCTTATCGCCTGTACCATGGGCCACGAACACCGGAATACGAGCTTTTTGTTCGGGAGCCATCTTCCCAAGATCCACATCGGGGGGAAAGCGACCGCTGAGGCAGATGATACCCCGCACCGGGTAGGGAGATTGCAATCCGACACGCAATGCCATGATCGCACCCTGACTGAATCCACCGATAAAGAGCTGTGTGGTATCCAGCCGGAGGCTTTTGGCCTTCTCCCGGACAAAGGCGCGCAGCTGAAGCGTACTGGCGTTGGCCTGTTGTACATCCTCCCGGAAGAGGCCGTTCCCGAACTGCAGGTCGTACCACATATAACCTCCCGATGGCCTGGCAAAAGGAGCCCGCACGGTCAAGAGCACCCAGCCCCTCGGTAAAGCATCCGAAAGGTCCAGCAGGTCCTTTTCATCGCTGCCCCAACCGTGCAGCAGTATTACCGCAGGAGCAGGCTTCGACTTATCGCTGCGCGGATCCCTGAGCTCGCAGACCAATTTGGACTGAGAAAGGCAGAGCTTACTGGCCATCAGGAGCAGCAGGAGCAATGGACTGTACAAATAATTCATAGCGCTGTATTCTGGCAAATATAACAGATGCCTGTACAGTTTTTTTCTACTTTAGTTTTGGTATTATTCGTACCGACAACCACTTACCCATCTACACCGATTAAAACCGACACCATGAAAAAACTACTATCTGTTGTGTTTTTATTGACACTTTACTGCTCCTTGCTCGAGGCACAAAATCAAATCCAGATGCCATTGCCTGCACAATCCACCACATTCAGCGGTAATGTAAGGGGGTACTACTTCGTAGCTCCCAGCTGCTTCACTATCACTGGTCTCGAAGTCCCCAGCGATGCCAGTACGGGTTTGCAGAACATCGCCTTATTGCGGTTTGATTCGATTCCACCGCTTTACTCTGCCACCACAGACAGTTTCGATGTCTTGTTCCTGACACAGAACGACCCAACCACGGGCATCATACCTGTCAACATCGAGGTGGCGCCCGGTGACATCATCGGGATACTGGGAAACAGAGCCGACAATAACTCCTATGCCCCATCGCCTGCCAGCTCCAACATCAACGGATTACCAGTCACACTATCCAGAATAGGCATGCAATTCCCTTTGTCCAGTACCGCTCCAACGCAGGTATGGACAGAAAATGCAGGGTCCATCAGCCGGGTGTACATCTACTACGACACGACTACCACCATCAATGTGGTGGCTAACTGGCAAGGAGGATTCACTTATTCTTTCAGTAACGGCGCCAGTTCTGCGGCTACATCCATCTGGGATTACGGCGATGGATCCCCGTTAGATACTGCATACAATCCCACGCACGTATTCCCGGGACCTGGTACGTATGACATCTGCTCGTACATCACGGGGCTCTGCACTTCGGATACGGTATGCACCCAAATCATCATCTGCCCTGCTCCTGCACTGGCAGACTACAACTATACCATCAACTATCCATCCGTCAACTTCAGTGATGCCTCACAGAATACCACAACCTGGCAGTGGGATTTCGGGGACGGAAATACGTCCACCTTGCAGAACCCCAGCCATACGTATGCCACTTTTGGTTTGTATTCCGTATGCCTGTCGGTTCAAGACACCTGCGGAGGCATCAATACTGAGTGTAAAAACATCTCCGTTTGTCCCGGCAATGTTCCGGTCAATCTCGGAGCCGACATCACTGCCTGCGGCTCGACGGTGATTTCACTGCCTGGATATACCACCTACACATGGAGTACGGGAGGCAGCGCAGCTTCTATAACGGCTACGAACAGCGGAAATTACAGCGTGGTAGTGACGGATGCCAATGGATGTTCCGGGACAGACACCATCAATGTCACCATCAACCCGCTTCCTCCGGCTAATCTGGGCAACAACATCACCCAATGTGGAGGCAGCGTCACGCTAACGCCTTCGGGAGGCAGCAGCGCTTACACCTATAATTGGTCCACAGGAAATGGAAACCCGAGCATTACGGTAACGCAAAGCGGAAATTACAGCGTGGTGGTGACAGATAACCTGAACTGCAGTAGTAGCGCGAGCGTTACTGTCACCATCAACCCGGTGCCGCTTGTATTTCTGGGCAATGACATCACCATCTGTCAGGGATTCGTCTCCTTGAGTGCCCCCAGCGGTACCGGATACACCTACTCCTGGAATACCGGATCCACGCTCGCTTCCATTCTGGTGAGCAGCAGCGGCACTTACACGGTGGTTGTCACCAACAGCTTCAACTGTAGCAATTCCGATACCATTCAGGTAACCATGCTGCCCGTAGTTACATACGTAGAGCAAGATACTGCAGCTTGTATCTTCGATGCGCCTTTTGCCCTTTCGCCCGGCAATCCTGCGGGGGGTACCTATTCCGGTCCGGGCGTAACCGGTAACATATTCGATCCTCAAGCCGCGGGATTGGGCAATAAAAACATCATTTACGCTTATACTGATACCGCCGGCTGTGTGGGGAGGGACACTTCCATTATCAACGTTAGTACCTGTACCGGTTTAGCGGAACAGAATACTACATACATTTCCATCTTCCCCAACCCGGGTGCAGGCATCTTCCACTTCCGCACCGAAGACATCGCTGACGAAATCCGTATCACCGATGTGCAAGGAAGGGTAATGAAAGCACTTGTTCCCACTTCACGACAATTCGACATGGATTTACGGACATTCAGCGATGGTCATTACCTTGTTCAGGTACACAGAGGAGATCAAGTCTCTACACATCCGCTTGTGATCAGACACTGATACCAGCAGAAAAAATAAAAAGGACATCGTTTCACTACGGTGTCTTTTTTTTGCGTTCTATATGCGCAATGTCACTTTTCATTAACGCATTCCAAATATCCTGGGGCTTGGAAAGAGGGAGTGCTCCGTGTAACTCCGTGCTCTAAGGGTCTCTGTGGTGAAGAATCTATGTCGCTAATCGAGAGCCAGGGCTTCGACTTTGGTTCCTGAGCTTGCCTGTTCCGCCGAAGGCGAATCGAAGGGCGCTCAGCCACCGGTTGAAAAAGGGCAGTCATGTGGATCTCTATGCTCTAAGTGTTTCTGTGGTGAAAAATCTCGTCCTACTGGAACAGAGGCTCTTCGCCCCTCAGTAGCGAAGGACCTAGGATAATCAAACCCCATGAGCATATCCTGGCCATACAGGATTGCAAAGCGCATTATTCCGTAAATTCGCAAGCTATGCGAAAAATGGTATTGTTGCTATCGCTGCTGTGTGCAATGCAGTTGGTCAAGGCTCAGGGATTGACGGTAAGTCCATCCCAGCTGAACTTCGGAATCGTCACGGAATCCAGCCCCGACAGTCTGCAGATCACCGTCAGCAACAACAGCGGACATACTATAACGATTACGGGTTACCGCTTTTACAGCTATTACAATCATTTCCCGTTCAGCACTACCGCCGGCAGCGTCAGCCTCCCCGGTGGAGCCAGTCAATCGCTCTGGATACGTTTCGCGCCGCAACAGAATGTTTTTTTCGAGTCCGAACTTTTCATCCTCAACGATGGTAAGACCGGGGCCTTACGTGTCGATTTGAAAGGACAGGGAAGATTCAGCCATCCCTACTACGCCGGCACGGAAAATACTGCAGAGGAAATCCTGAAAGACAGTTTACAGGCTATCACTGGACGCAATTATTTCAATGCCGGCTACGTCGTGGCGCGCGATTCCATGTTCATGTCCTATGACAATGAAAAGGTGAATGGTCAGGGTGCGGCCGTCAATACGATTGAATGCGTTTACACCGGCAGGAAAGCCACTGGATACATCGACCGTACGGATTGTCAAACGAACTTTTCGTTCAATACCGAACATACGTTCCCCCAGGGATTTTTCAATTCCCTGGAACCGATGCGTGCCGATATCTACCATTTGTATCCCACCGATGACCTGGCCAACAACATCCGGGCAAGTCTTCCATTCGGCATCGTCAGCAATCCCACCTGGCAACAAGGCGGCAGTAAGGGAGATGCCAGCACCTTCGAACCTCGCGACCTGCACAAGGGAAGAGTGGCAAGAGCCATGATGTATTTTGTGATGCGGTACCAGAACTACACCGGATTCATGACGGCACAGGAGGGAATTCTGCGCCAGTGGCATCAGCAGTTTCCGGTAGACAACCGAGAACTCGTGCGCAGCAACAAAATAGCCTTGCTGCAATTGAACCGCAATCCTTTTGTGGATTATCCGCAGTTCATTGAACGCATTACTTCGCTCAGCAATTTATCCGTGGGCACTGTTGCTGCATCGGCGGATAGCCCTACCGATACCATTGACTTCGGTTTCATCAATACGGCGAACCCTGCCACTTACACCTATTGGCTGATGAACGACGGGAACCAACCGTTCACCCTCAGCAACCTCAACCTTAATCCACAGGCCAATCTGAGTTTTATCAACGGCACAGGGACTACCACCATCGTTAATCCGGGAGAAGCAGTTCCCATCCAGCTCCAGCTGGCTAATGCTGTTCCTGGAGGAGTGTTCACCGGTACTCTACTTTACTCCGTACAGGGAACGGGCTTACTTTCCAATGTGATTGTACCCATTCGTGCACAGCTGAGTTTTACGGGAATGGAAACGATACAAACGATCTCAAAGGGATACGTATTCCCGAATCCTGCCAGCGAAACAGTTTGTGTATCTCCAGTACCTGAGGGATGGATCAGGGTTTACGACCTCAACGGAAAAGAAATGAGGGTTGAATTTTCTGAAGATGCGGAATGCAATACCCTTACGGGAGATTTATCGCCTGGAGTATATATTCTGGAATGGATCAGTAAAGGCGCAGTGTACCGCTCCCGCTGGTCAAGGATTCCCTGAAAAATTTATTGTAGTTGTTGCACGATGGTGGCCTCGTCCGTCATTCCCATATACGACCAAACCAATTTCCCGTTTTTATAGATTTCAAAATAGGGAATCCCTTCTATTTGTTTTTCGCGCATGAGCACCGGGTTTTCATCGGCATCGATCTTCAGTAAGGTAAGGCGTCCGGCCTGATCGGCGGTGATTTTTTCGATGACGGGCATCATTTTCTTGCAGGGCCCGCACCATACTGCATTAAAATCAACCAACACAAGCGGGTACTCCGCCACCTTTTTGAGATAGGCTTCGTTAGTGAGTCCGCCTGCAGGCGCAGTAGATCCAGCCGTCTCCACGGCTTTGCCTGCATTGCTCCAGGCCAGCATCCCGCCTTTCAAATTATAGACTTCTTTGAAGCCCATGGTCTTCATCTTCTCAGCGGCCTGTCCGCTCCTACCTCCCGATTTGCAATACACCAGCACCGGCTTATCGTGATCTAACTTGGCCAACTTAGCATCAAAATCCGCATCGTAAATATCCAGGTTCAGTGCACCCTTGATATGCCCGTTCTTGAATTCATCCGGAGTACGCACATCGAGCAATTGTGCACCTTGCTTGTCTGCGATGTAGTTTTCGAAAACAGCGAGCTCTACATTCTCATTGACCTGCGACTGAACCGTTGTGGGTTGCTGACAGGCGGCAAACATGCCGGCCAACACCAATACGAGGCTGAAGAAATATCTTTTCATAGTACAAATGTAAACACCAAAGTTGAAAGACTGATACCCCGGATAGGCCTCAGGGAATGTACTGCAGCACAAAATCCTTACAATACTGCCTGATTTCATCCCTCACCGTTGCGAACTGCTGCGCGACCTCTTCCTCCGTGCCCGTCGCTTTGGCCGGGTCCGGGAAGCTGTGGTGTAAACGGGTCGCATTGGATGGAATATAAGGGCAGTGTTCGCGGGCGTGGTCACAAACTGTGATAATAAAATCGAAGGGGATGTTCAGGTATTCGTCTACATGGTTCGACGTGTATGCACTGATGTCTACCCCGTCCGCCTGCATGGTAGCCACCGCGCGCGGATTGAGTCCGTGGGTCTCGATGCCTGCGCTGTAGACTGTCGCTCTTTGCCCTGCGTACCGCTGAAGGTAGCCGTGTGCAATTTGGCTGCGGCAGGAATTGCCTGTACAAAGTATAAGTATGTTCATGTCAGGTAGTATTTCTTTTTCAGGAAGTGGGCTGCGCGCACCAGCAGGATCAATACCGGTACTTCTACCAAGGGACCGATGACACCGGCGAAAGCCTGCGGAGAATGCAATCCGAATACCGCAATGGCAACGGCAATCGCCAACTCGAAATTGTTACCGGTGGCGGTGAAAGCTACAGCTACATTCTTATCGTACGAGACCCCCATTGCACGTGCCATGAAGAAACTCACGAAAAACATCAGGACGAAATATACCACCAGCGGGACCGCAATGCGCAGCACATCAAAAGGCAGATCAAGAATCTGCTGTCCCTTCAAGCTGAACATCAGAACGATGGTGAAGAGCAGTGCTACCAGTGTGATGGGAGATATGCGCGGAATGAAACTGCGCGCATACCAGTCCGCTCCTTTGGCGGCCACCAGGTATCTGCGACTCAGGTAGCCGGCAAAGAAGGGGATTCCGAGATAAACCAGTACACTTTGGACCACCTCCGAAACGGGAACCTGAATGGCGAAGTCACCCCAACCGAATGCGGCAGGCAGCACACTGATGAATAGCCACGCATACAAGCTATAGCTTAAAAGCTGGAAAACACTGTTCAATGCGACGAGCAGAGCGGCATACTCACGGTTACCCCCTCCGAGATCATTCCAGACTATCACCATGGCGATACAGCGTGCGATACCGATCAGGATGAGTCCAACCATGTATTCAGGCTGGTCACGCAGGAAAATCACCGCAAGCCCGAACATGAGCAAGGGGCCCGCCACCCAGTTGAGGAACAGCGAGAGCGACATCAATTTGGTATCGGAAAGTGCTTTTGGCAACAGGCTATAATCCACTTTGGCCAGTGGAGGATACATCATCAGGATCAGTCCGATGGCGAGCGGGATATTGGTGCTCCCGACACTGAGGGAGTTCATCAGTCCGGCCATACCCGGGAAAAAATATCCGATAGACACTCCTGCCAGCATCGCAAGGAATATCCACAAGGTAAGGTAACGATCGAGGAATTTTAGTTTGACAGCCATGATTTGAAATAGTTCTGTTAATCGCAACAACCGGGAGGACAGCAAGCGACCGGCTTTTCTCCCTTCAAAGTAATGCTGAAGATACCGGTTCCGGAATCTTTATATGCCTGGACTTCCTCCACACTGAAATATTTCAGAAGGATGG
>CAZPCA010000106.1:0-7726 GCA_964584995.1 uncultured Bifidobacterium sp.
CCCTCTACGAAGCCCAGGCTGATTTACATGAAAGGTACGGACGCCCCACCCCCTACTCCGTCGAAAGAGAAAATGGAAAGCCCTCTGGTACCGGATAGCCATTTGTCATTTATCTTTCCTGAAAAAGAAGTTCCGGCCAAGCCCCGACCTGTTCCTGTCGAAAGTGTAGTAGTAGATTCCGGAGCTTCAGACAGGAAGCAAATCAGCGAACCGGTCTTCATCCCAGCCCGCAAACCCATTCCGGACCCTTCACTGGTGGACACTGATCCTCCCAAGTCAAAGGTGCCGGCTCATGAGCTGATTGACAAATTCATCGAGCAGGAACCCCGCATAACTCCCTCGAAAAGTGCTTTTTACAGTCCTGTAAACATGGCCAAACGGAGCATTCAGGAAACAGAGGATATCATAACTGAAACATTGGCAAATATTTATGCCCAGCAAGGCAATTTCCAGAAGGCCATACAGTTCTATGAAAAATTGAGCTTGAAATTCCCCGAAAAAAGCCGTTACTTTGCAGCCCTCATATCAGACTTAACGAAAAAAATCAATCCCTGAACGCACCATGTTCACACTCATCCTGATTCTCTTAGTAATCGTCAGCTTCCTGCTTGGCGTTGTAGTCCTTGTACAAAATTCCAAAGGTGGCGGTCTTTCCGCAGGTTTCTCTGCCTCCAACCAGATCATGGGTGTACGCAAAACCACTGACTTCCTGGAAAAATTGACCTGGGGCTTTGCTATTTCCATGCTCGTACTGGCGATGGCTGGCAATTTTGTGCTCCCCAAAAATGCCGCTACAGGCAACAGTTCCATCATTGAGGAGCAAATTCAGAATGCTCCGGCTCCTGCTCCTGCAGCACCCGCTGCACCGGCTCCCGGCGGAACAACACCCCCTCCGGCCCCCGCCCCATAACCGGTTAGGCAGAATTTCTGTCATAACTGACAAAAAATGCTGTCAAAAAAACCCTCTTGAGGGAAATTTTGTCAGCATTTTTCATTTCAATCGGATTGGCACAATCCATGCTATCGGATCGCGTCGGGAATTTTTTCCCATTTCAATTCAATTCATAAACCAACCATAAACTCAACGTAAAATGAGCAACGTAAGCATCAAACCACTGGCTGACCGTGTGATTGTAGAAGTATCACCGGCCGAAGAGAAAACCGCAAGCGGCATCATCATCCCTGATACCGCCAAAGAAAAGCCACAGCGTGGCACTGTAGTCGCAGTAGGAAACGGCAAGAAAGACGAGCCACTCACAGTTAAAGTGGGAGACACTGTTCTGTATGGCAAATATGCCGGAACGGAAATCAGCGTTGACGGCCGAGAATTCCTGATCATGCGCGAATCCGACATCTTCGCTGTTATCTAAGCAGTCCAAACAATCAATTATTCAACCTTAAACAATTAACAACCGAATAAAATGGCAAAAGAAATTTCATTCAATCTGGAAGCAAGAGATGCACTGAAACGTGGTGTTGATGCTTTGGCCAATGCTGTAAAAGTGACGCTTGGTCCTAAAGGACGCAATGTAATCATCGACAAAAAATACGGAGCACCGAGCATCACCAAGGACGGTGTGAGCGTAGCGAAAGAGATTGAGCTCAAGAACCCGATCGAGAACATGGGTGCTCAGATGTTGAAGGAAGTGGCGTCTAAAACCGCAGACGTGGCCGGTGACGGTACCACTACCGCTACGGTACTCGCTCAGGCCATCGTGACTGCGGGCCTGAAAAACGTAGCTGCAGGAGCCAATCCAATGGACCTAAAGCGCGGTATTGATAAAGCTGTTGTGAATGTCGTGGCCACTCTTCAGAAAATGAGCAAGAGCGTTGGTGACGACAATCAGAAAATCGAACAGGTAGCCACCATCTCCGCCAATAACGATCATGAAATCGGCAAGCTTATCGCTGAAGCCATGGAGAAAGTGAAGAAAGAAGGTGTTATCACAGTAGAAGAAGCCAAGGGAACCGAAACCACGGTGAATGTGGTGGAAGGTATGCAGTTCGATCGTGGTTACATCAGTCCGTATTTTGTGACTAACGCCGACAAGATGGAAGCGGTACTGGAAAGCCCCTACATCCTCCTCTACGATAAGAAAATCAGCAACATGAAAGAGTTGTTGCCGATCCTGGAGAAAGTAGTTCAAACCGGACGCCCGCTGTTGATCATCGCTGAAGATGTGGACGGTGAAGCACTCGCCACACTCGTAGTGAACAAGCTCCGCGGCTCTTTGAAAATCGCTGCAGTAAAAGCTCCAGGCTTCGGTGATCGTCGCAAAGCAATGATGGAAGATATCGCCATCCTCACCGGCGGTACGGTCATCAGCGAAGAGCAGGGCTTCAAGCTCGATGGCGCAGACCTGAGTTACCTCGGCCGTGCTGAGAAGGTAAGCATCGACAAAGACAATACCACCGTTGTGAACGGCGCAGGAACCAAGGAGAACATCACTGCCCGTGTGAACCAAATTAAAGCACAAATCGAAACCACTACCAGCGATTACGATAAGGAAAAGCTTCAGGAGCGCCTGGCTAAGCTGGCCGGCGGTGTGGCAGTACTTTACGTAGGTGCAGCTACCGAAGTGGAAATGAAAGAGAAGAAAGACCGCGTGGATGATGCACTTCACGCTACCCGTGCTGCCGTTGAAGAAGGAATCGTACCCGGTGGTGGTGTTGCCTACATCCGTTGTGTTTCCGCTTTGGACAACATGAAAGGATTGAACGAAGATGAAACAACCGGTATCAGCATCGTTAAGCGTGCCCTCGAAGAGCCGCTCCGTCAGATTGTTGCCAACGCAGGTGGCGAAGGTTCCATCGTAGTGCAAAAAGTAAAAGAAGGCAAAGACGACTTCGGTTACAATGCGCGCATCGATGCCTACGAAAATATGATGAAAGCCGGTGTGATCGACCCTACCAAAGTGACCCGTGTAGCGCTCGAAAATGCAGCTTCCATCGCAGGCATGCTGCTCACCACTGAGTGTGTACTGAGTGAGATCAAAGAAGAAAAACCAGCCATGCCTGCTATGCCAGGCGGTGGAATGGAAGGCATGTACTAAACCTTGTGTTCATGTTTTTTGTTCAAGAGAGCCGGTAGCACTACCGGCTCTTTTTTATTGCTTTACCTCTTTGTAATTTTGATTCTTCCTACTCTGACATGAAACGCCCGCCAGCCTTCGTCTTTTACCTATTTCTGCTGCTTGCACCTGCAATCATTATTTGTATCCCCTCCGTGGCAAAAGAGAAGTGGTTCTTACTCCTATCAAAAGAGTACAGCATGGAATATCCGATGTCCTGGCAGCCCGACACGCTAAAAGTTCAAAAGCCTATCAGGTTCATTGTTTACGCACCGGTTGAAAGCAATGTCGACCGATTCAGAGAAAGAATACTCCTGGAAACCTATACCGACACTTCCGGGAATACATCCCTTGCGACCAGCGCCAAAATGAGCGAGAGAAGCATCCGGCAACAATTCCGCTCGGTGAAAATCCTCCGTTCGAAAGCTGTACAGCAAGGTGGTAACGGCTATTGGGAAATACTCTTCACCGGCAAACTGGATTCCCTTGAACTCTGCGGCAAGCAGCACATACACCGTAAAGGTGCCGCATCCTTTCACCTGAGCTATTTATCAGAAAAGGGGCACACAGCACTTTTCCAAAGTAATGCCGACCGTATGCTGAGTACTTTCACCTTAAGGTAAGTCAGGCAATATCCGGCAACTTTCCATTAATTTAGCTGCATGCTGAGCACTGAAGCACTCTATTCCTATTACACTTCACATCCCCTTGTTTCCACTGACACCCGCCATCTGCCTGCTGGCTGTATTTTTTTCGCCCTCAAGGGACCGCATTTCAACGGGAATCAGTTTGCTCTGAAAGCGCTCGCAGATGGTGCGGCCTATGCCGTGGTGGATGAAGATGCAGGAAACGACCATCGTCTGCTCCGGGTAAACAATGTGCTGGAGAGCCTTCAGCAACTGGCCACTTATCACCGGCAGCAACTCGACCTACCCGTGCTTGCCATCACCGGGAGCAACGGCAAAACGACGAGCAAAGAACTTTGCGCTGCGGTCCTGAAGATGGCCTTTGAAACCTTGTACACCCAGGGCAATCTGAACAATCACATCGGTGTTCCGCTCACCCTGCTGCAGCTCACCGAAGACCACGACTTCGCAGTGATCGAGATGGGCGCCAACCACCAGCAGGAAATCGCTGCACTCTGCGCCATCGCCCAACCCGATTATGGACTCATCACCAATATCGGCAAGGCCCACCTGGAAGGCTTCGGTGGAGAAGAAGGGGTGAAGAAAGGAAAAGGCGAGATGTACGACTTCCTCCGGCAACACGAAGGTATCATTTTCATCAAACTCGACAATCCTGTGCTGCGAACGTTATTGCAGGATTACGAACAAATCATCAGCTACGGGGAAGATGATGAAGTGGATTACTGCGGACATGCCAAACCCGGGCGAGACGGATTGCTGGAAGTGGAGATTGTGCGACCTTTCAAACTTGCCATACGTACGCAACTCACAGGCGATTACAACCTGGACAATGTTCTTGCAGCTGTCGCTGTCGGTGCGCACTTCGGCGTGCCTCCGGAAGATATACAAAGAGCAATCGAACAGTATGTGCCCGGAAACCAGCGTTCGCAATTGACGAGATTGGGCGATCTCTGTATCGTACAGGACACCTACAATGCCAACCCCAGCAGTATGATGGCAGCACTTGACAATTTCTCCAGGAACTTCAACGGAGAAAAGTGGATTGCCCTCGGTGAAATGCTGGAGCTCGGTAGTGCCGCAGTAGCAGAACATCTGAAGATAGCACGCACCGCAGTGGCTATCGCACAGGAAAGAGTCCTTTTAGTCGGAAACCTGTTCAAAGAAGCGGCTAAGGAAACAGGCTGCCTGCATTTTGAAGATTCTTCGGCTTGCGCTGCCTGGATGAAATCGCACAAGCCTGCTCAGGGATATATCCTCATCAAGGGCTCCAGAGGATCAAAGATGGAACGGATGATGGAGGCCTTTTCCTCCAGCGACTAAAAGTCAAGCTCAGCGTTTCCCGAAAAAAAAGAAGCGGCGCCAGCCATTGCGTCGGATGGCATCTTGTTGTTCCTGCTCATCGTAATAGCCTGCATTGCCATTGATGTATCCGTAGTTATGGCCATAGCCATACGTTGCGGAAAACTCAGAGTCGTTGAGGACAATACCCGAGTTGGGCATCTTCCCTTCCTTGAAAAGTTCATTCAGCGAACGCAGGTACTCCAGACGAGAATACCCTTCCCTAACTACGTACAAATTGATATCGACCTTCGGGATCAACATGAATGCATCGGATACCACTCCGATTGGAGGCGTATCGATGACGATGAAATCATAGCGCTTTTTCAATTCCTCGAGTAGATTACTCATAGACGGCTTGGACAGCAACTCCGCAGGATTGGGAGGCGTAGGACCTGCAATGATGAAATCGAGGCAGGCATTGTCTGTCTTGCGGATCACTTGCTCCAGTGTCGCACTGCCGACGAGATAATTCGACGCACCCATGTCGTTCTTCCAGCCGAAGTCCTGGTATAATTTGGGCTTGCGCAGGTCAAGACCGATCACCACTACCTTGTGCTGTTGCATGGCGATGACGGTGGCAAGGTTCATCGTCACAAAAGATTTACCTTCTCCGCCTACCGAGGATGTGATCAAAATGGTTTTGCATCCACCCGACTGACCGTAGTACTGGAGATTCGTCCGCACAGTACGGAAGGCTTCTGCCACCGCCGATTTTGGACGGCGCTGCACGATGAGGTTGTTGGAATTGTCTGCATGACCCACCACACCAATGACCGGGACTTCTGTGTACAAAGCGATATCATCACGGTTCTGAACCGTATTGCGGAACAATGCACGGGCACTGATATAGGTGGTAGGGATGACGAGCGTAAGCAACAAGATCAAGGCTGCCAGGATCTTTTTATTGGGTTCCACCGGCTCGTCGGCCAAAGCAGATTCGTCCAGTATCCTGTTATCCGAAACCGCGGTCGCCTTGGCGATGCTGGTTTCTGCTTTCTTCTGCAGCAGGTAGGTGTAGATATTCTGGTTGACTTCAAAATTTCGCTTGATACCCAAAAGCTGACGCTCCATTTCAGGAACCTGCTTGATGCTCTCCTCGTATTCGCCCAGTTGTTTGTTTAGGGCATCGCGCGTTACGGTCAATCGTTTTTGTATCGAGCGGATGTTCTCCAGCAACGATGCCCTGTTTTCCTGAATCTGCTGATCCAACACTCTTACTGCGGGGGCATCGTTTTTGACCCCAAAAGCCGTGCTCTTACGCTTGGTTTGCAGCGCCTGAAAATTCGTGATCAGCTCTATCAGCAGCGGATCGGGAATACCCAGACTGGAGGGGGCCATATTGGTCAGGTCCTCGTTGTTCACCACATACGTGTAAAGGTTCTGCAGGGAGGCAATTTCGATGTTGTTCTTGACGCGGTCTACATCCAGCGTATTGAGTTTTTGCAGCACGGACTTGGACTCCTCGCTGAGGTCCACCGTCTTGTTTTTTTCCTTGAAGGCCTGCATCTCCTGCTCCGTATTGCTAAGCATGGAACCGGTACTGCTGAGTTGTTCATCCACGAACTTGAGGGTAAGGGATGCTACCTGCGCCTTGTCCTGCACATCGAGATCGATGTAAACCTTGCCGATGGTGTTCAGAATATCCAGCGCCCGTAGAGGGATCACATCCTGATAGGTCATCTTGACAATATTGGCCTCCTTGTCGAGCGGTTCAGCGGTGAGGTTCTCCAGCAACTCTGCCACCTGCTTGTTCACTGACCTCACTTTGAACTCATAACTTCCTCCATTGACAGGACCATTCGCTTCGTTGCGGTACAGACGGAAACTGAAATGTTCCGTCTTCACTGTTTCTCCGAATGCAAACTGCTTGTTCAAACTGAAAGAAGGCAATTTCTCACCGTCGTACTCCACTTCCAGTTCGTATTTCTTGTCATCAATGACCACTATTTTGAAGGGCAGATCCTTGTACTCACGGATGAAAGTATCCACCTCTACGCGAAGCGGTGACCTGGGATACAATGGTTGTGCGGGGTAGCTGTTGGTTGACCAATACTGCACTTCCAGGTTCAGCCGCTTGATGGTTTCCTGGATCACCGTGCGAGAACGCAGGATGCCAATCTCGGTGGGCAGATTCAGGTTAGTCCCGAAAAGGTCGCTGGAAAGAAAATCTTCGAAATTCGAGGGAGAGGATTTCTCATCATCAATCAGTACACTGGAAGATGCCTGATACACCGGCAAGGTGAATTTGACATACAACAATGCCAGTCCGGAAAAAAACAGGCCGGCCAACAAGTAATAATGCCACTTCCGTACGATCTCACGGAACACACTTTGAAACTGAAACTCGTCTTCCTGCTGGTAGGGTTTGGTCAGATTGTTCATCATTGGGCGCGGAAGTAAGCCGTCGCTATCAGAGCTACCGCAGTCAGCATCGAAGTCAACACTGCCGTCGCCGGAGAGATGGCTAAGAATGCTTTCTTACGGGTAGGAGGCACATAGATGACATCGTCCGGGTAAATGAACCGGGTCACACCTGTGAAGGACTCCTTGCTCGTGATATCTACGGGTAATTCCATTATTCCAGAACCTGTTTTACGCAGAATTTTGATATTGGTTCGGTCTGCATAATTGTTCAGGTCTCCAGCTGTCGCCAAAGCCTCGAGCAAG
>CAZPCA010000106.1:7736-8947 GCA_964584995.1 uncultured Bifidobacterium sp.
CGTTCGGCACATAGTAAAGGCCCGGCCGGTTCACCTCCCCCAGCACAGACACCTTGAAACTTAATTTTTTGATGACCACTACCGGGTCGTCGATGAACTGACGAAATCGACCTACAATCGTATCGTGGGCATCGTCGATGGAAAGGCCCGCCAGTTGCATGGTTCCGATATAGGGCAAGCTGAGCCTGCCGGCCTTATCGATGACAAATCCTTTTTCGTAAGCAGAGCGATTATCGTTTCCTTCATTGGTAGCCGTGGAAATACCGATACCGGGGAAGGCATCCGGATTGATGGTGAAAAGCTGCACCATCAGGATATCCCCCGGGTAAAGTCGTAAGGTGAAGGACGTCGTATCATTCAGTAGCGAAGCATCCCCCTGCAGGTACAACAACTTACGCTGAGGCGTACAGGCACCAAGCAGCAACAGGCCCAGAAACGGCAACAAGAATCGAGAGGTCAGGCTTTTATTCATCGTCAGTTTCAGGAGAGGATGCTGCGGGCAATCACGATACGTTGTACCTCGGAAGTACCCTCGTAGATCTGGGTGATCTTGGCATCACGCATCAACCTCTCCACATGGAACTCTTTCACGAAACCGTAGCCACCGTGGATCTGTACCGCTTCGACCGTTGTTTTCATGGCCACTTCGGAGGAGAAGAGCTTGGCCATCGAACTCGCCTGGTTGTAGTCCATGTGCTGATCTTTCAGCCAGGCGGCCTTGAGACACAACATACGGGCACATTCAATTTCAGTGGCCATATCTGCCAATTTGAACTGAATGGCCTGATGGTTGGAAATTTCCGTACCGAAGGCCTTGCGCTCCTTGGAATATTTCAGTGCGAGTTCATAGGCTCCGCTGGCAATACCGAGAGCTTGTGCCGCGATACCGATACGTCCTCCCGTGAGGGTCTTCATGGCAAATTTGAAACCGAATCCATCTTCTCCAACTCTGTTAGCCTTGGGCACTTTCACATCCTGGAACATCAGTGAGTGCGTATCCGAACCACGTATACCCAGCTTATTTTCTTTTGGACCGATGGTGAAACCGGGCATACCCTTCTCCACAATCAGACAATTGATTCCCTTGTGACCTTTGCCCACATCGGTCTGAGCCATGACCAGATAAACAGAGGCAGAACTACCGTTCGTGATCCAATTCTTAGTGCCATTGAGCAGGTAATGATCGCCCATATCGATAGCGGTCGTACGCT
>CAZPCA010000107.1:0-8932 GCA_964584995.1 uncultured Bifidobacterium sp.
GACCAGCGGCGGTAAACATGTGGCGGTGAACCTCAGCTCCAGCGCAAGTCTGGTGATGAATTTCAACGATTATTACGTGAGCCCTGTAGTCGGAATATTCGCTCTCAACGGAGCTACAGATGTTCCCGTATATGTCACAAATTGGATAAGCGGAGATGCTTCCAGCTATACTTATGACCCTGTTTTTCTGAATCCCTTTGGAGGAGCTTCTGCTGTGGATTTACACATCAACCCTGCTGTACCATCCATAGTAGAAGGAACAGGAACCATTCTTGCAGAGGTCACGGATGATTTCGATAGCCAAAGCCGTTCGGGACTCACCCCGGTAGATATGGGAGCAGATGCGGGGAATTTCACAAGCTTGGTCTGCAATGGTACGCCGTTAGGCGGAACCGCCACTCCTGCACCTAACGCCATTTGTATCAGCGGCACGAAAACCATAAATCTTACAGGGTACACCGCCACACCGGGCATCAGTCTCCAATGGCAGCAATCTTCAACTCCCGGTGGTCCATACACCAATGTGACTTCCGGCACAGGCGCTACTACGGCTTCTTATACCTCAGGCACACTTACTTCCAGTACTTACTACGTATGTTTGGTGACCTGTACAAACGGTGGCGCCACTGCCACGTCATCCGAGGCATTCGTGGAAGTGGTCAATCCAATCTTGACATCCACCACCAACGGAGCACGTTGTGGTCCCGGAACAGTGAGTATTGGAGCTACTGCACCCTCGGGTACTACGGTGAATTGGTATGCTTCTGCTACAGGGGGTGTACCATTGGGATCGGGTGCTTCATTCACCACCCCCTCCATCAGTACCACAACCACATTTTATGCAGCACCAACAAATGGTGGATTCTCCGGCCTCACCGTGCCCGGCGATGGTGGATGGAACCATGTTACATCGACGGGGTCTTTCCAGACCAGTGTTATTACGAGCGCATACATGATTCTTACAATTTTGTCGCCGGTGACCTTAAGCAGTCTGGACATCTATCCTTCTGCGGCTTCCGGTACCAGTTTCACGATTGAAGCGCGCACCGGTTCAGCCAGCGGTACGACTGTAAGGACGTACACGGGTACAACCAATGTGGTGAATTCCGGCGTTCCTTCAGTGGCACAAACTGTGCCCGTGAGTTGGGCCCTCACGCCGGGTGTCTATTACATCGGTTTTACCAGTAATCCGAACACATGGCGTTCGGGCGCGGTGACACATACTTTCCCCTGGACGTTATCTGGAGTTGCAAGCATGGATTTCTACCTGACTCCAAGCTATCAATATTACTTCTATAATCTTAGTTTCTCTTCCGGTTGTGAATCGGCAACGCGTACTCCGGTAGTAGCAACGGTCAATACTCCTCCTGCCTTCTCCATCACCTCTGGAGGGGTTGTTTGCAACGATGCGGTGAAGACCATCACCGTGACATCCAATACCGCCGATTATCAGGTGTACACCTGGTCACCGGTGACAAATCTGTTTGAGGATGCAGCCGGTACTATTCCTTATACCGGTGGTAATCTTACTACCGTCTATCTCAAGAATGCTATAGGTGGAACATTCACATACACGTGTAATGCACTCGATACGATAGCCGGTTGCACAAACGTAGCCACTTCTGTGTTCACCGTTCAGCCTCCGACCACTGCCACTGTTTCTGCCGCACCGAATCCATCCTGCGCCGGAAGCAATGTAACTCTGACCGGTCTTGTGTCTTCTCTGGGGACTGCCACCACCGGTAGCGGTACACTCACCAGTACTGGTACCCAGGTCCCGTTCTACCGCACCTACGAGGGCGCACGCCACCAGTACCTGTTCACAGCGGCGGAGTTGAGTGCATTGGGTTTTTCCGCCGGCAATTTCACTTCGCTGGGGATTCCAACCAGCGGTATTTCCGGAACGCCCTTCAACCTGAATAATTTTATTATTCGTATAGGTGCTACTACGGCAACCGCCATAACCGGCTTTATAAGCCCGACCTTGACGACAGTTTATACCAACGCTTCATTGGTTCCGGTAAACGGCGCAAACAATTTCACCTTCACAACGCCTTATGCCTGGGATGGAATTTCCAACCTGGTGGTAGATGTCAGTTTTGACAATGATCCGAACAATACCTGTTCTGCCGGTAGCCCGACCTGCTGGGGCGGGACCGCCACGCATCCTTATGCCACCACATCTTTCACATCTTGTGTAGTATATTACGCGGATAACAGTACCGGAGCCCGCGATATCACCACCATCACTACAACATCTACTTCGAATGCCTTGCGTCCGTTCTTCAGCTTTACTGGCAATAAGGCGGCAACGCCCAATGCATTCAGCTGGAGCGATGGTAGCGGCGTCGTAGGCACTACGAATCCGCTCACGGTCAATCCGACGGTGAATACCACTTATACGCTTACTGCCACCATCGATGGATGCAATATTGTAAGTCCTGTATACAATCAAACCGTTGTTCCGCTGGCACCTGCTCCGACGGCATCCGCACCTTCCACACAATGCGGTTATGCTGTGCCAACGGTGTCGGTGTCGTCTACCTCCGGAGCAACAACTCCGGTTTATAACTGGTACGATGCAGCGACGGGAGGAAACATCCTTCAATCCAGCATATCCACCACATATACGGGTGTCATTTCCGTGTCAACAACCTTTTACGTTGCGGAAGTGTTCAATGGTTGTGAAAGCCCACGCGCGGCACTGGTAGCCAACGTTACAGCTTTCGACCCTATCACACTTTCGGCCAATGCTACGACTTGTGCAGGCACCCCTAACACGTTTACAGTGACACAGACAGGTGCTGTCAATACATACGCTTACTCCTGGTCCTCCATTCCTGTAACAGGAAGTGGCGTAACAGGGACCGAGACGGGTTCTCCGCAAAACTTCACAGCACTCACACCGGGAGTTTTCAGTTACATCGTAACAGGTGTTGATGCAGCCGCGGGGTGTACGGTTTACGATACCATTTCGGTGAACAACTTTGTCGGACTTTCAGGAACGGCAACGGCAACACAGATTACCGGGTGTGCCAACCCCACCGGTCTCATAACGGCCAACGTATCGGGTGCCGGTACGGTAGTCAATGAAGATTTCAATAACGGTGTACTCCCTTCCAACATGACTTCTGCGGGGAACGATTTCGCCCTGACAGGTGGTCAGATGCGTTTCACGTCATCAGCCGTCAGCAAAAATGGAGGTGTATTGATCACAAATACGACGGGTCTTGCGAACAATGATTTTCAAATCGACTTCGACATGATTACTACGCCAGGCAGCGGAAGTCCTGCGGACGGATTCAGTTACAGTTATGGTCCGGATGTTGTCGCTCTTCCAACAGGTCTCGGAAGCACCACTGTGGGGACAACGGTAGCACCGAACGCTACGAACCCTGAAAACGGCAGCGGTACCGGACTGAAGCTCGGTTTCGATGCCTATGTGAACGGTGCCAACACCGCCGGTCTCTATCTGATGTATAACTGTCCGGTGTGGAACCAAACTCCAGCTACCGCAGGTGTGATAGCCTATATCAACAATACTTCCTGGAGGGCCACTACCACTACAGGGGCATCCACACACGTCACCATCAAGATCAATGCATCCGGAGAAGTATCCATGTGGCTGAACGGGGTTCAGGTGGTCACGAATCAGCCCCTACCAGGTTCTTATCTCACTGCAGACAAATCCACGTGGAAGCATGCCTTCTGCGGACGTACAGGCGGAGAATACCAAGGTCATTTTATCGATAACCTCGTTATACAATACAATAACTTCTACGAGTATTCCATCGATGGCGGAACTACCTGGACAACCAGTAATCCCATTGTGGCTTCCGGCCCCGGAACCTATAATGTCACTGCACGCTATGCTAGCGTACCTGCATGTTCTACTGCGCTTGGTGCTGTCACCATCAATCCACTCAGCATAACTACTGTCTCATCCCTCAGTGGTATTTGCTCATACACCGGCGTCTCTCCGACCTTGTCACTGAGTCCTGTTTTCAGTGGCGCAACCTACCAGTGGGAAAGTTCGCCTGCAGGTCAAAATAACTGGACGTCAATTCCCGGAGCTACGAACGCGACATATATTCCGGCTTCCGGAACCATTACGGCAGATACGGACTTCCGTTGTGTCATTTCCTGCGGCGGCATCCCGATTGCCGCATCGCCTTCTTCTCCGGTCACCGTCACGTATGACGCACCGGTCATTACAGGAACCACTCCTGGCTCACGTTGTGGAACTGGGACTGTGAACTTATCAGCAACTGCGAATGCTCCTGTTCTGAAATGGTACGGAGCTGCAACGGGCGGTCCTGTGCTGGGGAATGGTTCACCATACACCACACCGGTAATTAGCGCCACTACCAGTTATTATGTTTCTGCCGCTTCTAACAGCGGCACAACGCAGGTATCCAGCAACGGAGTACCCACTGTCACCACATCGACGCAAAACGGTGGAGTGGTGTTCAATTTGAATACGGCAGTTACCATCACTTCCATTGATGTATACTCTACCGCTGCAGGTACTGCCACAGTTTCCTTGCTGGATGGATCCAATGTAACCTTGTACGTTTCTTCGCCGCTTCCCATCGTTGCCGGCTCTCTCACAGTGCCACAAACCCTCTACCTGGGGTGGACGGTTCCCGCTGGCAGCGGATACCGGATCCTGGTTTCCAATACCGGTAACGCCCTCGGATACCATACTGGTGTTTTCCCTGCAACAATGGGCAATGGCGTTGGCAGTATTACCGGAGGTGCTTTGGGTACATCCACTTCTACGTTGAACTACTTCGTTTACAATATCGCCACCAGTACGGGCTGTGAAAGTCCACGTACACAAGTGGTGGCTACGGTCACAAGCCCTCCCGCCTTGCTTGTCAGCAGTAGCGATACGATCTGCGTCGGTGAGTCGACCACACTTACTGTCAGCAGCACCAACGACCCTAACTATGCATATGTATGGAATACCGGATATAACGGCTCTGCCTATGTGGTGAGTCCCACAACAAGCACCACGTACACGCTCACCGCTACCGATACATCTTCCGGATCCAATGCCGGATGTGCGACTACCGCTTCCGTGAGTGTGCAGGTGAACATCCTGCCTGCCACACCGACTATCTCACAGAACCCCACTGTAGTTTGCGGAAGTGTTCCGGTCACATTGGTTGCAGCATCCACACAGCCAGGTGTGGCACAGATCGGGTCCGGTACTTCCACCAACGCTACTACTGCTCAAACGCCCTTTAGCGGTAATTGGGAGGGTTCAAAAATACAGTACCTCATCACTGCTGCTGAACTGAACGCACAAAATGTCTTTGCCGGCACGATCACAAGTGTCGCTTTCAACGTTACGGCAGCCACCACCACTTTCGCCTTGAGTGCATATACGGTGAAAGTGGGTGCGACAACGGCCACGTCGCTCACCGGATATCAGTCCGGCCTCACTACGGTCTATACTGCACCAGGCACCATCACTCCTACAGTGGGATGGAACACGTATAATTTCTCCTCTTCCTTCGTTTGGGACGGTGTTTCGAATCTCGTGGTGGAAGTATGCCACAACAACGACCCCAATGGTACTTGCTCTGCTTGCTATGGGGGCAATTCTACTGTTCAAAGTTCAACAACAACGTTCACGTCAGTCTATGGTCAGTATGCCGATAATACTGCGTCGATCAACCCATGGGACCTCTGTTCGCAGATCAACTCGGGTACTGTATCTTCCGGTACCAATCGTCCCAATATCAAAGTGGGATACGGAGCGACTACCGATTTTCTCTGGTCAACTGGCGCTACCAACGATACCATTGTAGTGACGCCTCCGACAGGAAGCACGAACTACAGCGTGACCGCTACCAACCTCTTTGGATGTACCGCTTCCAGTTCCATCACTGTGAATACGGCTCAATCTCCCCAGCCGGGCATCACTTCGAACGACACCACCTTGTGTAACCCGGACTTCATCTACGTGAAGGTGGCTGACCAGGGCGTATACAGTGGCGGATATCCTGCGGGGACCAATTTCACCTGGAATGCTATCGGGGTACCGATTCCGGATCTGGACTCCATCAGCTCAGTGAATGGATCGACCTATTACGTGACGGTTACGCTGCCGAACGGTTGTTCAGCGACATCGGATACCGTCACAGTCCTCACCAAGTCGGTGGCTGTAGTGGAGACCATCACCAATGCAAGTTGTGCAGGTGCTGACGGACAGATCATCGCCAGCGTGACCAGCGGTCTGCCGGGCTACAACTTCGTATGGTCGACCGATGCTGCACAGACGAACATCGTACGCAATGTGACGACGGCAAACCCATCAGATTCACTGGAAAACCTGAACGCAGGCACCTATTACCTACGTGTTTACGACGAGGCGGGACAGCCCACCAGTTGTAATTCCGGAGTACTGACCTATACCGTCAACGGATCCACCCCGATCCTTGCCACGGCTACGGGAATCAATATCAGCTGCAATGGATTCGCGGATGGCTCGGCCAGCGTTACCTGGAGCGGAGGAACAGCACCTTACTCTATTGTATGGAGCGATGGCGCCACTTCGGCAACACGTGCTGTGTTCGCCGGTAGCGTACTCACGGTGATTGTATCCGATAACTCCGGCTGCGCGGATACCGCATCGGTGACGATCAATGAACCGGCGGCCTTGTCCCTGACATTGAGCGCGACGCCAGAGAGTGCAACGGGTGCAGGCGACGGCACAGTGACGGCAAGTGCGAATGGTGGAACATCGCCTTTCACCTACGATTGGTTCGATGCCGTATTCGCTCCTGCCGGTAGCGGTAGTACTGTGACGGCACTCGGTAGCGGTCTGTATTACTGCCTGGTGACCGATGCCAACGGATGTCAGTTCAGCGATACGGTGAGCGTCACCACCATCACCAACGCCACACTCAACCTCACCATGATCATCCAGGGATATTTCGACGGAGTGAGCGGCAATGCAGCCGTATTGCAGAACGCCGGCGTAGGCACGAATGCAACGGAGTGCGACACCATCGTAGTGGAGCTGCGCGATGCGCTGAGCCCGACGACAGTTGTATCCAGCCAGACTGCGGTACTGGGTACCAACGGACAAGTGAGTGTGACCTATCCCGGCAGCGTGACAGGCAACAGCTATTACATCGCCCTGCTGCACCGCAATGCGGTACAGACCTGGAGCGCGGCGCCGGTGACAATGGCTGCGAGCACAAGCTACGATTTCACGACTGCGGCCACACAGGCTTTCGGCAGCAACCTCACGGAGGTGGCGCCAGGCGTTTGGGCGCTCTATAGCGGCGACCTTGCTCCGCAGGATGAAGTCGTTGACTTCTTCGATCAGATAGTACTGGACAATGACGTGGCGATCTTTGCCACGGGATACGCGGTGAGCGATCTCACCGGAGACGGTCTGGTGGACTTCTTCGACCAGATTATCCTGGACAACAACATTACCAACTTCGTTTCTTCCGTTCATCCATAGTAATGTTTATCCCCGGCTTGCAGCGGGCGGATAGGCAACCGTAACACACATTGATTGCTTAAAGGGTCGGGATGTTTCATTCCGGCCCTTTTGGCTTTCCTGCAGCCCAGAGGCCGTGTTGGACTGCTTTCCGTATTTTTGCCCGAAGCTCCTATCACCATGAACGACAACGCAGGATTCGGAACCAAAGCCATACATGCCGGTCAACATCCAGACCCTACCACTGGCGCCATCATGACGCCTATCTATCAAACCAGCACCTATGTGCAGGAGTGGCCGGGCCGGCACAAAGGCTATGCCTATGCCCGGGGAAAAAATCCCACACGCTCCGCACTTGAACAATGTATCGCAGCCCTCGAAAACGCTGCGCACGGTTTATGCTTCAGCAGCGGTCAGGGTGCCAGCGATGCCATCATCAAGATGCTGCGCCCCGGCGACGAGGTGATCGCCACCAACGATCTCTACGGAGGAAGCTACCGTATGTTCACAAAGATCTTTGAACCGATGGGCATCAGGTTTCATTTCGTGAACATGTACAATGCCGACAATATCCGTCAGTATATCAACGCGCATACGAAAATGTTGTGGGTGGAAACCCCGACAAACCCTACCATGCAGATCATCGATATCGCTGCCTGCGCCGCCATCGCCCGTGAGAAGAACCTGATCCTGGTGGTGGATAACACCTTCGCCTCTCCCTATTTGCAGAATCCCCTCGCCCTCGGTGCAGACATCGTCATGCACTCGGTGACCAAGTACCTCGGTGGGCACAGCGATGTGGTGATGGGAGCGATCTGTACCAACAATGCCACCTATTATGAACAGCTGGCATTCATACATAACAGCTGCGGAGCTACGCCAGGTCCCATGGACAGTTTTCTGGTGTTGCGCGGACTCAAGACACTGCATGTACGCATGGAACGGCATTGCAGCAACGGACGTGCAGTGGCTGAATTCCTGCGCGCGCATCCGAAGGTGGACAAGGTGTACTGGCCCGGGTTTGCGGATCATCCCAACCACGACATCGCCTGCCGGCAGATGAAGGATTTCGGAGGAATGATTTCCTTCACCCTGAAAGACGCGAGCACAGAGGAGACATTCACCATGGCCTCAAAGGTGAAAGTGTTTTCGTTGGCGGAGTCACTCGGCGGTGTGGAGTCCCTGCTGAATCATCCGGCAACCATGACGCATGCCTCCATACCCAGGGAAGAGCGTGAAAAAGCCGGTGTCACCGACGGACTGATCCGTCTGAGCGTAGGTATCGAAGACATCAGCGACCTGATCGAGGATTTGAGACAGGCAATCGGCTGAAGGAATTTTTTCGTTTTCACAAATGCCAAGCATAAAAAAAGCTGTCTGAATTTCAGACAGCTTTTTTTATCGGGTGCAGTATCAACTTCCGCACATCAGGCAACCATCGGGATTGTCGAGTGAACAACTCAGCTG
>CAZPCA010000108.1:0-8930 GCA_964584995.1 uncultured Bifidobacterium sp.
CATGATCCGGCGTACAGCAGTACATTTCTGTCCGGCTTTCACAGTGATTTCTTTTTGTACTTCTTTAATGAACAAATCGAATTCCGGCATACGCGGCTTCACGTCCGGACCAAGCACCATGCAGTTGAGAGAATCCGCTTCCATGTTGAAAGGAACGGCTTCGTCGACAATCCGGGGATGTGCTGTCAACCTTTTGCCCGTGGAAGCGGATCCTGTGAAAGTGACGACATCCTGGGAGATGACATGGTCGAGCAGGCCCTGAGCAGAACCGCAAATCAGTTGCAGACTGCCCTCAGGTAAAATTCCGGAAGCGATGATTTCCTTGACTACTGCTTCCGTCAAAAAGGATGTCAGCGTGGCCGGCTTAACGACTGCAGGAACTCCTGCCAAGAGGTTGACAGCTATTTTCTCCAGCATACCCCATACCGGAAAATTGTATGCGTTGATATGAACGGCGACTCCCTCTTTCGGTACGCAGATATGATGGCCGATGAAAGTATTGTTCTTACTCAGCTTGGCCGTGTCCCCCTCGGTATAAAATGTTTCGTTCGGGAACTGGCGCCTCAGGCTGCTGTATGCAAATAGGTTGCCTATGCCTCCTTCGATATCGATCCAGCTATCAACCCGGGTAGCGCCCGTGGCCCAGCTGATCCTGTAAAAATCTTCTTTCTTTTCAAGGAGATGGAATGCCAGGGCTTTCAGCATGCGTCCGCGCTCGTGAAAAGTCATTTTGCGGAGCGTTGTCCCACCGGTTTTCCGTGCATACCCAAGCATGGCTGCAAAGTCCAGGCCTTTGCTCGAAGCCGAAGCGATCAAATCTCCGTTGATGGCGTTAAACAGCGCCTGGCCCTCGCCTTCTCCTGCCACCCATTGGCCGCAGCAATAATTTTCTAGTTTTTTCATATCGAAATACGTGTCAAAATTAGTGCATTTGAAGCTATTAATGCGAAGCGGATTGGCTGCGGCTCATGCGTTGAAAACATAGCTACAAAGAAGTGTGAGTGGCTGATTTTCAGTTCAACACTGAAGCGCAGGGGATCTATCCGATGGTCATCGTTTTTCGTAGATAATGAGGCCTTCCGGTAATGCCGTCTTAGACTGGTAAAAATCGATCAAGTTCTTTTGCAGTTCCAGGTGGCAGGAATCCTTCTTGTCGGATGCTTCTTTCCATACGGATACGTACTTCACAGCCTTACCGGTCATTCGTTCAGAAGCTTGAATATTGACACAAGGTAAGTTCGAAGAGGCATGGTTGCCGAGGTGCCCCTCAGGTTTCATGCCTTCTTGCCATACGATTGGAAATAAGTCATAATCGGCTTCGTAATTATCCAGCACTACCACATCCTTACCCATTCCAAGGTAGGAGGCTAAATTGGCATGCATCCAATTACCCGAATAATTGATGGGCAATACAGCAGTAGAAGGTCGAATCACGTTGCCTGCCCGTACGAATGCGGCTGCCTGCCTGGAAAGTCCTTGCTGTGTTCTAAAATGCAAGTACATCATGCCCAAGCTAAACACTAAGGATAGAATGGCAGCAGGCAATATGAATCGCACTTGCGGTCGCAATGTAGCCAACCATATTATCCAGCACAAGAAGAACCATAAAATGAGTCGCACGGTGAGTATTCCACCGGAAGCCATACTGTCCGGCAATACAAAAATTAACAGCAGGGAAAGAAGCAGCAACAAAAGGGTAGAACGTTGAAATCGCTGAACAGTGCGGTAACGAATCGCCGGCACCGATAAGGCTATCATCAAGGCGGTATAACAGAAGGCCATTGGCTGCTCACTTGTAAAATCATACGCAATCAACATGCGGGATGAAAGAATGTCTTCTACGAGTTTAGCCAGCGGCAGACGGACCACGTCTCCTTTATAGCCACCAATACCATTCGCCATCATATAAGCTGCGAAAAGCAGGAGGCCGGGCAACATCGAGCTTACAAGATATCTACACTGTGTGAAGAGGTCTCTCCTTGTTTCCGCGTTGCAAACGACCACCATTCCGGCACTTACGCCAAAAAGCAGGAATACGACAGGATGCGAAAAATACAGCACAAGTAATCCGACTGAAAGACCGAACCATGCACGCAGGCAATTATTTTTTTGATGCATGCTCAGCCATGCTATCAGCAACCAGGGTAAAAGTGCGAGTGCGAGACAGAAATTGTAGAATCCCAAAAGAAAGGGGAAATTATAGAGTAAGGGAAAAAGTAGCCAGGTAGCCCACACTGCGGAGGGTTCAATTTTCAGTATCAAATTCCTGTAACCGTATAGGGTGCTCAACAAAACCACTATCAGGAATACCTTTTCTGCTGACAGCGGTGAGATGAAATTCATCAGGGCCACCAGAACAAGATGCCCGCTCCAATTGGGTTCCGGAAAACTATTGAAGGAGAAATAAGCAGAAATAAGTCCTTCCGCCCCATCACCCAAGAGCTGAAGAATCAGGTGAGCATTGTACAAGTGAGCAGCACCATCCAATGTAACGAATGGGGTAAGTAGCAAAACCGGCAACAGATGCATCAGGCCCATCAGGAGAAACCCAAAGGGCTCATAGTTCCTATTAAACATAGTTTTCATGGAAGGCCGAAAAGTATCCAAAAAATTCGTTCCGGACCCGAACATGCTTATTGGTCTTTAAAGCACTTGATTTTCAAATCCATTGTTCCTCAACAATGAGTGCAGGCCTTGCACTCAATTGCCTACCTTTGTAAGTGATGAATCCGTTTGTTGTTTCGGCCCGAAAATACAGACCAGCCACCTTCGATACGGTGGTGGGTCAGTCGCACATTACTACCACATTAAAAAATGCGATACGCACCAAGCATTTGGCTCAGGCTTTTCTGTTCTGTGGCCCGCGGGGTGTTGGTAAAACGACCTGCGCGCGCATACTTGCCAAAACACTCAATTGCAAGCAGCAGACAGCGGATATAGAAGCCTGTAACCAGTGCGAATCCTGTGTCTCCTTTCAGCAGTCACAGTCACTCAATATTTATGAACTCGATGCGGCATCGAACAACTCGGTGGACGATATCCGTAGCCTGGTAGAACAGGTACGGTACGCCCCTCATGCCGGTGAATTCAAAATCTACATCATCGATGAGGTGCACATGCTGTCTTCCGGCGCATTTAATGCCTTTCTGAAAACCCTGGAGGAACCCCCTCCCTACGCTATTTTTATTCTGGCGACCACAGAAAAACACAAGATCATTCCTACCATTCTTTCCCGATGTCAGATATTCGACTTCAACAGGATACAGGTGGACGACATCGCCAAACATCTGGAATATGTCGCTGGCAAAGAGGGTATCCAGGCCGAAGACGACGCACTGCACATCATTGCACAGAAAGCTGACGGCGCACTGAGGGATGCCCTTTCCATTTTTGATCAGATAGTCAGTTTTGCCGGTACAACCTTAACGTACAAGTCGGTCATCGACAACCTCAGCATTCTCGATTACGACTATTATTTCCGTGTTACGGATGAAATACGTCAGTGTCAATTATCCTCAGCACTGCTGACCTTCAATGAACTGTTGGCAGACGGTTTTGATGGCCATCATTTCATTACCGGGCTTGCCTCGCATTTCCGCGATCTGCTGGTTTCTCAGGATCCATCTACCCTCGTGTTGCTTGAGGTCAGTAAGTCGGCAAGGGAACGCTACCGAATCCAGGCTTCCGAAATTTCCCGACAGCATTTGCTGCGGTACATTTCGATTTGTGCGCAGTGCGATCTCGATTACAAATCCTCGCGAAATCAACGCCTGCATGTTGAGTTATGTCTGATGCGTCTTTGTGCAGTTTCCGGTGGACACATGCAGGATGTTGCCACTACCGTCGATTTCGATAAGGCACCATCGCCGGCTGCTGTACATCCGGGCAACAGGACCTCTGCTCCTACACCACAGCCAGCAACTCAGGCAAGGGCAGTATCCCCTGCCGCACCCGTTCAGCCATCTCCCTCCGTTCCCGCACCACCGAAAAGTCCCGCACAGCCCTCGGGGCAATCTCCGGTTGCACCTCCGCCTCCAGCACCCCTGCCCAGTTCGCAGGCGGCTTCAGTATTTTCCGGGGCATCGCTATCTGCCTTGAAGAAGAATGCTGCGCAGCCCGTACAGGATGTGAAGCCGACTGTGGCGGAAAATACTCCAGCTGTTGGTGCTGAAATGCCAAATAGTCCATTTCAGTTGGATCTGTTCCTGCAATGCTGGAACCGCTATGCTGCCAAGGCGCGTGAAGAGGGTAAACTTCAACTTTTCACGACAATGACCATGAATGTCCCTACTTTGTTGGATGATGTAACGGCTCAGCTCGTCATCCACAACCCTTCACAGGGAGAGTTGATCCAGGAGGAGAAGAATTCCATGCTGGAATGGTTAAGAACTGAATTGAAAAACTACAAGATACAACTGGTCACCAAGCTGGAAGAAAAGCCTTTGGATCCTGAAGAGACGTATAGCAACGTCGACAAATACAAGAAGATGAATGAGAAAAATCCTCATTTGGATGATCTGAGGCAACAACTGGGACTGGAACTCGAACTTTGATTCCCGGGACCCACCGTCTGAACCATACGACTATGACTATTCTATCTTCCATCATCAAACGGGGGTTATCCATCAGGCACAGGTTGCGCCTGGCGGAAAAGTCTCCCGCTTTTTACCAAAAACGGGAGTTGAAGAAACTGTTGCGCAAAGCACAGTTCACCATGTTTGGCCAGACGTATAACTTTTCTTCCATCGTGAACAGCAGGAATTTCCTGAACAAATACAGGGCAACGGTACCGGTACACGATTACAACAGCATTTATGCACGATGGTGGAATAAAAGCCTCCATCAGCAGGAAGATGTCACCTGGCCAGGACAGGTGCGCTACTTCGCTTTGAGCAGTGGTACGTCTGAAAGCTCCAGCAAACACATTCCGGTTACCCGTGAAATGGTAAAAGCCATTCAGAAAACAAGTATTCGTCAGATCATCAGCCTGGGTGGATATACAGGACTGCCCGATGAGATTTTTTCAAAAGGTATCTTAATGCTGGGTGGCAGTACACACCTGAATCAGCAAGGCTCCTATTTTGAGGGGGACCTCAGCGGCATTACTGCTTCGAAGATCCCTTTTTGGTTCCAGCACTTCTACAAACCGGGTAAAAAAATTGCCAGGGAGAAGGATTGGAACACGAAGTTGAATGAAATCGTTGAGAATGCCCCCAAATGGGATATCGGTATACTGGTGGGCGTTCCGGCATGGTGTCAGTTATTGCTGGAGAATATTATTGAACGGTATAATCTGAAGTCAATCCATGAAATCTGGCCCAATCTCACCATTTACGTTCATGGTGGTGTATCGTTTGAGCCATACCGCAAGAGTTTCGAACTTCTGGTAGGCAGACCGCTGACCTATATCGAAACTTACCTCGCTTCCGAGGGGTTCATTGCGTATCAGGACGAGCAGGACAATCGGTCGATGCGCATGGTATTGGACAATGGTCTGTTTTTCGAATTCGTTCCCTTCACAGAGGAGAATTTCAACTCCGACGGAGAGCTGGTACGAAAGCCCAAGACCTTGCTCATCGATGAAGTGGAAGAAGGTCAGGAGTACGCTCTGCTTCTGAGCACCTGTGCCGGCGCATGGCGTTACCTAATTGGTGATGTCATCCGTTTTACCAATGTCGGCAAGGCGGAAATTGTCATCACGGGTCGTACCAAGCATTACCTAAGTTTATGCGGAGAGCACCTGTCGGTAGATAACATGAATAAAGCCATAGAAATGGTTACCGATGAACTCAATGTGCGCGTCAATGAGTTTTGCGTTTCCGGTATCAAACACGGAAGTATGTTCGCCCATAAGTGGTACATAGGTACGGACGATCCGGTGGATGCCTCCGTTTTCCGGACTAATCTCGATGAGAAGCTGAAAATGCTGAACGATGACTATCGCGTTGAGAGGACATCCGCATTGAAAGAGGTAATCGTTGAGGTTTTGCCCCATCGGGTATTCCTCCAATGGATGGAAAAACAAGGTAAAATAGGATCGCAGAATAAATTTCCCCGTGTGATGAAGAACCATCAGTTCGAAGAGTGGGAGCAATTCATAAAAAGGGAACTGGTCTAGGTAAAATGTTTGTTTCAGGTTTTACCTTCGTCCGCAATGCAGTAAAGTACGACTATCCTGTGCTGGAAAGCATTCACTCCTTGTTACCATTGGTGGATGAACTGGTGGTTTGCCTTGGTAATTCTGATGATGATACTTCATCCCTCATCCAAAACATAAGAAATCCCAAAATAAAGATCATTCATTCGGTTTGGGATGAGACTTTACGGGAAGGCGGAAAAGTTCTGGCGGTTGAAACCGATAAGGCAATGGATGCTGTGTCCCCAATGGCAGACTGGTGCATCTATTTGCAGGCCGATGAGATTATACACGAGGAGGATTATCCTGCTATACGGCAAGCCATGATGCAGCACCAAAATAATCTGTCGGTGGAAGGACTTTTATTTAATTACATTCACTTCTACGGAAGCTATGACTATGTAGGGGATTCACGTCGCTGGTACCGTCACGAAATACGGATAATACGTCCAGGAGTGGGCATAAGGTCGTACAGGGATGCTCAGGGATTCCGGCGAAACAATAAACTCTTAAGCGTGAAAAAATGCCATGCCCGTATTTTCCACTACGGATGTGTGAAGGATCCCTTGCATCAACAGGAAAAACAGAAAACTTTTAATAAGCTCTGGCATTCTGACGAAAAGGTCAGGCAAATGGTGAAGGATGCCCCATACGATTATTCAGGCATAGATTCCTTGGCTATTTATAATGGTACCCACCCTGCCGTCATGCAGGATAGAATCCGGAAAAAGGACTGGGAGTTCAACTATGACCCTTCTCGGCGAAGAGTGAGTATTAAAAATTCCATTCTTCACTGGATTGAGTCAGCCACAGGTAAAAGGCTGTTCGAATACAGGAATTACAGAATAATCTGAATTCCCCGTTTAGGGGTTGCTCAGCTTACGGCATTATTGCTTTGGAGCTACCGGAGGAAGGTCGTATGCCACTGCTTCGTCTTCAAACTGACCTTTGTGCGCTCCGTCGCAAAATGGCTTTTTCATTGAGAGACCGCACCTGCACAAAGCGACGCTTGTTCTTCCGCCCAGATCATAGGTCGTGCCGTTCGCATCGATAATCTTGAAATCGTCGCCTTCGATTCGAATGGATCCGTTGCTGTTGATTTTGATTGTAGTAGCCATTATGCTTCTTTTTTCTTTTCAGGTAAATAGGTATATTGTAACATGAGTCCGCAAAGACAGGTACAGCTCATTAAAATATATAACACGACCATGATGGATTTGTTATAGGCATCGTTATTCATTTCGTGCTGAATGATACCAATCAGGGATAAGAAATTGGCAATCGTTCGGTTACTGAAGACCAGCAAACCCGCAAAAGAAACACCGAAGCCTGCCCATAAGCCCCGGATGTTCCGATTGCAGTACCATGCGCAACTCCACAACAGAGCTCCAGCGACCATGCCGGAGAGCATCATGTTGAAGGCTTTTGAACCTACAATCAAATACGCAGCAAGGCCATTGATTATCAAAAGTGTTCCCTGAACGACCAATGCTCTGATAAAGGGTTGAGAATGCATAAAAATGGTATTGTTGACGGGAAGACCGAATCTACTGTTTAACGAAGAACGAAATTAAAAAACATTATGCTGTTTACAAATTGGTTTCCCCTTTGATCTACTCTTACAATTAGAATATAAATTTGGATACCTACCACTGCATCAATAATCAAAATATGATGAAGATGAATTTGAACCCTGACTATCGGCCGAATGCTATGATGCCGGTAGGGGAATTTGATACTCCGGTAAAAGTTGATGCAGGAGAAACTTGCCAAGATCTTTGTATTGCCTGGGATATAAGGATGGGTTTTAGCAGGATTCAGCCAACATACAGTACTGTTTTTTTTGTCAATGGTGCTGGAAGCATCGGTTTGGATTGTGTCAATATCCGTTCTCTTTGTTGCTTAAACCTTGCGGATTTTCAATCCGCGTTTATTCACGAATCTTATACTTATTCGAATGTCTGAAGGCAGAATTATTCATAGAAAGTTGACCGCCGCGGGTATGCTGGTGGCATTGGGAATCATTTACGGCGACATCGGTACTTCTCCACTCTATGTGATGGGCGCTATTATAGGTGAACGAAAAATCGACGAAGTTTTGGTCTTGGGAGGTTTGTCGCTGGTTTTCTGGACACTTACCTTGCTCACTACTGTAAAATATATTGTCCTAACTCTGAAAGCAGATAACAAAGGAGAAGGAGGTATATTTTCCTTGTATGCCCTCATTCGGCGCATGAAGATGAAATGGCTGAGCATCCCTGCCATGTTGGGCGGGGCGGCCCTGCTCGCCGATGGTGTCATAACCCCTCCCATTTCCGTTGCTTCAGCGGTGGAAGGCTTGCTGGTTTTGAACCCAGAGATTCCCACGGTTCCCATCATCATCAGCATTCTCTTTGCATTGTTTTTTATACAGCAGTTCGGAACCCGTTTCGTAGGACGTTTCTTCGGTCCCATCATGCTGGTATGGTTCATCATGCTGTTTGCATTGGGCCTGCGTCAGATTCTTTTAAACCCTGCAGTATTCAAGGCGATTCATCCTCTTTATGCCTACGATTTATTGGTGAACTATCCGCATGGGTTCTGGATTTTGGGCGCCGTTTTGTTGTGCACTACCGGTGCGGAGGCATTGTATTCCGACCTGGGGCATTGCGGTCGCAAAAACATAAGGTTTAGCTGGGGATTTGTGAAAGTGGCGCTACTGGCCAATTATTTCGGTCAGGGCGCCTGGTTGCTCAGTCAAACAGGTCTGTATCTGGGGGACACTCGTCCGTTTTATGCAATCATGCCGGATTGG
>CAZPCA010000109.1:0-8868 GCA_964584995.1 uncultured Bifidobacterium sp.
CGTGGTGAAGTAGCTGCGTCCATCCGGGGGCGGGGGCATTGCCTCAGCAGTAATATATTTTTTCCTGCACCACTTGCCCAAACTTCCCATATCCCCCAACATCCTGTAATTCGTACTTTCGTAGGGCTATGTACGATTATTTCAACGGAAAAATATCTTCCCTTACCCCCACCGAAGTAACCATCGACTGCGGCGGGATCGGGTTTCAGCTCCTCATCTCCCTGCACACCTATGCCCAGTTGAAAGACCAGCCTTCCTACCGCCTCTTCGCCCACCATGTCGTCCGTGAAGATGCCCAGTTGTTGTACGGCTTTGCCGAGCAGGAGGAGCGCATCATGTTCCGGGAGCTACTGAATGTCAGTGGAGTAGGTGCGTCCACTGCCCGTGTGGTATTGTCATCTATGACAGCAGTCCAGTTGCGTCAGGTCATTGCTGCCGGCGATGTCATCGCACTGCAAAAGGTCAAGGGGATTGGTGCCAAAACGGCTCAAAGGGTCATAGTGGACTTACAAGACAAAATGAAGAAAGGTATTTACGTTACTGCAGCAAATTCTTCTGCTGCATTACACAATAGTGACACCAATGAAGCGTTAAGTGCTTTGCTAACCCTGGGTTTTGCCAGGGCAGCAGCCGAAAAAGCCCTTCTTCAGGCCTCAAAATCACTGGGTTCCTCCGCCAATGTGGAGAACCTGATCAAAGTGGCGCTCAGTCACCTCTGATGACACTGGTTTTTAGTCCTGTTCCAGCCCGGATTTGAGTCCTAAAAGATTCATTTCTTGCTGGTTTTGTGCTATTTTTGGCCGCCTGCATTGTTTAACCTAACCTGAGAGTTGCCCGTTGAAACGCCTGCGTTCCTACTTCCTTTTTATTTTTTCATTATGCTCGCTCATTTCGCTGGTATGGGCTACCGGTCCTGAGTTGGCGTGGGAATCGCTGAATTTCATCCCCCCGGTAATGCCCGGCGACACCGATACGGCCGCTGTCCAGCTTCCGTATCCTTTCCCGGACCGCTGGTCGGATCCCTACAATAGCCAGGTGCCGCAAAGTCCGCTCTACCTGAGCAATCCCTCCAACATCCAGACTACCGTTCAGTACAATCCGGAGGAGCGCCAATACGACATCTTCGAGAAATTCGGTGATGAGTTTTTCAGGAGTCCGAGCTATATGACGTTTGAGGAGTTCAAGCAGGCGGAATTCGAAAAGAGCACGCTCAACTATTGGAAGCAGAAAGCCAATGCTGAAAATATAGCTCAACGCAAGAGCGGTGGGCCGCGCATTTATGTGGGAGGCGAAGCCTTCAACAGGATTTTCGGCGGCAACACGATCGATATTCGGCCCCAGGGATCTGCATCGCTTGCTTTCGGACTCAACATCAGCCGCTACGACAATCCCACATTGCCGGAGCGTCAGCGTAAGATCACCACCTTCGATTTCCGTGAGCAGATCCAGATGAACGTAATCGGTAACATCGGGGAGAAGCTAAAAATCACAACGAATTACAATACACAGGCCAGCTTCGATTTTGAAAACCAGATGAAGCTGGAATACACAGGATACGAAGACGAGATCATCCAGAAGATTGAAGCCGGTAACGTTTCACTGCCGCTGAACAGTCAGCTGATTCAGGGAAGCCAGAGTCTTTTCGGGTTGAAGACACAGCTTCGGTTCGGGCGACTCACAGTAACCAGCCTGCTTTCACAGCAGCGCGGACAATCGTCCAATATCGAAGTGAAGGGTGGAGCCACTACCACTAAGTTCGACATTCCCATCGATCAGTACGAGGTCAACAAGCATTACTTCATGGGTCAGTATTTCAGGGACCAGTACGACTTCGCCTTGTCTGACCTTCCTTTCATCAATTCGCTGGTGGCCATCACCCGCCTCGAGGTATGGGTGACCAACAGGAACAACAGTACGGACAACACACGTACGGTGCTGGCGATGATGGATCTGGGTGAACAGAATTATTACAACCAGACGGGCATCATCAACAATGCTCCTCCTTTCAATGTCCCTTATCCTTCCGATTCCGCCAACTCCGTCTACAGTTACCTGAACGCCAATCCCAATTTCCGGGATGTCACGCAGGTGCAGAATGAAATATCCGCCGTGCCGCAATTCAGCGCGTCACGGGATTATGAGGTCGTACAGAATGCCCGACGCCTGGCTACGACCGAATATACCTTCAATCCCCGTCTGGGTTATATCTCCCTGAACCAGTCCCTCAACGGAAACGAAGTGCTGGCGGTAGCCTTCGAGTATACCATTGGCGGTAAGGTGTACCGCGTGGGAGACCTTACCAATACCGGTATCGAACCTCCGAAAGTGCTTTTCCTCAAGTTGCTCAAGGCCCGCGTCAACAACACCAAGTTGCCGACCTGGGATCTGATGATGAAGAACATCTACGCGCTTGGCGGCTTTCAGATTGACAGAAAGGATTTCAGACTCGATGTACTCTACTATGTGGATACCATCGGTAACCGGCTCAATTACATACCTACCACACCCGCTCAGCCTAACGTATATGCCAAGCCGCTGAACCGTCTTTTCAACCTCGACAAGCTGAACGTAAACAACGATCCACGTCCGGACGGCGAATTCGATTTCATCGAAGGGGTCACCATCAACAGTGCGACGGGCAGGATCATCTTTCCGGTCAAGGAGCCTTTCGGCCCCTATCTGCGCAGCAAGTTCACCGATTCGCTGTCTGCTGCTCCCTTCGCCTTCGATGCCTTGTACGACTCCACGCGCATCTTCGCCATTCAGCAGGCAGAGAAAAACAAGTTCAGCCTGAAAGGAAGTTACATCAGCAAGTACGGGTCGGACATCCCGCTCAATGCCATCAATATCCCTCAGGGCTCAGTCAGGGTGACAGCCGGAGGAGCTCCCTTGGTCGAGAACGTGGATTATACGGTCGACTATAATCTGGGTCGTGTGAAGATCATCAACCAGAGCATTCTCAACTCAGGTACTTCCATCAACATTTCGCTCGAGAGCAATACGCTCTTCAGTATTCAGTCCAAAACTCTGTTCGGCTCCCGATTCGATTATACGGTCAACAAGGACCTGGTTATCGGGGGAACCCTGCTTCGCCTGAACGAACGTCCTATCACGCAGAAGGTGAACATCGGCGACGAACCCATCGCCAACACCATCTGGGGGGTGGATGGAACATGGCGCACCGAATCGCGCTGGCTTACGCGCATGATTGACAAGTTGCCGGGGATCTCCACCAAGGAAGTATCCAATATCACGGTGTCGGGAGAGTTCGCCAATCTCATACCAGGCAATAACCGAGCGATTGGGAAAAATGGTACCGCTTACATTGATGATTTCGAAGGTAGCCAAAGCACCATCGATCTGCGCAACGTGGGTACATGGGTACTCGCTTCGACTCCCTCATCTGTCTTCCCGGAAGCCGACAGTATCACCACCATCTACGGTAAGAACCGTGCACGGTTCAACTGGTACATCATCGATCCGCTGTTCTACCGGAACATCCAGGATGTGACGCCTCCGAATATTGACGACAACGAAATTTCCAACCACCTTGTCAGGCAGGTGCCGGAGAAGGAGATCTTTCCGAACCGGGATGCTCCGCAGGGACAAACCGTCGTGTTGCCGGTATTCAACGTATCCTTTTATCCCGAAGATCGCGGGCCGTATAACTATGACGTAGTACCGACAGTGCATTCATCCGGGGTGAACAACGACGGTAAACTCAACGACCCTGCCTCCCGCTGGGGTGGGATCATGCGCAGGATCGAGACCACGGATTTCGACGTCGCCAACGTCGAGTTCATCCAGTTCTGGATGATGGATCCCTTCAACAGCAATACCCAGAACGTCGGTCAAACCGGCGGTGACCTGTACTTCAACCTGGGTAACGTTTCGGAGGATGTGTTGAAAGACGGAAAGCTGGAATACGAGAACGGTCTGCCGCCAGACGGGGATACCAGCAGGGCTACACGCTCCGTATGGGGATTCACGCCCAAGACGCAGCCACCGATCATTTACGCCTTCGACAACAATCCAGACGCACGGCAGTTTCAGGATGTGGGATTCGATGGACTCAGGAACAATCTGGAACCCTCCTTCTTCCAGGACTACCTCAACCAGCTTCAGTTCAATGTGAACCAGCAGGCTTTCGCCGAAGCAAGCAACGACCCCTCCTCCGATAACTACCACTATTACCGGGGTACGGATTACGATAACCAGGGGCTGGGCATCCTGGATCGTTACAAGAAATTCAGCAATGCCGACGGCAACTCTCCTACCGATGAACAATCGCCGGAGGCCTATCCCACTGCAGCCACCACCATCCCGGATGTTTCCGACATCAACAAGGATTTCAACCAGGAGAGCTCTGAGCAGTTCTATCAGTACCGCGTGTCGATTCGTCCGGGAGAGATGAATGTGGGGCAGAACTTCATCGTCGACAAGGTGACCCGCACCGTCAACCTGCCAAACGGAACTTCCAACCAGATCACCTGGTACCAGTTCAAGATTCCCATCCGTGAGGTAGCCGGTACCAATCCCAACATCACCCGTGTCGGCGATATCGAAGGCTTCAACACCATCAGCTTCATCCGTATGTTCATGACGGGATTCGAAGAGCCTATGACCCTGCGCTTCGCCCGTTTGGAATTGCTCCGCGGAGAGTGGAGGAAGTACGCCTATGATCTGCGCTCCACAGGCGATGTCATCGGAACAGACCCTAACAATGCGACTTTCGACATAGCTGTTGTCAACATTGAAGAGAACGGAAAACGGACCCCGACCAATTATGTGATTCCGCCCGGCATCACCCAGGAGGTCAACATTGGCTCTACCGTACTGCAACGACTCAACGAGCAATCACTAGCGCTGAAAGTGTGCGACCTCGAAGACGGCGATGCACGCGGTGCCTTCAAAAACCTGGACCTTGACCTGCGACTTTACAATACCATCAAGATGTTCGTACATGCCGAGGCAAGTGGTGACGAAGATGCACTCAAGAACGGTGACCTTTCCGTTTTCCTGCGGATGGGCAATGACTTCAACGAGAACTACTACGAATACGAAGTGCCCCTGACAGTCACACCCTGGGGTACCACCTCTCCCGATGCCATCTGGCCGTTGTCGAATAATATTGAGCTCGAACTTGAAAAATTCGTGGACCTGAAGCTGCGGCGAAACAATGCTGTGGATAATTCCGGCGGTGCCATCAACATCACCAGCGTCTATACCGAGGATGAAGCAGGGACGAACCGGAAGTTCACCATCCGAGGGAATCCATCGCTTAGCTCTGTCCGGTCCATCATGGTCGGTATCCGCAATCCTAAACTTGATCCCTTGCAGCCGGGAGGTGACGACGGTCAGCCCAAGTGCGGGGAAGTATGGGTGAACGAATTACGCCTCACCGATTTCAGTAAGAAAGGAGGCTGGGCAGCCAATGCAAGGGTCAACGCCAAGTTAGCGGATATAGGTAACGTTACAGTCGCCGGTCAGCATAAGAGTGCGGGCTTTGGTCCGCTCGAGCAGAAGGTGAGCGAACGTCCGGTGAACAGCGAAACCACCTTTAACGTTACATCCTCCCTGTACCTCGGTAAGTTCCTCCCGCAGAAAGCCAATATCGACATCCCGATGTATGTGGCCTATGGTGCCGTGATCCGTAATCCGCAGTACGACCCGCTTGATCAGGACGTACTCTTCACCAAGGCCATCGAAAATGCGCAGACACCTGCCGAGAAGAGGGAGATCAGAAGAAGGTCGCAGGATTTCACCCGCAACAAGAGCATCAATTTCACCAACGTCAAAAAGAACAAAGGGTCCGGCGGTTCGGGGAAATCGAAAGTGTACGACATCGAAAACTTCAACTTCACCTACGGCTACGACGAGGTGCTGCACCGCGATATCAACATCGAGTACGACCTGGTCAAGACACACCGTGGTGCCATCGGCTACAATTATTCCACCACGCCGAAATACATCACACCCTTCGGGAAAGCCCAGGCCTTGAAGTCCAAGTACCTGAAGCCCATCAAGGAGATCAACCTGAACCTGGTGCCGACCAACCTCAGCTTCCGCACCGACGTGACGCGCATGTACGGCGAGAAGCTCTTCAGGAACAATACCGGCTACAGCGATATCATCCGTGATACCTTCTTCAACAAGAATTTCGAATTGCGCAGGCTCTACGACTTCAAACTGGACCTGACACGCAGCATAAAAATAGATTTCAATGCCAATAACTACTCCGTTGTGGATGAGCCCGAGGGCCGCATCGATTCCAGGGAAGAGCGCGATTCCATCAAGAGCAATATCTGGGGCAAGAACTTCCTGCTGGGTCGTAACAAGACCTATCAGCACAGCGGCAACGTCTCCTATCAGGTACCTCTCAATAAATTCCCGCTAACGGACTGGATATCCGTCAATGCGCGCTACGGATTCAACTACAGCTGGACAGCGGGGCAGTTCCTCCGGAACACAGCAGGCGCTTTCACCACTGATCCGCGTACAGGCAACACCATACAGAATTCCAATACCAAGCAACTCAACGGAAACTTCACCCTTACGACGCTCTACAACAAGGTGCCTTTCTTCAAAAAGATCAACTCTCCGAAGCCGAAGGCACAACCCAAAGCGAAATCGGAGGTGAAAAAGGACGCTTCGAAAATCGGTAATCCGGCCGATCAGAAGGCGGCGCAGGACAGTACGAAGGGCAAGAAAGCACCCAAAGAGAAAAAGCCCGGCGTGATTCCCGACGGAGTACGCTTCATCGGACGCATGATCATGGGCGTGAAAACACTTGGCTTCACCTACAGTGAAAACAACGGTACGACCTTACCGGGATACATCAATTACTCGGATGCTTTCGGTCAGGATATCGACAACGGATCCCCCGGATTCGGATTCACGGTCGGTTCGCAGGAGGATATTCGGGAGAGGGCTGTGCGTGGAGGCTGGATAACAGCCGACTCGACCCTGAACAATCCCCTGACCCGGACCTACTCCTCCAATTTCTCCGGCCGGAGTTCTATCGAGCCCTTTGACGGACTCAAGATCGAACTCTCTGCCACGCGTCAGTTCAGCCGCAACAATTCGGAGTTCTTCCGCTTCAACGGCAACAATTTTGAATCACAGGGCATCACCGAGACGGGCAATTTCAGCATCTCTGTCATCAGCTGGAATACGGCTTTCGTTAGGGACGACAAGACCACCTACAACAGTGCCACCTTCGATAACTTCAACGCATACCGGAAAATAATATCGGAGCGCCTGGCGGCCGACAATCCGAATTCCAACGGCTTTGCTGCTCCCGATACATTCGGGGTGGTCTACAACGACGGTTACGGGGGCACGCAGCAGGAGGTTCTGGCACTCGCCTTCATCGCAGCGTATACGGGTCAATCTCCCAACAGTCTTCAGACAAACATCTTCCCGCGCATACCGATGCCCAATTGGCGCATCACGTACGACGGACTCAGCAAGTTGCCGCTCTTCAAGAAAGTATTCACCAGCGTGAATCTTACGCACAGTTACAGGTCTACGTATAACGTGAATTCCTACCAGCGGAACGCGAGCTATGTGGATGCAGCCTTCCCCACCATCCGCGACATCTCACAGAACTTCATACCCCGCCGGGAACTGGCACAGGTATCCATGACCGAGCAGTTCGGACCGCTCATCGGCGTAGATGTGACCTGGAAAAACAACATGCAGACCAGGGCCGAGTTCCGCCGCGACAGAAACGTTTCCCTGACCTATGCCGGTGTGCAAATCACCGAAGTCAAGGGCAATGAGATTGTCCTCGGTTTCGGCTATCGACTGCCTAAATTCCGACTGCCCTTCGGTATCGCCGGTAAAAAGAAAGTATCCAGCAACAGCCTGAACCTGACGGCTGATTTCTCCGCACGGCGGAATATCACCATTATCCGGCGTCTCCTCGAGGGTGTCAACCAGCCTACAGCGGGTTTGAATGTGTACTCTATCAAGGGAGCGGCGGATTATGCCGTCAACGAGCGACTCAACGTGCGTTTGTTCTACGAACAGACCATCAATACTCCTGTCATTTCCACTTCATTCCCGACCTCCAACATCCTCACAGGGGTGGAGGTGCGATTCTCGCTTTCCCAATAAGAGGTTTCGGTGAAAAGTGTATTTTTGACGCATCAATTGTCAATCATCCAACCATGAATATCCCAGCAGAACTCAAGTACACCAAAGACCACGAATGGATCCGTATCGACGGCGATGTAGCTACCATCGGCATTACCGATTTTGCGCAGAGCGAACTCGGTGATATCGTGTACGTGGAAATAGAAACCGTTGGCGACAGTGTCGAGAAGGAAGCTGTTTTCGGAACTGTAGAAGCAGTGAAGACCGTATCCGACCTCTTCATGCCGGTCTCCGGTGAGGTGCTGGAACTCAATCCCCGTCTGGAGGGTGAACCCGAGCTGGTGAACAAAGATCCCTACGGCGATGGCTGGATGGTGAAAGTGAAGATCAGCGATGCTGCACAGCTGGCCGAGCTGCTTTCTGCCGATGCATACAAATCCCTCATCGGTGCCTGATTCCACTCAAGGAATATTTCTGAAACACAACTGGCCCGGCATTAGCTGGGCCTTGTTGATTCTGGTCCTGAGTTCCATCACGCCGCCCTCCTTCAAAATCCCCGATTTGTTCGATTTGTTTGCGCCGGATAAGGTCGCTCACTTTGGCTTTTATGCGGTATTGGTGATCCTGTTCCTGCGCGGGTTCAGTAACATGCCGGCAGACACGCTTTGCTTTCGCCATGCTGCCTTGTTGTCCGTCGGTACGGGCATCGTTTACGGAGGGCTCATTGAATTGTATCAAGGATTCATCCTCAGCAACCGCGTAGCCGAC
>CAZPCA010000110.1:0-5627 GCA_964584995.1 uncultured Bifidobacterium sp.
CCGATCATCATCGAACTGGCACGGACAGAATTCAACATCGTACCCGACAAGTACCTTAAAATCATTTGCGACGATGCGGCAGAATACAGCAAGAAATGCAGGACCCGTTTCGACCTGGTTCTCATAGATGTATTCATAGACCGACATGTTCCCGCGCAAATTCTGGAAGACCGCTTCTGGGCACGCCTCAGTAAGCTCATTCAGCCCGGAGGTCAGTTTTTGTTCAATGCTTTTGAAGACATCGACACGCTTCAAAGGATCGAAGATACCCTTCATCAGAACGGCATGGACACACTCCGATTCTCCAAAGTGAACGGAGCGAACCTGATGCTCTACGGCAAAAGCAGAAAGAAATGAATTATTGATTGAATATTTTTTAGGATGAACACGCCTTCAACGCGCATGCACCTTTTTGGAGTTGCCCTATTGAGTTTCGCCATCACGCTGGCACTATCGCTGAGCAATGCCACCTTTGAAGTACTTGGATTTGCCGATGCTGCCGAATTCGCCCTGTGCAGCAGCATTCAGGGCATAGCACATCCGCCCGGATTTCCTGCATATGTTTTCCTGTCTTCTGTTTTCACCTCCCTCAGCGGACTTTTTGGATTGAAGGGCGTTGCCGGTCTGGTGGTGTTCAGTGCTTTCTGCCAGTCGCTTGCAGCAGCTGTGCTGTTCCTGTGCAGCATGCAATTCCTGAAGTACACCTTCAAGGAATTGTCCGTGCTGACACATACCTCCATCGCGCTCTGCACCTCCCTGGCACCCATCACCGGAACCACCCTTTGGCATTGGTCACACTCTGTAGAAGTATATAGCCTACAGGTACTGGCAACGTCTCTGGTTTTACTTGGTCTTACGCAGCGCGAAACAGGTAATATACGAAAGGGCAGCATCCTTACGGGCATTGGTGTCGGTATAGGCCTCAGCAACCATCACCTGAGCATGATTCTCCTCCTGCCCTTTCTCATCTTGCTTTGGACCAAAGGCTGGCTGCTGGCACCTGAAAAAAAAATCAAAACACCCGGCAGCAACAATCCCGCAGACAGAAAGGAGCTGATGATCAGCATCGGCATCGTCGGCACAGTCCTGCTTTTTTTCTACGGCTGGATGTGGCTCCGGGCCGATGAACCACTCACTTTCGCCTTCGGCAGTCCGGATTCGCCGGGACGGTTTCTCTACCATCTCAGCGGTGGCGCATGGATAAAGAACACTCAGGCGACCGTAAAAGGGATTGCTGCACTGCGCAGCCCCTATTTTTTCAGGATCAGCTTCGAGCAGTTTTTTTTCTGCGGACTCTTCCTGGTACTGGGTGTAATTTATTTGCTCAGCAGTAAACGGTATCGTTTGGGACTCCTTCCGCTGGTTTTCTACTTGGTGTTTCTTGCCTATCAACTGAGGATTGACCAAACAGCAGATACGGACGCCTATCTCTGCGCTCCTTTTTTCCTCTTATATATACCGGTCACCTTCGGCATGGCCAGGGTTTGCACCTGGCATCGTCTCCTCCCCTTTCTGCTGCCGCTGTTCATTGTAGTGCAGGGCGCGTTGCATTTCACTAAAACCGATTTAAGAGATTTTGATTTGAGCACCGCGCTACTGAATGATCTCGATGAGTCAGCCGCACCCGGCAGTATAGTTTTGCTGGCCGACTGGACGAGTGTCATCAATTACCATTACGCGCGAGAAACAAGCGGTTTCAGGAAGGACCTCTGTGTACTCAATTACGATATCAAATTCACCCATTACGACCTATTCAGGCGCAACCAACCTTCTGTATACAAAGCCGTGCAGCCGCAGTACGACCACTACATAGCACTCCTGGAAAAGTACCATCCAGAGGAAATTTACAATACAGGATGCACCTTGGATCAGCGTGATTTACTGGAGGCCTACCTCGATGTCATAAGAGCCCTTAGAGCATACTGCATTGAAAACAACAAGTGCTTCCTGGCCGATCCGAAAGCCTTCCTTTTCCTTTCACAGCAGGGGCAATTCCCAAGCCAATTCATCAGCGGATGCCTGGTTGCGGACAAGCCTGGACAAGGCAATGATGCTTTTCTAAAGCTGAATCATCGCTGGCTGAAGAACGAACACGCGCTTTCCGACCCATCTGCGGCAGACAAGCTTGTGGACCTTGAAGCGGCCCTTGACTTTCAGCGGATTTTCTGGAAACAAACGGGAGATACACTTCGCTATCAAATTGCGGATACACGCTACCGTGAAATAAAGAGCATCCAGCAGAAAATGAAAAAAAGAATGAAGTTCCTTTTCAGACCATCCTGATGGTGTTCCTATTGCGCATTTTCAAACTGTTAATTCTGTTCACACTGGTGGTGTTGGCAGGATATGCTATTTGGCAGCGAAAGCTTGTTACATACGGTCTTTCTCAGCTCAAAGGTCAAGTTACTATAGTCATGGATGCCGTACCGGCTGAAGAGCTGCTTTCATCCCCTACCTATCCTGACAGTCTGAAGAAGAAACTGAAACTGATAGCAGAAGTTCGGCGCTTCGCCATGGATAGTCTTGGATTGAGTGAAACGGACAATTATACCCGTGTTTACGAGCAGCACGGGCAGCCATCACTCTGGGTGATCACCGCCTGTGAGCCCTTTGCGTTGAAAGAACATCTCTGGGAATTTCCTTTTCTCGGCAAAGTTTCCTACAAAGGCTATTTCGAAAAAGAAAAGGGTCTAGAAGAAGTCAATGAACTGAAAAGAAAAGGATACGATGTCGATTATTCGCCGGCCGGAGGATGGAGTACGCTCGGCTGGTTCTCCGACCCGATTCTCAGCAACATGCTGCGCAGAACGGATGGGCAACTTGCCGAACTGATCATCCATGAAATGACGCATGCTACACTCTACTTACCCGGCAGCGTGGAGTACAATGAGAATTTCGCCACATTCGTTGGTGAGCAAGGTGCCTTGCACTTTTTATCCTCCAGGTTCGGCAAATCCTCTACGGCCTATACAGACTATATTCAGAGACAAGAGGACGATGACAGATTCGGCCAATACATGCTGAGTGCCTGTAAGCGACTCGACAGCCTGTATAACACTTTCCATCCTGACACATCGTTGAAAAGCCGTCAGCAAAAAAAGATCCGGCTGATTGCAGACATCAACAGCGGCATCACCGGTATTGGTCTGCATAAGGCCGCACGTTTTCGTTTGGTAGACAGGGAGGGGCGGCTCGCAAACAATACGTTTTTCATGTCCTATAGCCGGTACCGAAGCAAACAGAACGAATTCAGCAGAGAATTCGAGTCCGTCGGCGGCCATCTGGCCTCCTTCATCAGGCAGCAGAAAGAAAAAGCTAACCATTGACATCCAGCTTGTTACAGCTTTATTTTCTAAAAAAAGCACCTTGAAAAAGTAGTTTACTAGCTCCTTTTTTCCTATTTTCGCCCTCCCAAAACGCATCTAATGGCGCTGACCAAGATTTCGAAAAAAACCAAGGCGAAAAGCCCTTCACAAAACGCTGCAAAAAAAGACAACAAAGCGGCTACACTCAACGGTAACGCAGCAGCAAACTCCCCCAAAGAAAGTCTGAACCCATTTGACGCGATGATTCGCCGTCTGGACCAGGCGGCCTCCATCATGAAACTGGACGACGATGTCTACCAGATTGTGAAAACTCCTTCCAAAGTCGTTGAAGTAAGTCTTCCGATCAAGATGGATAACGGGAAGACACAGGTGTTCGAAGGATACCGCGTCATCCACTCCACTGCACTCGGTCCATCGAAAGGCGGAATCCGCTATCACCCTCAGGTGGATGAGCACGAAGTGAAAGCACTGGCCGCCTGGATGGCCTTCAAGTGTGCAATCGCCGATATCCCTTACGGTGGTGCGAAAGGTGGAATCACCTGCGATCCCAAGACCATGAGTGTAGGCGAACTTGAGCGACTCACCCGTGCTTACACCGCCGCGATGTCCGACATTTTCGGTGTCGATAAGGACATTCCAGCACCGGATGTAAATACGAGCGGAAGAGAGATGGCATGGATCGTGGACGAATACAGCAAAATCACCGGAGGTTTCGCTCCGGGTGTTGTGACCGGTAAACCGCTCCACCTGGGCGGTTCACAAGGTCGTGTAGAAGCTACCGGCAGGGGCGTTTGCACGGCTGCGCTGGAGGCACTTGCCAAACTGAAAATGAATCCGAAGAAAATGCGGGCGGTGGTACAGGGCTTCGGCAATGTCGGCTCTATCACGGCAAAGCATTTCGAAGCACACGGCATTAAGGTAGTGGGCATCTCCGACCATACCGGCGCATTCTATAATGCGAAAGGGATCGATATCGCCAAGGCCATTGAATACTGCGCTAAAAACAACGGAACACTCAAAGGCTTCAAAGGAGCTTCCTCGATTGATCCTGCATCTTTGCTGGAACTGGATGTGGACATCCTCGCTCCCTGTGCGCTGGAAAACCAGATCACCGCTGAGAACGCCTCCAGAATCAAAGCACGACTTATCGTTGAAGGCGCCAATGGCCCGACTTCCGCTGGAGCCGATGAGATCCTGAACAAAAAAGGCGTAATCATCATCCCTGATATCCTTGCCAACGGCGGCGGCGTAACGGTTTCTTACTTCGAATGGGTGCAAAACCGTACGGGCTATTATTACAGCGAGGAAGAAATCAACCGCCGTGCAGACCGCTGGATGAAACAAGCATTTGCCAACGTATGGAATGTGGCACAGAAGCACAAAACGTCCATGCGCATCGGTGCTTACATTTTCGCCCTGGGAAAAGTAGCAACAGCCATCCGTTCCCGCGGAAGTTTCTGATATACCAATAAAAGCACAGGGCACCGTTTCGCACGCGTTCCCTGTGCTTCGCTTTTGAATGCAGTCCATCAACTCCAATCAAGCCATGACTATCCATAAAGAAGGTTATACGATCATCGGAATCACTTTAGCATTGCTCATGGTACTCAATGCGCTGTCCTTTTACTTTTTCGCGGAATGGTTTTTCCTGAAAGCGTTCATTGTTTTCGCCAGCCTGGTCTTTCTTTTTCTCATACTTCAGTTTTTCCGATCACCTGAACGAAACCAGTCGATGGGTGAAAAACTCGTAATTGCCCCCTGTGACGGCAAGGTAGTCGTCATTGAACACACGACCGAAAACGAGTACTACAAAGACAAGCGGTTACAGGTTTCCATTTTCATGTCACCTGTGAACGTGCACATCAACTGGTATCCTATCTCCGGTATTGTAAAATACCTGCGTTACCATGAAGGGAAATACCTGGTAGCATGGCATCCAAAAGCGAGCACTGAAAATGAACGTACCACCATGGTACTGGAAAAAGGACCTTTCTCCTTGCTGGTCCGCCAGATTGCCGGTGCGCTCGCCAAGCGAATCGTGTACTACCCGCACGAAGGAGATATGATTAAACAAGGTGCGGAACTTGGATTCATCAAATTCGGCTCACGAATGGATATTTTTCTGCCCGCAGACACCAAGGTGAACGTAAAAATTGGTGACAAGACCATCGGAGGTGTGACGGTCATTGCGGAGTACTGAAATCACTTCGTTCCCCAGGATTTATACGCTATCGAAAGCACGCAACGGTAAAAGATACTCTCCTCACTGAATTTACCGTCTTCCAGCATTTTCTGCAGGCT
>CAZPCA010000110.1:5727-8825 GCA_964584995.1 uncultured Bifidobacterium sp.
GGGCGCCGGAATCGGCGGCTGAAAGGGCTTTGCGGCAGCTACCGCTATCGGGGCTTACCCAAAAATAAGTGCTATTGATCTGCTGGTTCAGAGTGACCTGAGAAGAAGTCGGCGATGGCCATATCCGCAGTGTATCCGCTTTATTCACCGTTATTTCCGTTTGTATGCCATTGGTGATGCCAGCAATGCGACGGTAACCTGGCAGCTCCTGTGCCCGGTTCTTGGACTTAGTCACATATAAGGCATGCACAGGAATCCCTTTGGAAAGGGCTTCATCGCAATACCGCACATAGTCATAACCGTTAGCCGTCACCATACCGTTCCCTACAAGGAAAATCATTTTCTCGGCCTGAGCATCTGCACTCCAATCCATGTCCATTACGGCCGAGCGCAATGCAGCACTTACGATCTGGTCACCCTTCTCGATCGATGGCTTCAGCTTGTACAACTCTGCAGCAATGAAATCAAAGTTGCGTGTGAGCGGCGACAGCACCTTCACATAGGCATTCTCCTTGCCAAAACTTGGCCGCGAAAAACCTATGACTCCAATGCGCAAATCCGGAGCCGGATTCAAGCGATGCAGCATGTTGACCATCAACCATAGTTGGTCACGGACATCGTTCACCAGTCCGTTGGTACTTCCGCTCAGATCGATACAAAAGACAATTTCTAGCGGCCGACCGGCAGATGGATTATCGGCACGTTTTGACTTATCACCTGGATGACCGCCCGTGGTGAATCCTGCCAAAAGCAAGACAAACACCATCGAAAAAAACAACCTGCACGTTTTAAAAACCGGAACGGACATACAACAAAGGTGGAAAGTCCTTCCGAGGCCGTATCGTGCGCCGCCTAAAAGTTATCAATAAGCCGATGTGATTAATGGCAGGTAGCCGCGCAGAAAATTTTCCAACCCATCCATGGCTCCTTTCATTTGCCATTTGGACTTGTCGCGTGGTTCCACCCGGTTGGAAATGGACCTAATCGCCATTGAGGGCACCTGCATACGAGCGCAGGCAAAGAAAAAAGCGGCACCTTCCATGCTCTCGATTTCCGCATTGGTGCGCTTAAGCAACTTCTCTATGGCTGCTGTTTCGCCACTCACCGTATTGACCGTTGCGCCCTTCACTTTTTTCAACCCGGTAACAGGCAATGAACCGAATGGATACACTTTACCGGCTGAGAACGGATGTGAATCGGGATCCACCAAACCCATCTCGAAAATGCTCAAGTGCACACCACGATCGTCCGCACCAAGATCGGCGAATTCGTCCTCCACCACCTCCACCACTTCTCCGGGTGCAGGATCGGCATGATAAGCGCCCGCTATGCCGAAATTGATCGCAGCTTCGTAGTTTTTTCGTTCCAGGATGCGAGCCATTTCGAAAGCTGTCGCTACCGTGCCGGGACCCGTCACCAGCAAATCCGCCGACTCCTCCAGGTAATTTTCATAAAAACCAAAAGCCGCTGGAGTTCCGGCGCCCAGGCAGAACGCCTCGCCGGGAGTCGCACACACCAATAGGCATTGACGGGATGGTTTCACGGCTCAAATATAGTTCAAACACTTGATAATCTAACGATTACTTTAACTGCACTTTGCAGAAAAAGCCCTAATTTTGCCTTCCTTATTTGGTCACTCCCACTATGCTCTATATCACCCGAAAAGAACGCTTCAATGCAGCCCATAAACTTTACCGTGAGGAATGGAGCAATGAAAAAAACATGGAGGTGTTCGGCAAATGCTCGAACCCCAACTGGCACGGACATAACTATGATCTTTTTGTGACGGTGAAAGGCCAGGTACAACCCGAAACAGGATTCGTCATTGACCTGAAATTCCTCAGCAATCTTATCAAGGAAAAGGTCATCGACAAGCTTGACCACCAGAACATCAATATCGATGTGGATTTCATGCAAGGAAAAATGGCGAGTACCGAAATACTTGCACTTGCCATCTGGAATCAACTGGACGAGCCTATCCGTGCACAAGGGTGTTTCCTTCACAGCGTTAAACTGTACGAAACGGAAAATAATTTTGTAGAATATTTCGGAGAAAATAACTGATACTGTGAGCAAGGAACCCAAAAGTCCGCACGACGAAGATCTCGACGGCTACGCGAAGATAGACGTGTACAACGCGGAAAAAATCGATGAGCTATCGCGGCATTATCACGATATACTAAAAGCCGTAGGTGAAGATCCGGAGCGGGAGGGTATACGTAAGACTCCGGAACGCGCGGCACGCGCCATACAGTATCTTACTCATGGCTACGATCTGGATCCGGTTGCCATTCTCAACTCCGCAAAATTCAGGGAGGACTACAAGCAGATGGTGATTGTCAAGGACATCGAGCTCTACAGTATGTGTGAGCATCACCTGCTGCCCTTTTTCGGCAAAGCTCACGTCGCCTATATTCCCAACCATCACATTGTAGGTCTGAGCAAAATCCCACGCATTGTCGACGCATTCTCACGCCGTCTACAAGTACAGGAAAGACTAACCACACAAATACGCGACTGCATCCAGGAGACACTACAACCACTCGGCGTGGCCGTAGTCATCGAAGCCCAGCACTTGTGCATGCAGATGCGCGGGGTACAGAAACAGAACTCCACCACCACCACCTCTGCCTTCACCGGCGAATTTGAAAACGACCGTACCCGCAGCGAATTCATCTCGCTCATCCGTAACAAACAATAGCAAGCCAATATCAATACTTCCATTAGCATGAAAGCCTACATTTTCCCGGGACAAGGATCCCAGTTCCCTGGCATGGGGAAAGAACTCTACGAACAGGGTGGCCTTGCAGCAGAACTGTTCGAGACTGCCAACAATGTGATCGGCTTCAGGATTTCAGACCTGATGTTCAACGGTACGGAAGAGGACCTACGGCAGACCAACGTCACACAGCCCGCCATCTTCATCCACTCGGTTATTCAGGCCATGTCCATGGGCGATAGTTTCCAGCCGGACATGGTAGCAGGTCATTCACTGGGCGAATTCTCCGCACTGGTCGCGAACGGTGTTCTGCAGTTCGAAGATGGACTGCGGCTCGTCATGGAACGTGCCAATGCCATGCAGGCGGCCTGCGAAGCGG
>CAZPCA010000111.1:0-7729 GCA_964584995.1 uncultured Bifidobacterium sp.
CGCTTACAGAGTTTATGCGCAGGACATCGTATGGCAACGTACGTTCAACGGAAATTCATGGGATGAAATCCGTTCGTTATTGCCCACGGCAGATACGGGTGTAGTGATTACGGGCTTTTCATCTTCCGGTTTGGCCGGCGATAAATCCCAGGCTTCCCGAGGCTATCTTGATTATTGGGTGATACGAACAGATAGTGAGGGCAAGATCGATTGGCAGCGCACACTGGGTGGTCAGGCTGAAGACAGAGGCTTTGAGACCATATCAACACCCGATGGTGGCTATCTTGTCGGAGGCTGGTCGAAGTCTGGTATATCGGGAGATAAGACACTGGCTTCGCTTGGAGGTGCCGATTACTGGATCATCAAACTGGATGCTATGGGTGTTATCCAATGGCAACGGTCTTATGGCGGCGCATCGGACGATTTTCTCGTATCCATGGTAGCAGGCTACGACCATACTTTTTACCTGAGCGGATTTTCTAATTCGGGAGTTTCCGGTAACCGCACCGAGCCATCCAGGGGCAATAGCGATTTCTGGATATTGAAATTGGATAGCCTGGGGGGCATCCTCTGGCAACGTGCATTGGGCGGTACACGCTACGATAAGCCGCACGCAATGGTGCTTACACCCGACAGCGGTATTGTGGTAGGAGGGCAGTCCTTTTCCGGGGCTAACGGAGATAAAACAAGTCCATCCTGGGGAAGGAGCGATGCCTGGCTCCTTAAACTGGATAAGGATGGCTTTGTGCAATGGCAACGGTCGTTCGGCGGAGATATGGACGATGAGATCTTTGATATCTGCAACGCCTCAGGCAAGGGTTATTTACTCGGATTGAGTTCGGCCTCCTCCCTTTCAGGTAACAAAACGGTGACGCCGCTGGGGTTGAGTGATTATTGGTTGATACGGCTTGACAGTGCAGGGAATACAGTATGGCAGTCCATATACGGCGGAGCGCAGGATGATTTCTGCATGTCGGTGCTCAATACGGGCAATGACACCTTTCTAATAGCTGGGTATAGTTTTTCCGGAGTGGCAGCCGGTAAATCTTCGCCCTGCATGGGCAATGTGGATTACTGGATACTCAAAATCGATGCACAGGGTCATAAAATCTGGGATATGGCCTACGGTGGACTCGAGAAGGATTATTTATACAAGGTGGCCATGCTTCCCGACAGGAAATTCATTGCAGGTGGTTTTTCGAAGTCACCGATTTCAGGATACAAGGGCCAGGCCTCTCCAACCGATGATTATTGGGTGGTCAAGTTCAGCGATTCACCGCACCACATTGTCGGAGAGTTGGCCTGCGACTATGGCTATGATCAGGTGCCCGACCTGAACGTTCCATCGCTGAGTAATATGGTAGTGAGAGACAATGCTACTGCGCGAATTTCTTTTTCCGATACGAGCGGGCGTTTTCGTTTGTTCATGCCGGATGACGGACTCTGCACGGTGGTTCCGAAGGCCCCGGATTATTTTCAGTTTCAGCCAACACAACGTCAGGTGACGTTAAGCGATGCAGGAGCTTCGCCGGCCAATGCCGATTTCATGTTGACACCGGCATTGATGTGCGCTGATTTGCGAATCAGCATCCAGTTGCTGCCTTCCTCCGGACAGGATTCCACCGCGTATCTCAGCATCACGTGTGAGAACAATGGTACGGATACAGCGGACGCCTCGCTTTCGTTCCACTGCGATACACCGATGGTGTTTGTACAGGCATCGGCTGCTCATACCGCGTTGAGCAATGATTCAGCGTACTGGAACCTGAGCGCTATCCCGCCTTTCCGATCTGCCTGCATCGTTGTTCAACTTAGATTACCGGATCTCTTGCAGTCAGCGGCTGCGCAATCATTTTCTGTTTTTGCAAGTGTAGCAGGTGTTCAGCCGGATGCCAGTCCCGGCGACAATGCCGCTTCGCTGACCTTTGCTTCTACCCAACTCATCCAGGAGCATTTCCTGTCCATGGATCCGGATACAGTCAATGCAGCGCTTACAGTTCCCTGGATCGACTACTCCCTCAGTTTCAGCAATCCCTATCCAATGCCTTTGCAATCACTGCGGATATGCATCAATCTTCCAATCGAACTTGATCCGACTTCTATTGAATTCCTGTCTTCCTCTCATCCGGTTTCCATGACCTTTGAAAATAGTAGCAGGCTCATGACGTTCACGATTGCAAATGTGCCGGCTGTAGCATCCTCGGTATTTGCTTCCAGGGGGCACCTGCGCTTCCGGATGCAGCCAGTATACAATTTGCCAGCCGGAACGGCTATTCCGTTGAAGGCTGTTGTTTACTGCGACAACCAGCTGCCATTCATCACGAATATCGTCACGGTGACGAGCCTGTCGCCTTGCAGGGCGCATTGTATTACTGCCATTCAGTCAGCGGCGCAAAGTGTTTGTGAAGCAACGGACGGTCAGGGCAATACTGTTCAATTGTCAGCCGTAAAAAGTGATAGCCGAACCGGAACCTATGTTTGGAGTTACCGGAAAAATGCTGCTTCAGCGTGGTCGGTGCTGCCGGGTGGCTGGACAAAGGTGAATGGTGGGGAATCCATCACGCGCAGTGATTTCAGGATTGCTCACAATGGCGAGTACAGGCTTGTTTTTAAAGAGAGTGCCACGCTGTGCTCCGATACAGTATTCCTCACGTTCAGTGTGTATCCTGCACCATTGCCTGTAGTGTCGTTCACATACACCTGCTACGGCGGTTATTTCAAAGCAGTAGACAACAGAAACGTATCGGGTGCAGGCAATACCTACGCGTGGATGGATGCCAACGGAGTCTATCAGGCGGGCCTATCGACATTGGTGAAAAACTGTGGAATAGCGTGTGTGGATCCGGTGCTGTCTTCTCCGCAGACCGTCCGAATCACCAATGTGCATGGTTGCTATAATACAGCTGTTTCGGGTACTATCCCCAACAACCAGCCTTCCGTGCATACCGTGCAGGCAAGCTTGAATCCGATCGGGCCGGGCGATACAACTGTGTTGAGCGTATTTTCGAATTATCCGCTTGCCACCGTGAAATGGTACAAGGGGAACAGTACTTCTCCGATTTCTTCATCTCCCACATTGATGCGCACCTTTCCCGATACCGGCTCGTACCGGGTCCGTTTGCGGAACACAAGCGCCAGCGGTAATTGTATCGTTGACCTTTATTATACGCTGACTGGTGTTGCGTTGGCTAAGGTCGGAGGCGGTTCAGCCACCGATAATACACTTCAGGTCTATCCGAATCCTGCCACTTCCGAGCTTTGGGTGGAGGGTCATCTGGGGCGCTTGCAGGTCCGGGATGCATTCGGTCGAACAGTAGTGGATCAGTTCTGCGCAACAGAGCGAATCGTTGTCGATGTTTCCAGTTGGCCCTCCGGACTATATGTACTCCAATCGGGCAGGCATTCGGTGAAAGTGCTGGTCACTCGCTGAATTACGCCGGGTAACAGTACGATCAATGGGTGAGATTCACCGCCTCTGCTTGGCTTCTTTTATCCGGCTTACAGTTTTTTTACGGGCTTTGTAACTTTTGAAATATCGCCTGCGTTGCAAAGATTGTTTTCAAGTATAGAGCAGAGTAAATTTTTTGTAAGCCACCTTAGCTCAGATGGTAGAGCAGCTGATTCGTAATCAGCAGGTCGCGGGTTCGAGTCCCGTGGGTGGCTCTCAGGTAGATGATTGGAAGAGAAATCATCCATTTTCTTATCTTTTTCCTACATTCATTCATCTCCCTTACTAACTGGTTTGCTCTTGCTTCTTCAATAGATAAGCTGAACACAAAATGTGTCGGCCTGCGCAGCCCATAAAAAAAGGCCGGGCCATTTGCCCGACCTGAAGAAAATTAGCAGGTTGATTCGAATCGGTATTAGCCGGGTAGATTGCCTGATTTGATGATGAGGATGATTTGTTCTTGTCCGAATTCTCCCGTTACCACTCCTGTCATTGTATACCCCGTGTTAAGGCTGGTTCCCCTGACAGTCATGTTACTGGGCAAGTTGATGATTTTATTGGTATTGTCGCCGTAGGTAATCTTGACACTACCGACGGTAGTAGAAGTAGTGGTCATACCATTCGTCAGAGTGACCAGCAGCGAGCATCCAGCGTATTTGCTGCTTGGATTTGGGACCGGGCCGCCGATGTATCTCCATCCTGGATTGGCTGCGGTATTTGGACCGGCAACGGCATCCACCACTTTGTAAGTAAGCGTATTGAAATTGCTTACCCGTACATCTTTGATGCTGTTTTTGGTCATCAATACGGATCCATGGCCGAACATCGTGGATGGGAACCCGGCATCACAAAAGGCGCCGTGTCCAGCAAGGACCACCTGCACGCTGATGTAGCTGCCGGGAGAAGTGGAATAACTGGAAGCCGTGCACAATTCAGTGACCACTTGAGCTGCACTTTTTGTTTGAGCATAAGTTGAAAGGGAGAAGAGGCAGAAGGCTGCCGCGAAGAAGAGGTTGATTTTTTTCATGGTTGTGTGTGTTTGATGATGCAAAACTATTCCGGCACCTTGGGTCTGACAATCCCCTAAGTAGGGGGTTTTGTACGGGGGTAGGCTGGTTTCGGATGAGGCGTGCTGCCTATATTTGTCTATGCAAAATACCGTTGAGGCCCTTGTGCTGGATTTGGGTGGAGTGATTATTGATATTGATTATCAGTTGGCTGCAGATGCGTTCGTGCGGCTGGGTATACCCGAATTCGACGCATTGTATTCAAAGGCCCGGCAAAGCCGGTTGTTCGATGATTTTGAAACGGGTCGAATTTCTCCCGCAGAATTCCGCAAACAAATCCGAAGCTTGTTGAATGCTTCTATCGCAGACGAGCAGATTGATGCCGCCTGGAATGCCATGTTAATCGGTTTTCCGCTTGACCGTATTGAATGGCTGGAGAAGTTGGCTCAACGGTATCCTGTCTTCGTATTGAGCAATACCAACGATATCCATATCGAGGCATTTCTCAAATTATCGGATGCTACGCTGGGCGAAGGGAGATTCACGTCCATTTTTCGCAAGTGCTATTTTTCATCCCGAATCGGGATGCGGAAACCGGACAGGGAGATTTTTGATTTTGTCGTGGAGGAAAATCGCCTGGACAAATCGACCACTCTGTTCATAGACGATAGTCCTCAGCATGTGGCCGGAGCACTCGACGCGGGCTTGCAGGCAGCATTGCTGCAGGTCGAAAAGGGAGAGACGCTGGAAGAGAAATTTTCCTGGCTCCTCCAGTCTGAATAGAGCAGTGGTTCTACTTTATTTCCTGGCAAAGTTCGATCAGCACACCATTGGTTCCTTTGGGATGCAGAAAGCAGATCAATTTGTTGTCGGCTCCTTTTTTGGGACTCGCATTCAGCAAGGTGAATCCTTCGGCTGAAAGTCGATTCATTTCTGCCTCTATATCATCCACTTCGAAAGCGATGTGATGAATCCCTTCGCCTTTCTTTTCGATGAACTTCGCGATAGGGCTGTCACTACTGGTAGCTTCCAGCAATTCAATTTTGTTCGGTCCAACCTGGAAGAAAGAGGTCATCACTCCCTCCGAGGCAACACCTTCTGTTTTATAGTGGGCGGTGCCGAAAAGTTTTTTGAATAATTCGTTGGATGTTGCGAGCGACTTGACCGCTATGCCTATGTGTTCGATTTTGTGCATAAAGATTGCCGTATTTTTAATTCACCCCGACCGGGGAATCTGGATTCAGTCTTGTTTATCCTCTTTTTCTTTGGTCTCTTCGTAATCGTAGCGTATGACAGGAGTGCGCGGACTTAGAATGTCCGGAGGGCTTTCAGGTATTACCGGAGGAATCTCTGCCGGATTTTCCATGAAATCCGTGCTCAGGGGTGTTGCACAAATCACATTTTCCTCTTCTTCTATGTAACCCTCCTGCTCCCATTCATATAAAGCCTTTTGTGGTCCCTGCTTCCTGTAGATCCAGGAGAGGAAAAATCCTGCGAGTCCGCCGAACAGATGTCCTTCCCAGCTGGTCTCCTTCAAAAAAGGATACAGACCCCACACCATTCCGCCATAAAGGAAAACGACCACCATGCTTACGGCCATGGTCCTGCGCTCCTTTCTCCATACTCCGCTGAAAAAAACAAAGGAGGCAAGGGTATAGACGATTCCGCTGGCGCCGATGTGATAGGAGGGCCGACCGCCTATCCAAAGCCATGTTCCACTCAGTAGAAAACCGAATACCAGGGTTTTGATCCACATCTCTTTGTAGAAATGATGGAGAAGTGCCGTTAATACGACTAACGGTACTGCATTGGAGAAAAGATGATCCCAGTCCTTGTGGATGAAGGGGTAGGTGAGGATGCCGCTCAGGTCTTCCGCGGATCGTGGGAAAACACCATACTTCAACAGGCTGATTCCTTCTGTGGTTGCAATAAAATGGATTGCCGTCATGATACCCGTAAGCAGAATGCCCGGCCAGAAACTCATCAGCAGGCCTTTCAGTTCGGGTTTCATGTTCCAAAGGTACGATTTGTGCCGGCAAAATTTTTTTCATCTGTCAACTGCTCGATATGCTTCCTTTCAAGCTATACCTTTGCAGTATGCAATTATCGTTACAGCATCGGCTGACAGGTCATCAAGGTTCGATTTATGCTCTGGAGCAGGGAGGGGATGCCGGCACTTTCTTTTCCGGCGGTGGTGACCGTATTGTGGCGGAGTGGGCTCCGGAAAAGGGCCAAGACGGACTGGTCGTGGCCAGGGCGACGGATGCCGTATATGCATTGTGTTATTTACCTGCGAGCAGGCGTTTGCTGGTAGGACAAGGAAGCGGGGCGATTCATGTCATTGATCTTGACACCAATCGGGAAATTCGCCTGATACAGTTGGGCCCGTCGGCTATTTTCACCTTGCGCAAACATCCGGTTGAGCAAGTCATACTCGTACTATCGGCGGATGGTGTCCTCAGTGTGCTGGACGAGCAATCCCTGGAGTTGATCCGTCAGATGAGACTCAGCGGTAAAAAACTTAGATCGCTTGTCTTTGACTCAGAGCGGAAAAGAATGCTGGTCGGGTGCGGGGATGGTTCCGTTGCTGTATTATCTTCCGTGGACTGGAATCTGCTCCATCGTTTCCAGGCACATGCACAGGATTTCTCGGTAAACGCCCTTTGTTTTAGTCCCGATGGGCGGTATTTATTTTCCGGTAGCCGTGATGCGCATCTGAAAGTGTTTTCTACGGAGGACTTCAACGAAGTCCATGCAATTCCCGCTCATAATTACGCTATTTACGATATCCGTTTCAGTCCTGATGGAACCTGTTTCGCCACGGCGAGCCGTGACAAGACTGTCAAAATCTGGACGTATGAAGACATGAAGGTGTCGAGGCGTCTGGAGGGAAATGACGGAAAGGGGCATGTCAACTCGGTCAACAGATTGCTGTGGCTGGATGACGGAACCCTGCTTTCCGCCGGCGATGACCGGGCCATACAGTGCTGGAAATAGCAATCCTCCTTTTTACCTGATGCATTTCAGCGTACATTTGTCATTATGCGCAATGAGCATCTGAACAACGACAGCGATCATCTGACTCCTGCAGAGCGGGAACTGGAAAAAGTGCTTCGCCCGGCGGATTTCGGTGATTTCACCGGTCAGGATAAAGTCGTCGATAACCTGCGGATTTTCGTAAGAGCAGCTGCTCAGCGTGGAGAGGCGCTCGATCATGTATTGTTGCATGGTCCTCCCGGACTTGGCAAAACCACACTCGCACATATCGTTTCCA
>CAZPCA010000111.1:7739-8810 GCA_964584995.1 uncultured Bifidobacterium sp.
TGGGTTCGACCATTCGCACTACGTCCGGTCCCGTCCTCGACAAACCTGGCGATCTTGCCGGTCTGCTGACCAATCTGGAGCCGAACGATGTGCTCTTCATCGATGAAATCCATCGCCTGAGTCCCCTCGTGGAAGAATATCTTTATTCAGCCATGGAGGATTACCGCATAGATATCATGATCGAAAGCGGACCCAATGCACGTTCTGTACAGATCAAACTGAATCCATTCACACTGGTGGGAGCCACTACGCGTTCCGGCTTGCTCACATCTCCCTTGCGTGCACGTTTCGGTATCACCTGCCGGCTCGAGTACTACGATGCCAAGCGACTACAGTTGATCGTCCTCCGTGCTTCAGAAATTTTAAAGATGGAAATCGAGGAAGTCGCCGCTTATGAAATTGCCCGTAGAAGCAGGGGAACTCCACGGATTGCGAATGCATTGCTGCGTCGTGTACGCGATTTCGCCCAGATAAAAGGCAATGGTAAAGTCGACCTGGCGATAGCACAGTATGCCCTTGCAGCGTTGAATGTGGACGAGTTCGGTCTCGATGAAATGGACAACCGTATTTTGTCCGTCATCATCGATAAATTCAAAGGTGGACCAGTGGGCATCAATACCCTAAGTACCGCCGTGGGTGAGGAGGCAGGTACCCTCGAAGAAGTATATGAGCCCTTCTTGATCATGGAAGGATTCATGATGCGTACGCCGAGGGGGAGAGAGGTTACGGAAAAAGCCTACCGGCATCTCAACAAGACCTTTCGAAAAAACGAGGGTACACTTTTCGGAGATGTCTGAATCTTCCAGTCATTCCTATGTATCCTGAAAACAGTCGGCAGTTGCGCAGTCGTTTGATTCGTGAGGAAGCCACCAGGCTGGGATTCTCTTTTGTCGGATTTTCCAAAGCGGATTTCCTTGAAGAGGAAGCCCCCAGACTCGAACGATGGCTTTCCGCCAATATGCACGGCAAAATGTCGTACATGGAGCGGTATTTTGACAAGCGGTTGGATCCGCGCCTGCTAGTGGATGGAGCGAAGTCGGTGGTGAGTTTGTTGTTCAATTATTTTCCTGC
>CAZPCA010000112.1:0-8748 GCA_964584995.1 uncultured Bifidobacterium sp.
CAGGCCTTCCAGAACTTGAATGCTGTCGGCTGAATAATCTGTGTTTTTCACTGGCTCTTTATCCAATACTTGTTCGCTCATTATCAGATGATTATGATAAAATTAGGTTTTCATCACAAAGATACGGATTTAACCGCTTTAGATTGCGTCAAAACCTTCTTTCTGTTGATAAATCCCGTTTCTGTTGAAAACGCTCGTTTCAGCGCATTTTTAGCGTATCTGAACGCTTGTTTTAAACGAGCATGCACCCCCTAAAATTGTTGAAGCTAATTTTAATAACCACATGACGGTCAAAAAAAGTCTTCGTGCTGCCTTGGGCGGACAAAGCGGAAGGTGACGGCTGGATGGATCGGCTCTCTATGTCGAGTAGCCGTCGCCATTAAAAGGTATAGCGCACAGAAAGAGCCGCGTCGCCGGCCCAAAAGTTGGTTACCCCAATGATGTTCAAGGCTGGTTTCCAGTCAACGGATAGGTTGAGCGGGATTTCTTCAAAAACGTAATCCAGGCCGATTTGGCCGTCTATCCCTATTACCAGTCCGCTGTTGTTGTTTTTGTTGTCGTCCCACCATGGGTTTCGGTTGCTGTCCCAGAAGCCCATGTGTGCTCCCCCTCCTATGAAAAAAGAAAATCCAGGTTCAGTGAAGACACGTGTATTCACGGTGTAGAGTCCGGTGATGTTCAAGCCGCGCCAGCGGGTATACAGAATGCCTTCTACACTGTGCTTATCGGTGAGAAAATGCCTGCAACTGATTCCGGCTCCTCCGTTCAGGCGAAGACCGAGTGCCGTTTTGTAATCTTGTTGTGCCCGACCCTCAAGCAAATTGAAGAACATCAAGCCCAAAGTGAATAAAAAAAATCTCCCTTTCATTTAAAAGCAAACTTAGGCCATTGACTATTTATTGTTCGGGTACCTCAAAGGAAGTTTTCAAAGACGTAATGAACACACTATGAGCTGCTACAACCTTCGAGCGTGAGACTTGCATACAAGCCGGTTCGGTCGGTTGGATAAGCCGAACCATATTTATCTTCTTAATGCATTTATTTACAGGTGATTATCCTTAAAAAGGCGTTTTAGCTGCCAATTTTTCCTTTTAAAAATTATTTGTTTCCTTTGTCGCTTGACGAAACTGTTAACTATTAGCGCATTTATGACAAAGAAATTCTTCAGCCTCCTTTTAATTCTGACATTCTCGGTGGTCAGCGGATTTACCCAAGACAAACCCGTTAAAGCACCTAAAAGCAGAACGCAGAAGGCAGACAAGTTTTTCAAGATAGGTGAATACTACACTGCCTCCACCTATTACAAGAAATCGTATACAAAGTTCAAGAAGAACGAAGACAAAAGCCGTGCAGCGTTTTATGCAGGGGAATGCGCTCGCTTGAGAGGCAATAATGTGGAGGCCGAAGAGTGGTATGGAAAAGCAGTGAGTGCAAAATACAAGGATCCTGCAGGCAAATTGCGCTATGCGGAGGCACTTAAATCCAATGGCAAGTATGCCGAAGCCATCGCTCAGTACAATGCTTACCGTGAGGAGGTTCCGGGCGATTCAAAGGCCGAATCTGCAGTGAAAAATATTGAGCAAGCGCAGGCATGGAAAGATAAGCCAACCCGCCATCGCGTGGACAACCTTTCTGCGCTGAACACACAGTATTACGAATTCGCCGTGAGTGAGAATCCTGCTGTCAAAAACAGCATCGTTTTCTCCTCCTCCCGGGCAGAAGCTACAGGAAATAAAAACGATAATTGGTACGGAGAAAAGTACTTTGATCTGTTCCAGGCTTCCATGGACAACAATGATAAATGGAGCATTCCCACCTTGTTTGGTGGTCCGGCCAATTCTGACAACAGCGATGGCGCTGCCTGCTTCGATGCAAGCGGTAAAACCATGTATTTCACAACGTGCCCTTCAGACAAAGAAAAGGATACGCAGTGCAAAATCATGGTGACCACTATGACGGATGGCAAATGGAGCGATCCGGTGGCATTGCCTTTCAATGGCGATGCATACACTTGTGGTCACCCAAGTTTGTCTCCCGATGGTAAGCTGCTTTTCTTTTCCTCGGATATGCCGGGTGGCTCAGGAGGAAAGGATATATGGGTATCCACCTGGGACGGAAGCGTCTGGGGAAGCCCTGCTAACCTCGGCACCGGCGTGAACTCTGAAGGGGATGAAATGTTTCCGACCATGGCGAAAAACGGTCGCTTGTATTTTGCATCCAATGGAAAGCCCGGTATGGGAGGTCTGGACATGATGTTCAGTACGAATGAAAACGGGGTTTGGGCAGAGGCGACTAATCTTAAATCACCCATGAATTCTTCCGCGGATGATTTCGGATTGATTTGGAATACTGAAACAACTGGTTATTTCACCTCCAACAGGGATGGTGGAAAGGGAGGCGATGATATCTACTCATTCCTGGTTCCGCCATTGAAATTGTCTGTAGGTGGCCGTGTTTACGATACGGATACCAAGGAAAATCTGCAGGGCGCTACCGTTGAACTGTTCGGTTCCGACGGAACATCGCTCAGCGTGCAGACTGCTGCCGATGGTATGTACCGCTATGAGCTCAAACCGAACGTGAAGTACAAAGTTTCCGCATCCTTTACCGGTTATCTCACGAAATTCCATGAGCTCAGCACTATAGGTCTAGAGGAAGACCAGGATTTCAACAAGGATTTCGACTTCCCGCTGAAGTCTACCGCCAAGCCGATTACAGTTCCAGAAATTTTCTACGATCTTGACAAAGCCACTCTCCGTGCAGAGTCCAAAAAAGCGCTCGACGGGCTTATCCAGGTGCTCAACGACAATCCGACGATCACCATCAAGCTTACTTCTCATACCGACTACCGTGCAGACGACAATTACAATATGAACCTGTCGAATCGCCGTGCCAAGAGTGTTATGGATTACCTGATTTCCAAAGGTGTTCCTGCTGATCGTCTCGCCTTCGAAGGAAAGGGTGAGTCGACGCCTAAGTCAGTGGAAAACGACGAAGAATACATGCCCTTCAAAACCGGTGATGTCCTGACCAAGGAGTTTATCGACAAGCTCGAAAACAACGAACTGAAAGAAAAGGCTCACCAGTACAACCGTCGTACTGAATTTGAAGTCACAGGCACTACGTACGTACCGAAAAACTGATAAAATACTCACGATATTGACGGAAGGGCGGCCCATAAGGTCGCCCTTCTTTTATCTTTGCAGTGCGATGAACTCATCCGACCGTTACGCTCAGAGGGGCGTGTCCGCTACCAAAGACGAGGTGCATGCTGCCATCAGCACCCTCGACAAAGGCCTTTATCCTAAAGCCTTTTGCAAAATCATCCCTGATCATTTGGGAGGGGATCCGGAATGGTGCAACATCATGCACGCTGACGGAGCAGGCACTAAAAGCAGTCTGGCTTACGCCTATTGGCGGGAAACAGGTGACCTTGAAGTGTGGAAAGGAATAGCACAGGACGCCCTGATCATGAATATCGATGATCTGCTGTGCGTAGGAGCTACCGACAAAATCCTGTTGTCATCCACTATCGGCAGAAACAAGCGGCTCATTCCCGGAGAGGTGATTGCGGCCATCATCACCGGTACAGAAGAATTGGTGGAAGAATTGCGGAGTCATGGAGTCAATATTTATACCACCGGCGGCGAGACGGCAGATGTGGGGGATCTTGTGCGCACCATCATCGTGGACAGTACTGTCACCTGCAGGATGCCGCGAAAGGATGTGATCGATAATGCAAGCATACGTCCCGGCGATGTGGTGGTGGGTCTTAGCTCTTCAGGTCAGGCCAGCTATGAAAACAGTTTCAATGCGGGTATGGGAAGCAATGGCCTGACATCCGCCCGTCACGATGTCTTTGACAAATACCTGGCGCAATTGTATCCGGACACCTTCGATCATGGCATCGATGCTTCACTTGTTTACAATGGAGGCTTGAAACTAACGGACCGTATAGCTGAAATAGGTGTCGATGCGGGTAAGATGGTCTTGTCGCCTACGCGTACCTATGCCCCTGTGGTGAAGCGGATTTTAGATCTGTTTCGTTCACAGATTCACGGGATGGTACATTGCAGCGGCGGAGGACAAACTAAGGTGATGCATTTCATCGAGGACTTACATGTCATAAAAGACAACCTTTTCCCCTTGCCTGCTTTGTTCCGGATCATACAGGAGCAGTCGGGGACCGCATGGAAAGAGATGTACCAGGTGTTCAATATGGGCCATCGCATGGAGTTGTATGTTCCGGAGACAATCGCTTCAGATATCATTGCGATCGCGCAATCTTTCAATATCGAGGCGAAGATCGTTGGCAGGGTGGAGGCCTCTACTCAGCGGAAGCTGACCTTGAAAACAGAGCACGGAGAATTTAACTGGTAATCAGGATGTCGAACGGGAATTTACTGGAGCGTTTGGAGGGGATTGAGGCCCGCTTTCACGATATAGGTGTTCAGCTGGGAGATCCGGCTACGATTGCAGATCAGAAGAAATTCAGGGAGCTGAATAAGTCGTACCGTGACCTGGAGGAAATTGTGCTGGCTACCAGGGCCTATAAAAAGGTGCTCGGCCAGATGGATGAGGCCAGGCATGTGTTGGTCAACGATAAAGACGAGGAGTTTCGAGCGATGGCCCGTTTGGAATTGGATGAGCTGGAGCCGCAGTTGGAAAAACTGGAATCCGATATCCAGGTATTGTTGATTCCGCAGGATCCGGAAGACGGCCGTAACGCGATTTTGGAGATACGTGCGGGTACCGGAGGCGACGAGGCCAGCCTGTTTGCCGGGGATCTTTTCCGGATGTACCAGCGTTTCTGTGAAGCGAGGGGCTGGAAGACGGAAGTGGTGGATTTCAACGAAGGCAACACGGGCGGCTACAAGGAAATCGTGATGGAAGTGAAAGGTGAGAAAGCCTACGGTGTGTTGAAGTATGAAAGCGGTGTCCACCGCGTACAACGAGTGCCGGCTACAGAAACCCAGGGGAGAATACATACTTCCGCTGCAACCGTGGTGGTGCTTCCCGAAGCAGATGAATTTGACGGAGTGGAGATCAATCCTGCTGATTTGGAATTCCAGACAGCGCGATCGAGCGGTGCCGGTGGTCAGAACGTGAATAAAGTGGAGACAAAAGTCCAGCTGACGCATAAGCCAAGCGGCATTGTGATCACGTGTCAGGTGGCCCGTTCCCAGCATGCCAACCGCGATATGGCCCTGCAGATGCTGCGCTCCAAGTTGTATGAGATTGAGTACACCCGTCGGATGGACGAGGTGTCCAAGCGTAGGAAAACCATGGTCAGTACCGGTGATCGCTCGGCGAAAATCAGGACATACAATTACCCGCAAAGCCGCGTCACCGATCATCGGATCGGCTTCACCTCCCACAACCTGAATGCTGTGATGAACGGCGATATACAAGACTTCATCGATGCGTTGCAGTTCGCTGAAAACGCTGAAAAAATGAAAGAAGAAAATATGGTGGGATGAAATCCACCGGCAATTTTTCATCCAGTTAAACACTCAATCCAAACTGTGAACCGTCAGCAACTCTTCGAAAACATCCTGCGCAAACGCAGTTACCTTTGTATCGGACTGGATACGGACATCACTAAAATTCCGGAACATCTCCGCAGTGAGAAAGACCCGGTGTTTGCTTTCAACAAGGCCATCGTAGAAGCTACGCATGATCTCTGTGTCGCTTATAAACCCAACACCGCTTTTTACGAGTGCAACGGTGCTGCCGGCTGGTCGAGTTTGCAAAGTACGCTGGGCATCATTCCGAAGGACTGCTTCACGATTGCCGATGCCAAGCGCGGAGACATTGGTAATACATCTTCGCTCTACGCACGCGCTTTTTTTGAGCATCTCGATTTCGATGCAGTGACGGTCGCTCCTTACATGGGCCACGATTCCGTGAAGCCCTTCCTTGATTTCAAGAATAAATGGGTGATACTGCTTGCGCTTACATCCAATCCGGGAGCAAATGATTTCCAATTCCTCCGATGCAATACAGGGAAATCGCTGTACGAAGAGGTCATGCGCACAGCGCAGACCTGGGCCGGTGCGGACGCCTTGATGTTTGTTTGCGGTGCTACGCGCGCGGAGCAGTTCGCTGATTTACGGACAATCGCACCCGATAGCTTTTTTCTCGTTCCCGGAGTAGGTGCACAAGGCGGTGATTTGAAAGAAATTTCACGGCAGGGTATGAACGAGCAGGTGGGATTATTGGTGAATTCATCCCGACAGATTATCTATGCTTCATCCGGAAAGGATTTTGCGGATGCGGCAAGGACTGCTGCGCTTGAAGTACAGCGGGAGATGGAGTCCTTGCTCTCAGAGGCTGGATTCTAAGACGGGGGATTTACCCTACTTCAGTCTCAACACTTGTAAATGTTTGTAGTCGTTTTTGAGCGGCTAATCGCATCTTTAATGGGTTAATTTGCATCCAGTTTAAGCGATGAAGGCGAATCGGTTCAGGCATTTTCTCGTCATGTATTTCACATGTACCCAAAGCGAAAAGAGGGCAGGGCTAATCCTGTCTGCTCTGCTGATTGTATTGCAACTTTCGCTTTGGTACAGGCGCAATCATGCTTCTGAAGATGTACAGGTAAGTACTGCTCAGATACGGGATGCTGAACGTAAACTGAATACAAACGGGAGGGCAGTGTCAGGCAGAAGGGCGGATGCGTCGAGGTCCGATGGCCGGTTTCTCCACCTTGAATTGTACGCGTTTGACCCGAACAAAGTGGACTCAGCCGGTTTTGTACAATTGGGTTTATCTCCTCGTCAGGCAGCAAGTTTGCTACGTTACCGCGATCGCAGGGGTGGATTCAAGTCCAAATCTGAGTTAAGTAAAGTGAGAGTGTTGTCGCCCGATCTATTTAAGAAGTGGGGACCTTACATTTTGCTACCGGATTCCAGTCCGGTAGGGCGCAACATGTCCAACGAGGTGTGTACAGCTCAACCTTCGGAGCGTCGGTGGAAGAGCGATGTGCCAAAGGTATTGATGCTTGATCTCAATGCTGCTGATACCCTTGCGCTGGAAGATTTGCCCTTCATTGGTCCAGGTCGCGCGCGGGCGATTTTCAATTACAGGGAAAAGCTGGGTGGATTTCATTCGATCGAACAACTAAGGGAAATCCGCATACTCCCCGATTCAGTCATCGAAATCATCGCTCCACGATTGCAGCTGGGCAGTGGCGTCTACAGGAAAATACGGGTCAATGCTTCCCATGCAGATAGCCTTCGCCACCCGTATTTGCCAAAACCAATGGCGCGGATGATTGTTGCTTTCAGGATGCAACACGGAGACTACAGGGATATTCAGCAGCTGAAGGCGCTTCCCTTGGTGAATGACGAAATCCTCCGTAAACTTGCACCCTATTTAACCCTTAACCCATAGTGGATCATGGATTTTAAAGCCACCGAAAACCAGCAATTAATAGCGCAGACAGTACGCGATTTTGCTGAGAAAAACATACGTCCGAGTCTGATGGATTGGGATGAAAGTCAGCGATTTCCGATTGAAGTATTCAAGCAGTTGGGCGAACTTGGCCTCATGGGAGTTCTGGTGCCCGAGAAATACAACGGGGCCGGTCTTGGTTACTTCGAATACGTTACCGCTATACAGGAACTTGCCCGTGTCTGTGGTTCTGTAGGTCTTTCCATGGCTGCACACAACTCTCTTTGTACCGGACATATTCTGTCGTTCGGTAACGAGGAACAAAAGGAAAAGTACTTACCCAAGCTGGCAACCGGCGAATGGATTGGCGCCTGGGGATTGACGGAGGCCAATACCGGTTCAGATGCCATGAGGATGCGTGTCGTTGCCAAGGCAGATGGAGACCATTGGGTATTGAACGGTGCTAAAAATTGGATTACCCATGGTATCAGTGGAGACGTGGCAGTAGTTCTTGCGCGTACCGGCGAGTTGCTGGATTCAAAAGGAATTACCGCTTTTGTAGTGGAGCGTGGTACACCCGGATTCAAGGCCGGTAAAAAAGAGAATAAACTGGGCATGCGCGCCAGCGAAACCGCTGAAATGATTTTTGAGGATTGCCGTATTCACAAAAGCCAGGTACTTGGACAAATAGGTGAAGGCTTCTACCAGGCCATGAAAATTCTCGACGGTGGACGTATTTCCATTGCCGCTTTGTCGCTGGGCATAGCGAAAGGAGCTTTCGATGCTTCTGTCAAATATGCACAGGAGCGTCAGCAATTCGGACAGGCCATCGCCAATTTCCAGGCCATCTCTTTCAAGCTGGCCGATATGGCCACTCAGATTGAAGCAGCAGAACTGCTTACCCTTCAGGCCGCAGATCTCAAGAACCGTGGAGAGAAAGTAACCCGCCAGAGTGCATTTGCCAAATACTATGCTTCAGAGGTAGCTGTACGTTGCGCTACAGAAGCGGTACAGATATTCGGAGGCTACGGATACACCAAGGATTTTCCCGTAGAGAAGTTTTACCGCGACTCCAAATTGTGCACCATCGGAGAGGGTACAAGTGAAATACAAAAGCTTGTCATCGCGCGTGAATTGCTGAAATCCTGATAACAGGAAGCAATTGTTAATTCACGAAGCACATCACTCTGCGTAATGGAGTTTAGAACGCATACGTGATACCGGCCATGCCCAACAATCGGTAGCTTGGATATTCATACCATCTGAAGTACCTTGCAAATCCGATATTGTTCAGCGATACGAATGCGGAAAGGACTTTACTGTATCGGTAATCAATGCCCAGATTCGCATCCA
>CAZPCA010000113.1:0-4244 GCA_964584995.1 uncultured Bifidobacterium sp.
GTCGTCTGCCGAAATTCGGTTTCAAAAATATCAACCGTGTGGAGTATGCAGGTATCAATTTGGACACGCTCCAATTGCTCGCCGACAAGCACGGCATCAGCACTTTCGACCAACAGGTGTTTGTCGAGCGCGGACTGGCTTCCAAAAACGATCGTGTGAAAATCCTCGGTCGTGGCGAACTTTCTGCTAAACTTGAAGTGAAAGCGCATGCCTTCACTGCTTCTGCACAAGCGGCGATTGAAAAAGTGGGTGGTACTGCCTCAACCCTCTAAGAAGAACTTATGAAGAACTTCATACAGACTCTACAGAATATCTTTAAAATCGAGGACCTCCGCTCGAGGATTCTCAACACCCTGCTGTTTCTGCTGGTGTATCGACTGGCGGCGCATGTCGTGCTTCCGGGTATCGACCCCAACCAGTTAGCCGGACTGCGAGCGCAGACTGAAGGCGGTATCCTGGGTCTGCTGGATGCCTTCTCGGGTGGAGCATTTTCTCAGGCTTCCGTAGTTGCCTTGGGTATTATGCCTTACATCTCTGCCTCTATCGTGGTGCAGTTGTTGGGTATTGCTGTTCCCTACTTTCAAAAATTACAGAAAGAAGGGGAGAGCGGTCGTAAGAAGCTCAATCAGATTACCCGTATCCTGACTGTTATTGTCGTGGTATTCCAGGCTCCAGGCTACCTGATCAATCTTAAAACACAGGCGCCCGGTGCCATCATCGCCTACAGCAACCCGGATATCATCTCTCCGGCGTTCTTCATGGTGGTGTCTACGCTGATTATTATCGCTGGCACATTGTTCATCATGTGGCTCGGTGAGCGGATTACGGAAAAGGGTATCGGTAATGGTATTTCCCTCATCATTATGACCGGAATCATCGCTCGTCTGCCGTTTGCATTGCGCGACGAATTCCTCTCCCGCCTGAATGAACAGGGCGGTGGTCTTGTGATTTTCCTGCTGGAGATGGTAGCATTGTTTGCCGTAGTGGTTTCAGTAATTCTGCTGGTGCAGGGAACACGTAAAATCCCCGTACAATTCGCCAAGAAAATCGTCGGTAACAAGCAATACGGTGGTGTGCGCCAGTACATCCCTCTTAAAGTGAATGCCGCTGGTGTAATGCCCATCGTATTTGCCCAGGCGATCATGTTCATTCCCGCTTACATCGCGCAGTTCTTCCCGGAATCCGCTTCCTGGCAGGGCTTCGCAGCGAACATCACCAATTTCGCTTCTCCTCTGTACAACATCGTCTTCGCGACACTTATCATCCTGTTCACCTATTTCTACACGGCCATTGCAGTGAACCCAAGTCAAATGGCCGATGACATGAAGAAGAACGGCGGTTTCATTCCCGGAGTCAAGCCCGGTCGTAAAACTTCCGAGTTCATCGATGATGTGATGTCAAAAATCACGCTACCCGGTTCTATATTCCTCGCACTGGTGGCCATCATGCCAACCTTTGCCAGTCTGGCCGGTGTGAATACCAACTTCGCTCAATTTTACGGAGGTACATCCCTGCTGATTCTCGTAGGGGTGGTACTCGATACCCTTCAGCAAATAGAAAGCCACCTGCTCATGCGTCATTACGACGGACTGATGAAGTCCGGACGCATCAAAGGCCGTTCTTCCGCTGTAGGTGTGGGTGCGTAATTGAGCATAAATAGTATACAATGAGCGGCGGTACCATCGTGCTGAAGACAGCAGAAGAAGTCGGGTACATTCGCAAAAGTTCTTTACTTGTTGGCAAGACCCTGGCGGCCGTTGCATCTCAGTTGAAACCCGGTATTACTACGGCTGAGCTGGATGCCCTGGCGGAGAAGTTTATCCGCGATAACGGTGCCGTACCCTCCTTCAAGGGTTACCACGGATACAAGCATACGCTGTGTATTTCAGTGAACGAAGAAATCGTTCACGGTATCCCCGGAAGCAGAGTCATTCAGGATGGTGACCTCGTATCCGTGGACTGCGGAGTGTACATGAACGGGTTTCACGGCGATTCCGCTTATACCTTTCCGATTGGAACGGTGAGCGAAGAAAAGCTGCAACTGCTTCGTGTTACCAAAACCTCTCTCTACAGAGGTATAGCGAAGGCACGTTCCGGGAACCGAATCGGTGACATCAGCGCTGCTGTGCAGGAATACGCTGAGCGCAATGGGTACGGAGTGGTCAGGGAATTGGTTGGACACGGTGTGGGGAAACAACTCCACGAAAAACCCGAAGTGGCCAACTACGGAAAAAAGGGTAGCGGTCCGGTGCTCAAGGCAGGAATGACGCTCGCCATCGAACCTATGATCAACATGGGGACGCGGCAGATTCGTCAACTGAACGACGGCTGGACAGTTATCACCGGTGACAGAAAGCCTTCCGCACACTTCGAACACACCATTGCGGTGACCGAAGACGGAGAAGCGGATGTGCTGAGCTCCTTCACCGACATTGAACTTGCAATTGAAAAAAATAGTTACATAACCGAGAAAATAGAAACACTCGCCTGATCTGAATGTCAAAACAACCGGCCATCGAACAAGACGGTACGATTACCGAAGCGCTCTCCAATGCTACCTTCCGTGTAGAGCTGGAGAACGGACACGAGATCATCGCTCACATCAGCGGCAAGATGAGGATGAATTACATCAAAATCCTGCCGGGTGATAGGGTAAAAGTCGAAATGTCGCCCTATGATCTCACCAAAGGCAGAATAACGTACCGCTATAAATAAGTCAAACAACGGTAAACCGAGTAAAAATGAAAGTACGCCCATCCCTCAAAAAGCGCAGCGCGGAATGCAAAATTGTCCGCCGCAAAGGTCGCCTGTACGTAATCAACAAAAAGAATCCTCGCTTTAAAATGCGTCAGGGCTAATCAGAAAGTTTAACCAAAGAAATCACGTCATAGAATGGCTCGTATTGCTGGTATTGATTTACCGAAGAATAAAAGAGGTGAGATTGGACTCACTTACATCTACGGCATTGGTCGCTCCACTGCCCAGAAAATCCTGACCCAGGCCAACATCAACTGGGATAAGAAGGTGCACGAATGGAACGATGATGAACTGACCAAGATCCGTTCATTCATCAACGACAACATCCGTGTGGAAGGTGCGCTTCGTTCCGAAACGCAGCTTAACATCAAACGCCTGATGGACATCGGCTGTTACCGCGGTATTCGCCACCGTTCCGGACTTCCGGTTCGTGGTCAGCGTACCAAGAACAATTGCCGTACCCGTAAAGGTAAGCGCAAGACAGTTGCCAACAAGAAGAAAGTAACCAAGTAATTCCTAAACAGTAACATATCCGTTCTGAACAATGGCTAAAACAACCAAAGCCGTAAAGAAGAAAGTAGTCAAAGTGGAGGCTGCCGGTGAGGCGCATATCAGTGCTACTTTCAACAATATCATTATTAGTTTGACCAACACCAGCGGTCAGGTTATTTCCTGGTCGTCTGCAGGAAAGATGGGTTTCCGCGGCTCCAAAAAGAGCACTCCGTATGCGGCCCAGCTTGCTGCTGCCGATTGCGCAAAGGTGGCCTACGATGCAGGCCTGCGCAAAGTGAAGGTGTACGTCAAAGGACCGGGCGGCGGACGTGAGTCGGCTATCCGTACCATTCACAACAGTGGAGTAGAGGTGACAGAAATCGTGGATATCACACCGATTCCGCACAACGGCTGCCGTCCTCCCAAGCGTCGTCGTATCTAATCCCTGAAATCACAACTTATCAAGTTTATCCAAAAAAATGGCAAGATATATAGGCCCCAAGACCCGAATCTCCCGCAAATTCCGGGAGCCCATTTACGGTCCTGACAAGAATTTCGAAAAGCGCAGCTATCCTCCCGGACAACACGGACAAAGCAAGAAGCGCGCTAAGGTTTCAGAATATGCTACCCAGTTGATGGAGAAGCAAAAGGTGAAGTACATGTACGGAATCCTCGAACGTCAGTTCGCTAAGATTTTCGATCGTGCTTCACGTATGGAAGGCATCACCGGTGAAAACCTGCTGAAGCTGATTGAATCACGCCTTGACAACGTGGTATTCCGCCTTGGTTTGTCACCCACTCGCGATGGTGCCCGACAGCTCGTTTCTCACCGTCACATCACTGTGAATGGCAAATTGGTGAACATTCCTTCCTACACCCTGCGTGCAGGTGATGTGGTGGCAGTTCGTGAAAAATCGAAATCCCTGGAGACCATCAGCAATGCATTGTCTTCCCGCACCGGCAAGTACAGCTGGCTCGAGTGGGACAACAGTCAG
>CAZPCA010000113.1:4263-8702 GCA_964584995.1 uncultured Bifidobacterium sp.
TCCTGCCCGTGAAGAACTCACGGAAAACATCAAGGAGCAACTCATCGTCGAATTGTACTCCAAGTAATCCCTGAATGCACCGGCCTGTTCCCGGCCTTAACAGGGAAGTCAACCTAAACAGTAAAACTCAAACACATAAAACTCACATGGCGATACTAGCTTTTCAGCGACCGGACAAAGTGATTATGAATCATTCGACCGAGACTTTCGGTCAGTTCGAATTCCGTCCCCTTGAACCCGGATATGGAATCACGGTCGGAAATGCACTGCGCAGGATACTGCTCAGTTCGTTAGAAGGCTTTGCCATCACTTCGGTGAAAGTTGCCGGAGTTGATCACGAATTCTCTACGATCAAAGGTGTTATCGAAGACGTAACTGAAATTCTGCTCAACCTGAAGCAAGTGCGTTTCAAGCAGCAGATTGAAGGAACAGACTCTGAGAAGGTGCATGTAATGGTGAACGGCAAAGAAGCCTTCACTGCTGGCGACATCGCCAAGCATACTACCGCTTTCCAGGTGCTGAACCCCGATTTCGTTATCTGCAACATGGATCCCTCCGTGAAACTGCAGCTCGATATCACCATTGAAAAAGGACGCGGTTACGTTCCCTCTGAAGAGAACAAGACCAACAGCGCCCCCATCGGAACCATCTTCCTGGATGCTATCTATACGCCCATCCGCAACGTGAAGTACTTCATCGAGAACTACCGCGTTGAACAGAAGACCGACTACGAAAAACTCGTTGTTGAAATCACCTCCGACGGTTCGGTTCATCCCAAAGAGGCCCTCAAAGAGGCCGCTGAAATCCTCATCCACCATTTCATGCTGTTCAGCGACGAGAAAATCACGCTGGAGTCGAAGCCCAAGCAGGTTGCAGAAGAACTCGATGAGACCACGCTGCACATGCGTCAGCTGTTGAAGACCAAACTCGTGGACATGGACCTCAGTGTGCGTGCCCTCAACTGCCTCAAAGCCGCTGATGTGGAGACCCTTGGCGACCTGGTGAGTTATACAAAGGCCGATCTCTTGAAGTTCCGCAACTTCGGTAAGAAGTCGCTCACCGAACTCGAAGAATTGGTGCGCAGCAAGAATCTTAACTTCGGAATGAACATCGCCAAATACGGCATCGATAAAGACTAAACATTCATTTCTCCGCTGAAAGCGGTACATATCCCATTACATTATGCGTCACGGTAAAAAAGACAACCACCTCGGCCGGAAAGAAGGTCACAGATATGCGCTGATGAGCAACCTCGCAGTGTCGCTCATTACCCACAAGCGTATCTTCACGACAGTGGCGAAGGCGAAAGCCCTGCGTACCTATGTTGAGCCGCTCATCACCAAATCCAAAGACGATTCCACGCATTCCCGTCGTGTCGTATTCTCTTACCTCCAGAACAAGGAAGCTGTAACCGAGCTTTTCCGTGAAGTCAGCCAGAAAGTGGCCGATCGTCCGGGCGGTTACACCCGTATCATCAAGGTAGGAAATCGCCCCGGTGACGCCGCTGAAATGGCCATGATCGAGCTGGTGGATTTCAATACCACAATGGTCAATGAAAAGGCCGGTAAGAAAGCCGCTGCCAAAAACACTCGCCGTAGCCGTGCCAAGAAAGCCACTCCGAAAGGGGAAGGTAACGATGCAGGCGATAGCAGTGCAGAAGCTTGATAATTTCTCTCGAATGATTATCCAGGGGCTGAGCAATCAGCCCTTTCTTTTTATACGGAGCTGTGATGTGAGCTCCTCGTTTGCCGCCTTCAACGGTAGTTCAAATGTGAACGCTGTTCTTCAAGGGGTGGGCGATTGATCTGCCCGGTTTGGATGGACGCTATTTAGAAAATCTTCACAGGTTCGCAGTGTGCCAAGCAAAAGCGGTATATCAAATAAGCACCTGTTTCTATAGAGGATTCAACACCACCTTGTGTGCCTGAATAAAATCGCGAAAACTGAGTGTAGCAAGAATTGGGTATTGAATTGCGTGCTGAATTTGGTACCCAATTGGGTGCTGCTACTGTACAATCATGCGGCGCGTCTGAATGGAACCTCCATTGCTGACGGCCACGAAATAGATACCGGGAGGAAGTTGCAGGCGAAGCGTGCTCTCCTCATGGGAAGATAAGGTCTTGCTGAATTTACGCTTGCCGAGCATATCGATGATTTGTACTTGCACATCGCTTTCCGGCTGGCTTTCGAATTGCAGACGGAAAATGCCGTTGTTCGGATTGGGCTGCACCTGGAAATCAGAAATTTCTTCTGCATCCATCCTGTCGCCCATTCCGTTGCCGAAGCGGGCAGATGCAGTGGTGAAACTTTTCAGTGTTCCCCAGCTGGAATTGGCTGTTCCCGTGCTGTTGCAGCGGGTACGGACTTGCCATTCATAGGTCGTTCCGGCAGACAGATTGTTCAAGGTATAGGATACAGTGCTGAGGCCTGGTACGATGGTCCATGTGCTGGTACCCGACGCTCGGTAGCGCAGCTCATAGGTAGAGACGCAGGCAGGAGCTTTCCACTTTACCAAAGCAGAGGTAGTGGTGATGGACGTGCTGAGGCGATTAACCGGCGCTGTGCAGCTTACTGCCGTACCGCAGGTTTGTGTGAGTGTGATGGCCGGATCGGCAGAAGCAAGTGACTGGAACTGATACCAACCCTGACAATCGGCGTTGAGCCGGAACTTCAACCAGGGCAGAAGGTAGGTGTTGAAGATGTTCTGCTGAGTCGAACGCGAAATGGAAGGTCCGGGTGCGCAGGTGGATTCGCCAAAGGAGCAGTTGAAATTGGAATTGGCGAATTGGCAATGACTGCCGCCGATGATGTTGACGTATTGCTTGCACGCAGAGGTTGAGGTGTTATAGATAAGTCCGCTGTGCTGGGCAGCGGGTGTGACGCAATCGTTTGCGCCGGCGAAAACCAATGCAGGAAGCGTACTCGTACCCGCAGCAGTAGAAGCTGCCGGATTTGTCTCTGCAGGAGCAAGGCCGATTACGGCACTGATCTGCGTGCTGTACTGGAGGGCAAGAAAAGCTGCGCCTCCACCCATAGAGTGGCCCATCACCGCAGAGGGTGCAGCGATACGGTTGAAGAAAAAGTTACCCGATGTGTTACCGTTGGTTTTCAGGGCTGCAATTACGTAAGCAAGATCTTTCCCGAAATTAGTGTGATTCGGTGCCAGGCTTCCTTCTGTTTTCGGGAGAGCGACAATATATCCCTGTGGGACCAGTGCCGACCATATATTCTGGTAAGCTCCCACGGTCATCACGAATCCGTGTCCGAACGCGATTACCGGAAACCTGGTAGTGGAACTTCCTCCAAGCGGAGTATTCGCCCCATTCGCTGTAGCGGGGTAATAGACATCCGTCTCAATGGCGCGGTTGCCCCTGGAGGGATCGGTAAAGGTGATGGTGGTAGAGCCGATGGAGTAGGGCTGGGCTTCAGCGCATAGGCTCAGCAGGGAGATGCAAAAAACGAGTATAGATCTCTTCATGGATTTGCAATTATCTGAGTACAACACTGCAAGGTAGGGGAATGTTAGCACATCGGCAAATGCGGGCGCGAAATGCTGTTTTTTCTGCTCAGCCAACCGGCCCTTCGGCTCCGCTCAGGGACCGGTATCTTACCCGTTCCGCCGAAGGCGAAGTGAAGGGCCTCTGTGCTCTTAGTGTCTCTGTGGTAAAAATCTACTTTCCATCAGGGGCGGGGCACAGCGAAGATCCGCCACAAGCGTTCTATTGCCCCTTTTAACGCTTTTGGACTTCTCCTCGCCGGGTACTACTTTTACATGACTAGACTACAACAAAATGCATAAATTTTCCTCTGCTAATCGCCTGCTTGTGTACTGCCTGACGCTACTCGTATTTTTTGCGGCAGTGCTCTTGTCATGTAAAAAAGAGGAGGAGGTTCCGAATGCGGGGAACAATCCCGGCACTGAAATCACCGTATCGCTGATGGGTACGGTGGTGGATAATTTTGATACACCGCTGGCGGGAGCCGTACTCAAGGTGGGTAACAGTACCACTACTTCGGATGCGAACGGTTTGTTTGTGCTGGAGAATGTAAAGGTTTCCCAGGGTCGCTATTACGTGAGTGCAGAGAAGACCGGCTATTTTGACGGAGGCCGCGGAGGGCTGGCCAAAAACGGGGAACGTTATTCAGTAAACCTCATTCTGATGGACCGCGGTACGGCAGGCACTTTTGATGCAAGCAGCGGCGGCATGGTGACTACCAATAACAGCGGCAGCCTGATTTTTCCCACAGGAGCTATCGTTACGAGCGGTGGACAACCCTTTACGGGTACGGTAAAGGTGTATAAGCGACACCTCTCGCCCGATGCTGTTGATTTCGCTGAGCGAGTGCCGGGTGGTGACCTGGCCTGTCGGAATGCCAATGGGGAATTAAGCCCCTTGCTAAGCTTTGGCATGATGGGCGTGGAGCTGGAAGACAATAGT
>CAZPCA010000114.1:0-8660 GCA_964584995.1 uncultured Bifidobacterium sp.
TCGCTTCTAGTGCATCCGTGATATCTTGTGCCCAGACGATCTTTCCTCCGGATTTTATGAAATTGGATTCGAACTCGATGAGGTACTTGTCCAGATGTTCGATACTCTTCCAGCGGACAAAGGCCGCGCGTTCCCGTGCGTTTTCCGGATGCGCGAACTGCTGCATGCCGGTTTTCATCTGCACCGATTGCTGGGTGGAGGCGGAGGCAGCCCGCTCACTCCAGGTTCTCCCCTGAATTCCTACACGCTCTTTCATTGGCGCCTCTAAAATAACGTCCGACATCATACTGCAAACCTATTCGCTGGAGAGATTACAAACAAGTATATTCCGTGTAGGTCGTAGTAATGATATTGGCATCAAAATGTTAATAAGCTTGATGGGTGTACGCTTTATGGTTAGGAAGGCATCACTCCTCCTCACATCCCCGAAATCGGGGGTTTTTATCTTTAGCCGATGGTGTGGCAGGATAATGGCTGAACTTCGCAAAAAACGAAGGATGAAAAGGAACTTGCTCTTGATGCTCCTGCTTGGATTTATCGCTATGTGTCTTCCGCTGCATGCACAGCAATTTGCCGGAGTTTATATGTTGCAGGAGCCCTTGACTGTGCTTATCTTGAAATCCACCAAGGCCGGCTACAGGGGCTTCATTTCTGATGGGCAAAAGGCACTGCGCGTAGCAGGCAAGATGAAAGACGATGTCTGTATTTTGCAACTGGCCGAAGGGGAGGATAAAACAGAAAACTATGCAAGGCTGGATGGTTCGGGGAATCTTTTTTTGGCAGATGGGTCCCTCAATTCCATGTACTTCACCCGTTCGGATGTGGACCCGGTGGCCGCCTATGCCGAGATAGATTCCTTGCTGAAAGCCACTGCCGGGGTACAGCAGTCATCTGCTAATACAGCGAAGTCATCGGCTGCAGGTAGTCCGGATTTCATCTTCGCCACTGCGCAGTATGCCAATAAGAAGTTTCTGCATGTGTACACCGGCAACGGCTTTTCAGAGAAGTGGGCATATTACCTATTTGACAACGGGACATTTTATTTCAAAAGCAATGCATCCTACCTCAGCGGAGACGCCTACGCAGATTTCAGTGCCGCTACAGCCTCGAACGAGGGTGGCCGGTGGACAGTGGAGTGCAAAGGACAGCAGGAAACTCTGGTTTTGAACTGGAATTCCGGTGAGCAGGGAAGGCTATTGATACAACACACCAGTGGAGGCTATTTACTGGGGAAGACCAAATACTTCCTGGTCGGTCTTAACGAGTATGAGTAAAAATGCAGCAGCATAGATTTGTTCTTTCCCGCATACTGTTTAACCACAAGTCCTCCTCCCAGGGAGGATTTGCTTTTGATGCCGACGCCCTGTACCGGACATTGATTAATATTGCTATCAGCTGAACGTATTAATGGGTTTCCGAATGCGAGAAAAAGCCTATGTCCTCCTGCTGCTGTTGTTTTCTTCGATAGCCTACCTCGAGTGGGGAGATAGTCAGCGCATGTTCCTGTTCGAACTGGAGGCGGAAGTGCTGAGGAAAAGCTGGCAGGATCCTTTGTCCGTGTTACACCCCCTGACTGTACTGCCTTTTGCCGGGCAATGCATTTTATTAGTTACGTTGTTTCAAAACCTTCCTTCTCGCCGCCTGGTCCTGGTTGGAATGCTGATGCTGGGATTACTGATGTATATCCTGCTGCTTATTGGAATTGTTGGCGGCTCCCTGAAAATCATGGCCGGAGCCTTGCCCTATACCCTTTTGTCGATCGTTGTTTGGCGTTATTACCCCTCGAAGTAGGCACCTTGCTTTTTTCCTGGTGTTGTAGGCAGGGGAACTGTACTGGCTTTTTAAAGGACTTGCTTCCCGGGTATCAAACATCGACACTGTTTCTTAGGTCTGCGGAGCTGTACCGAATGTTGAAAGCCGCCCGCCGAACAAATCTCCTAAAACCTTGTTAATCAGTACATTGATTACCCATTACAGGGCTTCACTCCCGCAACAACGGTCCGACAGCGATATTTACACATCAGGCTATGTTGTATATTGCCAATTTGCGTAAATTTGCGCTCTCATTAACCTACAGGTGCGCATATCATGTTGAAATACAAGCGTTTAGCACTACTTTCTATTTTCACCTTCCTCGCCTTTGCGCTCATAGCATCGGTGGACACGGCCACGCATACCGATCATGCAACCGCTGAACATCAGCATGTTGCCGCTCCTGAAAGCACTGAAAGTCACGGTGCTGGGCATGGAGAGGAGAAGTTGAATGCGGGTAAAATCATCATGGAACATATCGCGGATGCGCACGGATGGCACTTATGGGGACATACTGAATTGCCCCTTCCTGTTATTCTGTACAATGCCGAGCGAGGCCTCACTGTATTCATGAGTTCGCACTTTGATCATGGCCATTCCGCTTACGCGGGCTACATGCTGCACGAAGGCAAAGTGGTTGCTGTGAATGAAATGGATCCTACCGATGCACATCTTGCTACGGTAAATGAGGAACTGACGAAAGCCACCACCGATATTTCCATCACCAAGAACGTGGCCACCATGTTCATCACGCTTATCCTCATGATGGTGATTTTCACCAATGTGGCCAATGCGTACACGCGGAAGCGTAAAGGACTAGCTCCTACAGGTCTCCAGAACGCCATCGAACCTATCATACTTTTTATGCGTGACGAGGTGATCAAACCCAGCATCGGGCATAAATACGAGAAGTTCCTTCCGTATTTGCTCACGGTTTTCTTCTTCATCTGGATCGCTAACCTGCTGGGACTTATTCCGGTGTTTCCAGGTGGAGCCAATCTTACGGGCAACATCAGCATTGCGATGACACTGGCGCTCTTCACGTTCGTAATCGTTTCCTTCAGTGCGAACAAGTATTACTGGGAACACGTGTTCATGATGCCCGGCGTTCCAAAGCCCATCCTCCTTCTGCTGACACCCATTGAAATCCTTGGTGTTTTCCTGCGCCCCTTCGTACTGATGATTCGTCTTTTCGCCAATATAACGGCGGGACACATCATCGCACTTTCCTTCTTCTGCCTGATTTTCATCTTCGGAGAGAACGGTCCAGGAGTAGGTCTGGCGGTATCTCCGCTCTCCCTTGTGTTCACGGTCTTCATGACCACACTTGAATTGCTGGTCGCCTTTCTTCAGGCCTATGTCTTCACCATGCTCAGCGCAGTGTACATCGGTGCCGCGGTAGAGGAGCACCATCATTAATTGCTAAAATCATTTTACCCTTCGACTACGCTCAGGGTACGGAAAAAAGAAATAGAAATCCTTAATTAACTCTTAAATCAAACAACAATGTTATCAAACATCCTCCTCCAGGCCGCTGCAGAAAACATCGGAATGGGTTACGGTCTTGCTGCCGTTGGCGCAGGCCTTGCTGCAATTGGTGCCGGTATCGGTATCGGTCGTATCGGCGGTTCTGCACTCGAATCTATCGCACGTCAGCCTGAAGCTTCAGGCGACATCCGCGGCAACATGATTCTGGCTGCTGCACTCGTTGAAGGTGCTGCCTTCTTCGCGATGGTAATCGGCCTGCTTGCTATCCTTACCAAGTAAGCGAGCGCAAAATCAAAAACCGGCAGAACGGCGCTTGGCCGGGTGCCGGTTTTACCTGAAATCAATCAATACAACATAGGGCCACGCCCAACAAGTATCTTACACTATGGAACTCGTTAAACCCGATTTCGGTCTAGTATTCTGGATGACCGTCTCTTTCCTGATCGTAGTATTCCTGATGCGCAAATTTGCCTGGGGTCCTATCCTCAGCTCCCTGAAAGAGCGTGAGACATCGATCGAAGAAGCACTCAATGCAGCGCGCAAGGCCAAAGAAGAAGTGGCCGGCATGAAAGCAGAAAACGAGCGTATTCTTATGGAAGCACGCAACGAAAGGGACAAGATCCTGAAGGAAGCACGGGAGACCAAGGACATGATCGTGAACGAAGCCCGTGGCAAAGCACAGTCCGAGGGAGATCGCCTGATCAATATCGCCCGCGAAACCATACAGAACGAAAAGATGGCGGCCATCACCGAATTGAAAAATCAGGTGGCGACCCTTTCTATTGAAATCGCAGAGAAAGTAATCCGTCAGCAACTCAGCAACGATGAGAAGCAAAAGGCCCTTGTACAGGACCTGCTGAAGGATGTGAAGATGAATTAACGGAAAACTGCGAGAACCTTTCGTTCTGCTAACGCAACACAACAATGGCCGAGACCAAAATAGCCCGACGTTACGCAAAATCCCTGCTGGGACTTGCCCGCGAACGCAATATGTCCGACAAGGTGTTCGCCGACATGGAGCTGATAGCCGCTACCTGCGCTGCCAGCCGTGAATTGGTGACCTTGCTGCGCAACCCGATTGTGCAGGGAGATAAAAAAGAGGCGGTTATCAAAGCGCTGTTCGGATCGAAAATCGATGCCGTCACCAATGGCTTCCTCACTATCGTGATCCGCAAGGGCAGGGAAAGCTACTTGGACGGAATTGCTTCCGAGTACGTCAAAATCCACAAAGAAGAACAAGGCATTGTCAGCGCAGTAGTGACCACTTCAACGAAGATGGACGATAACATGCGCACTTCCATCCTCGCTATCGTCAAGGGAATGAAAGGCGACAAGGTAGAACTGACGGAAAAAGTAGATGCAGATCTCATCGGCGGTTTTGTACTGCGGGTGGGGGATCAGCAACACGATGCGAGCGTGAGCCGCAAACTCCGCCAGCTGAAAAATGAATTCGACGACAACCTTTATATCCGTGAATACTGAGCAGGATTCTTTCCTGTTCTGCCAATAAAAACAGCATAACTAACACACTTTAATACAACATTACAATGGTAGATGTAAGACCCGATGAAGTATCAGCGATTTTGCGCCAGCAACTCGCCGGCTTCAAGTCAGCCACTGAACTCGAAGAGGTGGGAACCGTACTCCAGGTGGGTGACGGTATCGCCCGTATTTACGGCCTCACCAAGGTACAGTCCGGTGAGCTGATCGAGTTTGAAAATGGTTTAAAAGGTATCGTGTTGAACCTTGAAGAGGACAATATCGGTGCCGTAACCCTGGGTTCCTCCAACGATATCAAGGAAGGGGACACCGTAAAGCGTACCGGTAAAATCGCCTCCATCAAAGTGGGAGAAGGTATGCTGGGCCGTGTGGTGGATACCCTTGGTAATCCTATTGATGGAAAAGGTCCCCTGACGGGCGAACTCTACGAAATGCCGCTGGAGCGTAAAGCCCCGGGCGTTATCTTCCGGCAGCCGGTGAACGAACCGCTGCAGACCGGTATCAAGGCGATTGACGCTATGATTCCCATCGGTCGTGGTCAGCGCGAGCTGATCATCGGTGACCGCCAGACAGGTAAAACAGCCGTAGCACTCGATACCATCATCAACCAGCGTGAATTCTACGATCGCGGGGAACCCGTCTTTTGTATCTATGTTGCCGTAGGACAAAAAGGTTCTACCGTTGCCAACGTGGTGAAGACCCTCGAAGAGCGTGGAGCGATGCCCTACACAGTTGTTGTAGCGGCTACCGCCTCTGAATCCGCACCGATGCAATTCTATGCTCCTATGGCTGGTGCTGCCATCGGTGAATATTTCCGTGATACAGGTCGTCCGGCGCTCGTGGTGTATGATGATTTGTCGAAGCAGGCAGTGGCTTACCGTGAGGTGTCCCTGCTCCTCCGTCGTCCCCCGGGTCGTGAAGCATATCCCGGTGACGTATTCTATTTGCACAGCCGTCTGCTCGAGCGTGCAGCCAAGGTGATCAAATCCGACAGCATCGCTGCACAGATGAACGATCTTCCGGAGACATTGCGCAGCAAAGTCAAAGGTGGTGGTTCACTCACGGCACTTCCCATTATCGAAACACAGGCAGGCGACGTATCCGCCTATATCCCCACCAACGTGATTTCCATCACCGACGGTCAGATATTCCTGGAGGCTAACCTCTTCAACTCCGGTGTTCGCCCCGCCATCAACGTAGGTATATCCGTGTCGCGCGTAGGGGGTAATGCACAGATCAAGGCGATGAAAAAGGTAGCAGGTACACTCAAGCTCGATCAGGCCCAGTACCGTGAGCTCGAAGCTTTCGCGAAATTTGGTTCCGATCTTGATGCCGCTACCAAAGCGGTACTCGACAAGGGTTCCCGTAACGTGGAAATCCTCAAGCAGGGTCAGTATTCACCGCTGCGTGTGGAGGAACAGGTGGCCATCATCTACCTCGGAACAAAAGGTCTTCTGCAAGCAGTACCTGTCAGAAAGGTGCGTGAGTTCGAAGCGGACTTCCTGAACCTCCTCAGAGCACAGCATAAGAACGTATTGGAGCAATTGGCGAAAGGCGTCATCAACGACGATATCACCAACGAACTGGAGCGGGTCGGAAAGGACCTGGCGAAGAAATACGCTGTGTAATTCAGAATTCACAATTCATAATTCACAATTCTGAATACATAATTCATAATTGATCAAATGCCTAATTTAAAAGAAGTACGACTACGGATTGCTTCGGTCAACAGTACGCAGCAAATTACCAAGGCCATGAAAATGGTGAGTGCTGCAAAGTTGCGCCGTGCACAGAATGCGATTCAGCAATTGAGGCCCTATGCCAACAAGCTGCGCGATATCCTCGAAAACCTCTCCTCTACACTGGAGGAAAGTGCCGGAGGACAATTCGCCAGGGTGCGCCCGGTGAACAACGTGCTGATCGTAGCAGTGACTTCCAACCGCGGACTCGCAGGGGCCTTCAATGCGAACATCATCCGTACGGTGAATCGTCTACTCAATGACGAGTACAGGGAGCAGGTGAAAAACGGGGGCGTGAAAGTGTTGTGTATTGGAAAGAAGGGTTCTGATTTCTTCTCCAAGAACAAAGCCGTCTATCTGGGTCATCATAACGAGGTTTTTGCTGACCTGACTTTCCAACAGGCCTCCCGCATCGCGGATACCATCATGGCCGATTTTGCCGCTGCCCGCTACGATCGTGTAGTGGTTGTTTACAACCAGTTCAAGAACGCTGCGGTACAGAATGTACTCAACGAGCAACTGCTGCCTATCCAGCCACCCACAGCTTCCAATGATAGCAAAGCGAAGAACGATTACATTTTTGAGCCATCCAAGGAGGAAATCGTATTGGAGTTGATCCCTAAATCCATCAAGACACAACTCTACAAGGCCATGCTCGATTCACATGCTTCAGAGCATGGTGCACGGATGACGGCCATGAACAAAGCCACCGATAATGCCGGTGAGTTGCTCAAAGAGCTGCGTCTATCCTACAACAAAGCGCGTCAGGCAGCCATCACCAACGAGATTCTGGAGATTGTGGCCGGTGCTGAGGCCTTGAATGGATAAGCGATAACAGAGAAACTGCAATCACAGGCCGGTCTTTAGACCGGCTTTTTTATTTCCATCGCTTTTATTGAAAAGTTAGGATGGACCTTATTGCTTGACAATGCGGAAAGTGTCTGTTCCTAAGCGCGCGTGGTAAATCCCTGCTGGCAGGTGTCCTAGATCGAGTTGCAGGCCGTTGCTGCCCTTGACGAGTTCCAGGGATTGAGACAGTGCCAACTTTCCCGTGGCATCGAAAATCTCCAAAGCAGTGATGCTGGTTTCTTCCGATTGAAGCATCAGCCATGCTTTGTCGCGGACAGGATTCGGATAGAGGGAAACCACGCTGGCACCGACACCGATTCTGACAGGCACAATCGGGCTGAATTCGCTCCTGCCATTGTAATCTACCTGCCGCAGGCGGTAATAGGAAATACCCTGCAGTGGATCGGTGTCGATGTAACTGTAGGAACTGACGGTGCTCGTGTGGCCGTTTCCGGGAACAAAGCCCAGCGCAGAGTAAGAAATACCATCTGCGCTCCTTTCCAGAATGAAGTAATCATTGCCGGTTTCACTGGCTGTTTTCCATTCCAGACTGACATAGCCGTTTTCCGGTCTTCCGGTGAAGCTCAGCCATTCCACAGGTAATGGCGCATTACCGAAGCCTATGCCGAAATCGCCCCAGAAGGTAGTGCTGGTGATGCCGGTCCTAACGGCCGTGGCTGTACCCCCAACCTCCAGCTGAGTGGCGTTAGAGTGCACGCCGAGGGGTGCCCCCAGCCAGTCGCTGAGGATATCGTCGCGGCGTATGATACCGTAACGCGAGGCTGGAGCCACTGAATTGGTATGTCCACGCTCGCGCAAGGTCAGTGAAAGATTCACCGCCAGCGGATTCACATTGGGCGTGATGGACCAATATCCGGCATTCAGCATATCGGTGATGGCACTGGAGTTTACGAAACAAAGAGAAGGGTTGGGAGTGGTTCCTGCCGGAGTGTTGAAAGCGACATTTACATTGCCCATGCCTGCCTGACTGGCGATGTTCAGTGTGGCCAGTTCATAGTCGGTGGAGGTGCCGACCGGAAAATCGTATACGCCGCTGTTTGCCAGTTGTCGGCGCAGATTGCCAACAATGTAGCGGTTTAGGGAATAGCCGAAGATGGATGCGGTATTCGTAGTGGTCATGTAAACCTCGTTGGAACCGGTCGTGATCAATCCCGCTTTCATCGAGAGAAGATTGGAGACCTGCAAACTGGTTCCGGTGTTGAGCCCCGCTGCGTTACTGGCGTCCAACTGGTAAAACACTTCCCGCACGGG
>CAZPCA010000115.1:0-8596 GCA_964584995.1 uncultured Bifidobacterium sp.
GTCCAAATTGATACCTGCATACTCCACACGGTTGATATTTTTGAAACCGAATTTTGGCAGACGACGCTGCAGCGGCATCTGACCGCCTTCGAAACCGATTTTACGGCTATTACCGCTGCGTGAACCGGCACCTTTGTGACCGCGTGTGGCTGTACCACCGTGACCGGAGCCAGCACCACGTGCGATGCGCTTTCCGTTTTTCACGGAACCTTTAGCCGGTTTAAGATTGCTCAAATCCATAATCTGTAGTATTTCTCTTGTTCAGACGGAGTTATTATTTCTCAACGACACGCACCAGGTGGTGCACTTTAGCCACCATGCCTTTGATTTGCGGAGTCGCTTCGAGTTCAACTGTTTTGTGCATGGTAAGACCCAACGCCTTGAGGGTGCGTTTCTGATTTTCAGAACGGTCAATACCGCTTTTAATTTGTGTAATCTGCAACTTTGCCATAACTGATTATGCAGGTGGTGATTATCCGTTAAATACTTTACTTAAGTCCACATTACGCTGTTGCGCAACATCGCGTGCATCACGCATTTTGATGAGCGCATCAATGGTTGCCTTCACCACGTTGTGCGGATTGGATGAACCTTTTGATTTCGCAAGTACGTCAGTCACACCAACGCTTTCCAACACGGAGCGCATAGCACCACCTGCGATTACACCGGTTCCGGGTGCGGCCGGCTTCAAGAAGACGCGGGCTCCACCGAATTTACCTTCCTGCTCATGTGGAACGGTACCTCTTCTCAGGGGAACACGCACCAGGTTTTTCTTGGCATCGTCGATAGCCTTTGTTACGGCATCGGTTACTTCTTTCGCTTTACCAAGTCCGTGTCCTACTACACCTTTCTCGTCCCCTACCACTACTATGGCAGCGAATCCAAAAGCACGACCACCCTTGGTCACTTTCGTAACTCGGTTTACCGCCACCAGTTTATCGTGGAGTTCAGTGTCGGTTGACTTTACGCGTTTGCTGTTCTGAATCATTGGATATATTCTGACTATCGTTTCAAATTAGAATTGAAGACCTGCTTCGCGCGCACCTTCGGCGAGCGCCTTTACACGTCCATGGTAGAGATAACCGCCACGGTCGAACACCACTGCGTTAACACCCACTGCTTTGGCTTTCTCAGCGAGCAGTTTTCCAACTGCCTGCGCCTGCTCCACCTTTGTAGACTTGGCATCCACGCCACTTTCGCGGGAAGAAGCAGCCACGATGGTATGGCCTTTCAGGTCGTCGATGACCTGGGCATAAATAGCCTTGTTACTGCGGTAAACAGACAGGCGGGGACGCTCAGCTGTGCCCTTGATGGCCTTGCGTATGCGGGCACGTATTTTTGTGCGGCGAACGATTTTTTGATCTTGCATAATAAACCGTGAACTATATCGGTTAGTGATTGATTATTTCTTGGAAGCGGATTTACCAGCCTTTCTACGCAACTGCTCATCCACGAACTTGATACCTTTTCCTTTGTAGGGCTCCGGTTTACGAAGCGACCTGATTTTGGCAGCAACCTGGCCGAGCAATTGCTTGTCGTGACTTTCCAGGGTGATGATCGGATTCTGACCTTTATCCTGGCGGGTTGCCACTTTAATTTCAGCCGGGAGTTCAAATACGACGTGGTGAGAGTAACCCAATACCATATCCAGCATGTTGCCCTGATTGGTAGCGCGGTAACCCACGCCGACCAGCTCCTGCTCGATTTTGAAACCGGTAGAAACACCTACCACCATATTGTTGATCAGCGCACGGGTGAGACCATGCAGAGCACGGTGCCGTTTTTGCTCTGTAGCACGGGTCACCAGTAACTGGTTGCCGTCTACATTGACGCTGATTCCGTCTTCTATCTTCTGAGAGAGGGTTCCCTTGGGTCCTTTCACCGAAACTTCGTGACCATTTACAGTCACCTGAACACCATTCGGCAAGCTTATCGGGTTTTTTCCTACGCGTGACATTTTCTCGTCGTAATTTTTAAAGTATTAATACACGAAACAGATTACTTCTCCACCTACATTCAACTGACGGGCTTCCTTGTCGGTCATCAGTCCGCGGGATGTGGAAACGATGGCGATACCAAGTCCGTTGATAACACGGGGGATACGGTCGGCCTTGACATACTTACGCAGACCCGGCTTGGAAATGCGTCGGATGGCAGAGATAGCCGGCATCTTGGTAACGGCATTGTATTTCAAAGCAATTTTGATATTGCCCTGCTTATTGTCCGTCTCTTCAAACTTGTAATTGGAAATGTATCCTTTATCGTAGAGGATCTTTGTCATTTCCTTTTTCATGTTGGAAGCAGGAACTTCCACTACACGGTGATTTGCTTTCACCGCATTACGGATACGCGTCAAGTAATCTGCTATTGGATCGGTATACATGGACTATTGGATTCTGATTGGTCAGTTTTAATTTAACGGTACGATTACCAGCTTGACTTGGTGACGCCGGCGATCTTTCCTTCGAGTGCCAGTTTGCGGAACATCACGCGGGAAATCCCGAACTGACGGATATAACCGCGGGGACGACCAGTGAGTTTGCAACGGTTGCGCACTCGGATCGGACAAGAGTTCTTCGGTAACTTCTGAAGGGCGACATAATCACCGGCTTCTTTAAGTTCCTTACGCTTCTCCGCGTATTTTTCTACCAGACGGATGCGCTTCAATTCGCGCGCTTTGATCGATTCTTTTGACATCGTTCTGAGTATTATTTAGCTTGGTTCTTGAAAGGAATACCGAATTCTTTTAAGAGTTCCATGGCTTCGTTGTCCTTTTCAGCGGAAGTAACGAAGGTGATATCCATTCCCTGGATTTTATTGACTTTATCGATGTCGATTTCCGGAAAGATGATTTGTTCGGTGACGCCGAGGGTGTAATTGCCACGGCCATCGAAACCTTTATCGTTCACACCACGGAAGTCGCGGATACGGGGCAGTGCCACCGCCACCAAGCGATCAAGGAATTCATACATCTTGTCTCCACGGAGCGTGACACGGGCGCCGATGGCAACACCAGCACGCAACTTGAAGTTGGAGATATCCTTCCTGGACTTTGTAGCAACGGCTTTCTGTCCGGTGATAGTAGACATCTCGTTGATGGCCGACTCGATGATCTTCTTATCAGACACCGCATCTCCCAATCCCTGGTTGATACAAATCTTTGTCAGACGCGGCACTTGCATGACGCTCTTGTAGTTGAACTTGTCGCGCAATGACTTGACAACTTCATTGCGGTATTTCGTTTTCAGGCGCGGTTCGTATTTCATGATGCTATCCCTCCCCTGTTATTTCTTTGTTTTGACATAACGAACAAGTTTACCGTCTTCCAGACGACGACCTACACGGCCGGGTTTTCCTGTGGCAGGATCAATCACCATCAGCTTGGAAATGCGAACCGGTGCTTCCTGCTTCACGATACCGCCCTGTGTGTTTTTCGCATTGGGACGGGTATGCTTGGAAACCATATTTACTTTTTCAACGATGGCCATGCGGTCTGCAGTCATTACCTCAAGTACTTTTCCCTGCTGACCTTTGGAGTCGCCACTGATGACCTTCACCAGATCGCCCTTGCGAACATGAAGTTTGGGTTGTTTATTCTTTGTACGTTCCATTTCTTAGAGTACCTCCGGAGCTAAGGATACGATTTTCATAAATTGTTTCTCACGCAGTTCACGTGCTACGGGTCCGAAAATACGGGTGCCGCGCAATTCGTCCTGGTTGTTCAGGAGTACCACTGCATTGTCGTCGAAGCGGATGTAGGATCCGTCGTCGCGACGAACTTCCTTGTTGACGCGGACAACCACCGCTTTGGATACGGTTCCTTTTTTCACGTTTCCTGAGGGAAGCGCGTTTTTCACAGTGACGACAATCTTGTCACCGAGGGACGCATACCGTTTGCCGGTTCCGCCCAGAACCCGGATACAAAGTACCTCTTTGGCACCGCTGTTATCGGCTACTACGAGCCTTGACTCTTGCTGTATCATTTTATCTCGTTACTTGAATATACTCTCCCCCGGAGGGAAGGATACAGATTATTTCGCTTTTTCGATTATTTCCACCAGACGCCATCTCTTGAGCTTGCTCAGCGGACGTGTCTCCATGATTTTAACTGTGTCACCCATGCCGCACTCGTTTTTCTCATCGTGAGCCATGAACTTCTTGGTTTTCTTGATGAACTTACCATACTTGGGGTGTTTCTCCCTGGCCTCTACTGAAACCACGATGGACTTATTCATTTTGGTACCGGTCACTATACCGATACGTTCTTTACGGAGCGCTCTTACTTCCATGATTATTTTTCAGCGGCTTGAGTTTGAGTCATACGGTTACGAAGTTCAGTGGTCAGGCGCGCGATTGCACGGCGGGAAGCACGGATCTTCATCGGGTTTTCAATCGGAGAAACCGCATGTGCCATTTTCAGCTTGACATACGCTGTACGCTCCTCTCCGATTTTTGCACGGATTTCTTCCGTTGTAAGGTCCTTGACGATGGACTGTTTCATGGTAATGCTTTGAGTATTATTCCTGATAATCCGGGCGCACCACGAATTTGGTCGTTACCGGTAATTTTTGAGCTGCCAGACGAAGTGCTTCCTTGGCGATGGTCATGGGAACACCTTCCGCTTCGAAGATGACCGTTCCTGGCTTCACGGTAGCCACCCAGAATTCGGGTGCTCCTTTACCTTTACCCATACGTACCTCCAAAGGCTTACGGGTAATCGGTTTGTCCGGGAAAATACGGATCCATATCTGACCTTCACGCTTCATGTAACGGGTCACCGCAACACGGGCCGCTTCTATCTGACGGGAAGTAATCCAGCAGGTTTCGAGTGATTTGATGCCAAAGGTTCCGAAAGCCAAGGTAGTTCCGCGTGTGGCAGTACCACTGGGCACCATCTTGTGCTGCTTTCTGAATTTGGTTTTTTTAGGCTGTAACATGATTCAGCTACTTTATCTTGATTCTTCGTTTATTCGTTGATTAATCTCTGGTGGATTTTCCGCGTCCCGCACCTCCACGACCACCGCGACCTCCGCGGTTGTCACGATCACCTCTTTCAGGACGATCGCCGCGCTCCTTGCCTACACTACCGGGCTTCGGTGTGCTGGCGATACCGATGTTCGGAGAAAGATCACGCTTGCCGTACACCTCTCCTTTGCAAATCCACACTTTGATACCGATGATACCATAGGTAGTCAAGGCTTCTGACAAAGCATAGTCGATATCCGCACGGAAAGTATGCAGTGGAACACGTCCTTCTTTGTACTGTTCGGTACGAGCAATCTCAGCACCTCCCAGACGACCTGCACAGGTAACCTTGATACCCTCAGCTCCCATGCGCATGGTGGAAGCGATACTTTGCTTCATCGCACGGCGGAAGGAAATACGTGCCTCAAGCTGACGGGCGATACCGTCCGCCACGAGCTGTGCATCCAACTCAGGGCGCTTGATTTCAAATATGTTGATTTGAACTTCTTTCTTGGTCAGCTTCTTAACTTCTTCCTTGAGCTTATCTACTTCTGCACCGCCTTTACCGATAACGATACCCGGACGGGCCGTGTGAATGGTCACAGTGATGAGCTTCAATGTACGCTCAATGACGATACGCGATACACCGCCCTTTGACAGACGAGCCAGCAGGTATTTGCGGATTTTTTCGTCTTCCACCAGCTTATCAGAGTAATTTTTCCCTCCGTACCAGTTAGAATCCCATCCGCGGATGATGCCTAAACGATTACCAATCGGGTTAGCTTTTTGTCCCATGTGTGCTCTTTGACTTAGTTTGCGGTATTTGTTTCAGCAGCGGCAACAGCATTTTTGTTGTCCACTACAATGGTTACGTGATTTGAACGCTTGCGAACGCGGTATCCACGACCCTGCGGGGCAGGACGAAGGCGCTTCAGCATGCGGCCGCCATCGACATTTACAGAAGATACAATCAGCTCCTGGTCTTCAATCCGGCTACCTTCATTTTTTGCCTGCCAGTTGGCAAGAGCGGAAAGAAGGAGTTTTTCCAATCTTCCTGCCGCCTCTTTGGTACTCAGGCGAAGCATGGCGAGCGCAAGATCAACGCGCTTACCACGGATCATATCGGCTACCAGGCGCATTTTGCGCGGCGATGTCGGACAATCGTTCAGTTTAGCAAAGGCCACCTGCTTTTGGGCTGCTTTGCGCTGTGTTGCAACGTTACGTTTTCTGGCTCCCATGATTATTTAGATCCTTTATCTTTTGCTCCGGCATGCCCGCGGAAAGTACGCGTAGGGGCGAATTCACCAAGCTTGTGTCCAACCATATTTTCAGTGACGTACACGGGAATGAACTTGTTTCCATTGTGCACGGCGAATGTGTTTCCTACGAAATCAGGAGATATCATCGAACGGCGTGACCATGTTTTGATGGTTGCCTTCTTTTTGCCATCGCTCATACCGAGCACTTTTTGCTCGAGTTTGTAATCGATGAATGGGCCTTTTTTAAGCGAACGACTCATAGTGTATTTACTTCAGAATCCGGTTAATAATTATTTTTTACGACGCTCAATGATGTACTTGTTGGTAGGATTACTCTTCTTGCGCGTCTTGTAACCCTTGGCGATAAGCCCCTTGCGTGAACGGGGGTGACCTCCCGATGCACGACCTTCACCTCCACCCATCGGGTGATCCACTGGGTTCATGGCCACACCGCGTACCCTCGGACGAATACCGATCCAACGGTTACGGCCAGCCTTACCTTTACTCTGCTTATCGTGATCAGGGTTGGAAACAGAACCGATGGTAGCCATGCACGAAACCAACACCTTGCGTGTCTCGCCAGAAGGCATCTTCAGTACTGCATATTTTTCTTCACGCGCAGCAAGCTGTGCGTAAGAACCCGCACTGCGTGCAATCTTACCACCCTGACCGGGACGCATTTCAATATTGTGCACCGTGGTTCCCAAAGGAATATCCTTCAATGGCATCGCATTGCCCACCTCAGGAGCAACTGTGCTGCCGGAAGCGATTGTCTGACCCACCTTAACTCCGTTGGGAGCAAGGATGTAGCGCTTTTCACCATCAGCGTATTTCACCAGTGCGATGAAACATGTACGGTTTGGATCGTATTCAATCGTTTCTACCTTAGCAGGAACGTTGATTTTATCGCGTTTGAAATCGATGATGCGGTACAATTTACGGTGACCGCCACCGATGTAACGCATGGTCATTTTACCTGTATTGTTACGACCACCGCTACGCTTCATGGAAACCAAGAGTGACTTTTCAGGCTCACTGGCAGTGATTTCACTGTAGTCGTTGCGCACCAGGTGACGCTGACCCGGTGTCATTGGACGAATTTTCTGAGTACCCATTGCTCTTTGCTCTTTTCAGATTAGATATTGCTGAAGAAATCGATCATGTCTCCCTTTTTCAGAGTGACAATCGCCTTTTTAGTGCTTGGACGGCTACCGGTCACAAAGCCGGTTTTCGTTCCACGCGACTTGGATTTTCCGCGGTACACCATGGTGTTCACCGATTCAACGGTCACACCGTACATAGCTTCCACAGCCTTCTTAATTTCCAATTTATTGGAACGCTTGTCGACAATAAAGCCGTACCGGGGCTGTTTTTCTGTAATCCGGTTCATCTTTTCGGTGACAACCGGTTTCTTCAGGATATCCATTTTATTACTCTATAGGTTTATCGTGCCTATGCACTTAGTTTAATTTAGACTATCAACCCGGGTGGAAATCAATCCTTTATGGGATTATTTTCATTCCCGGGCTGTTTATTATTTCAGCAGGGTGCTTTCGATAATCGGCAGCGAACTCTCTGTTACAATGATATTCTGCGCATGCACAATATCGTAAGTGTTTAAGTCAGAAGCAGTTACGACTTTGCTGCGCTCCAAATTTCGGGACGACAAATATACGTTTTTATTTGATTGAGACAGAACCACTAAGGTTTTTTTATCCGCCACCTTTAAATTCTTTACAAGTTCCGACATCTGTTTTGTCTTCGGATGGTCGAAATTGAAGTCTTCAAGGATCATGATATTGTTAGCCTGTGCCTTATAAGCAAGGGCAGAAATACGAGCCAAACGCTTCAGCTTTTTGTTGAGGCTGAAAGAGTAGTTACGTGGACGTGGTCCGAAAATACGGCCTCCACCAACGAACACCGGGCTTTTCATTGAACCCGCACGGGCACCACCGGTACCTTTCTGGCGCTTCAATTTCTTGGTTGTACCGGAAACTTCGTTACGCTCTTTTGATTTATGAGTACCCTGGCGTTTGTTCGCGAGGAATTGCTTCACATCGAGATAGATGGCGTGATCATTCGGCGCGATGCCAAAGATCTCATCGTTCAGGTTCGCTTTACGACCTGTCTCTTTTCCTGAGAGATTATATACTGATACTTCCATGATTATTTAGTCACCGTTACAAATGATCCTTTATGTCCGGGAATTGCACCTTTGATCAACAAAAGGTTCTGTTCCGGCAATACTTTCACTACCTGAAGATTTTGGAGTTTAACGCGAACGTCACCCTGATGTCCTGCCATGCGCATACCTTTCATTACGCGTGATGGCCAAGAAGAAGCACCCAGAGATCCCGGAGCGCGCTGACGAT